>JBLINS010000005.1:0-60024 GCA_047639455.1 Candidatus Omnitrophota bacterium
GTAAGAAACAAGCGTCGGTTGTGAATGTAGCCATTATGGGTGCAACGGGTGCTGTGGGCAAAGAATTGCTCAAAATTTTGGCTCAACGCAAATTTCCTATTGGTGAATTGCGTTTATTGGCCTCTAAGCGATCTGTGGGCAAAAAGCTTAAGTTCAAAAATAAGTTTTACACCGTACAAGAATTAAAGACTAATTCGTTTGAGGGCATAGACATTGTTTTGTCCTCGGCAGGTGGGTCCTTGAGCAAGAAGTTTGTGCCTTATGCGGTTAAAGCGGGTGCGGTTGTCGTTGATAATACTTCAGCGTATCGCATGGATCCCAAAGTTCCTTTGGTTGTGCCCGAGATTAATGCCGCAGAGATTAAAAAACATAAAGGCATTATCGCTAACCCCAATTGCTCAACTATTATTATGCTGTTACCTTTATGGCCGATAGATAAGCAGAACAAAATTAAGAAAATTAGCGTAGCCACCTATCAAGCGGCTTCAGGCGCAGGTGCTGTTGCTATGCAGGAATTAGAAGATCAGAGTAAGCAGGTTCTGAGTGGTAAAAAAGCAGTTAAAAAAGTCTTTCCACACCAAATAGCATTTAATGTCTTTTCGCATAATAGCCCCATATGCGCCAATGGGTTTAATGAAGAAGAGCTCAAAATGGTGCATGAGACGCATAAAATATTCAAGCGTAAGAATATTCAAATTGATGTGACTTGTGTGCGTGTGCCTGTTTATCGGGCTCATTCAGAGGCTATATTTATTGAATTGACTAAGCCAATGACACCTGCAAAGGCGCGTAGCTTAATCAAAGCAGCCTCTGGTATCCAAATTGTGGACGATGTAAAACAAAATTACTTTCCTATGCCGCTTGAAGCTGATGGTGGCGATGATGTTTTGGTTGGCAGAATTAGACAAGGTTTGGATTCAAAGAAATCTCTAGGCATGTTTATTTCTGGAGACCAAATCCGCAAGGGCGCCGCGTTGAATGCTGTACAAATTGCCGAATACCTTGTCTAATGCGTATTGCAGTGCGGTTAGCGTATCGAGGTACAGGTTTTTCTGGATGGCAAGTTCAGAAAAAAGGCGAGCGCACTGTGCAAACGGTTTTTCAGAATTCTTTAGAGAAATTATTAGGCTATAGACCAGATACAAAGGTTGCTTCGAGAACTGATGCGGGTGTACACGCTGACGGACAATGTGTTCATTTTGAGTTGAAGCAAGATTGGGCCATTGATGAATTTTTGAATGCTTTGAACGCGCATATGCCAGCAGATTTGGTTGTTCGTGAGGCTAAGTTGGTTGACGAGAAATTTCATGCCCGTTTTAGCACTAAGGGTAAGATGTATCGATATCAGGTTTGGGTGAGTTCCACTAAGCCAATATTTAATGAAGATCAAGTGCTATGGCTAAAAAACAAACCTAATTTAGATTTGATGCGCCAAGCTGCTCTAAGCCTTATGGGCGAGCATGATTTTTCAGCCTTTTCGGATCGAGCGGAATTAAGACCTGATAGGCGACGGACGATAACTCGATTAGATATCATTGAATCCGAAACGGGGTTGATAGAGTTTTTTATTGCAGGTAATGGGTTTTTGTATCATATGGTTAGAATTATAGTCAGCACTTTATTAGAAGTTGGTTTTGAGCGTCGAAACCTTGAGTCAATGCAGTTACTTTTGGACGGCAGCGAAAAAAAAGCAGGGCCTGCAGCAAAAGCGCATGGGCTCACATTGCAGGAAGTTTATTATTAGGTGAATTATGAAATTTAGCAAAATTGAAGATGTTGTAAAAGATATAAAGCGCGGTCAACTCGTTATCGTGATTGATGATGAAGATAGAGAGAATGAAGGCGACTTGATTCTTGCCGCGCAATATGCGACTCCAGAAAAAATTAATTTTTTGGCTCTACATGGGCGTGGAATTATTTGTTGTCCGATGTCAGCGGAAAAACTCAAAGCGCTAGACATTAATTTGATGGTGAATGAATCCGGAGACACATTCAAAACGGCTTGGACTGTATCCATTGATGCCAAAAAAGGTGTTAGTACGGGTGTTTCAGCTAAAGATAGATCTAAAACAGTCAAATTACTAGCTTCCCCTAAGTCAGTCAAAGCAGATTTTGTTAAGCCAGGACATATTTTTCCATTACAGGCTAAAGAGGGTGGAGTGCTAGTGCGCGCAGGCCATACAGAAGCTTGTATTGATTTAGTTCAATTGGCTGGGCTTAGATCTGTGGGTGTTATTTGTGAAATCATGAATGAAGATGGAACAATGGCTCGGACTAAAGATTTGACCATTTTTGCTCAAAAACACAAATTAAAAATATGTACCATTAAGGACTTAATTCACTATCGTCGCAAGAATGAGAATTTGATTCAACGATCGGCCACAACACAAATCACTAATGCATATGGAACCTTTAAGCTATATGCTTATAAATCAGTTGTGGATCAGGAATTGCATTTAGCTTTGGTTAAGGGCGATCCAAAGCAAGTTGAATCAGTTTTAGTGAGAGCGCATTCAGAATGTATGACGGGCGATGTATTTGGATCTCAGCGCTGTGATTGTGGGCCTCAATTGGATGCTTCTATGAAGCGTATAGCTGATGAGGGCTGCGGCATTGTGCTCTATATGCGTCAAGAAGGACGTGGTATTGGATTACTTAATAAATTAAAAACTTATGAGTTACAAGATACGGGATTAGATACAGTTCAGGCTAATTTAGAATTAGGGTTTAGTGCAGATTTGAGGCAATATGGTGTGGGCGCTCAAATTTTGGTTGATTTGGGTGTTAAGAAAATACGCTTGATGACGAATAATCCCAAAAAAATTATTGGCTTAAGCGGTTACGGGTTGAACGTTGTTGGCCGCGTGCCTATAGAGATGAAGCCTAATAAACATAATCGGCGTTATTTAGCCACAAAGAAGAAGAAAATGGGACATCGATTAAAAAAATCCTAGAGCTTAGGATAGCGAGAATTATATATGAAAAAAATTACGAAACGCAAAACTAAATCTAAAAAAATAAAAAAACCTTCTGAGGCTTTGAATCAAATAAAGCATAAAAAGGGTGGCTTGGTTGCCGGTAAGGCTAAATTTGGCTTTGTTGTCGCTGATTTTAATGAATACTTCACCAATATGCTTTTGGAGGGTGCCGTGGACACACTCAGTCAATTCGGCGTTAAGCCAAATGCAATAGATGTGTATCATGTGCCAGGTTCATTTGAAATACCGCTTATGGTACAAAAATTAAATAAAAAGAAAAAGTATGATTGTTTGATTACATTGGGCATGGTTATTCGCGGTGAAACCAGACATTTTAATCATGTAGTTGATGCTGCGGCGGCAGGCACTATGAGCGCTACTTTAGCTGCTGATATTCCTGTTATCCATGGAGTGATTGCAGCTGAGAACTATGATCAAGCGATAGATCGTTGTGGTGGCAAAATGGGTCACAAGGGTCGTGAAGCAGCAAAGGCAGCTATCGAAATGACTAATTTAATCCAGGTGCATTTAGCATGAGAAATAGAACCCGCTCAAGAGAGTGTGCATTACAATTATTGTATCAATACGAACAAACCTCTGAACGCGATGAAGATTGGGTGGATAATTTTTGGCGCCAACTAAAACTCGATGAGGGTGAAACAACTGCAATTCCCGAGATTAGAGATTACGCAGCAGTCATTCTTAATTCTGTGATTGAGAAAAAGGATGAATTGGATCGCATCATTGAAGCATCAGCTGATCATTGGGCGATTGAGCGCATGGCTCTAGTGGACCGCAATATTCTTCGCATAGGCACTTATGAAATTCGTTTCAATGACGACATTCCCACCAATGTGGCGATTAATGAGTCTATTGAATTAGGCAAAAAATATGGTGATTCAGAAACCTCACGTTTTGTGAATGGTATTCTCGACAAAGTGGCCAAATCACAATAAAGCTTATTCCCATCTATGCAAAATAATCACCTTTATTGGATGGACATGGCCATTGAGTTGGCTCGCAAAGGCGTAGGAGTTGTTTCGCCCAACCCTCCCGTAGGAGCCGTTCTAGTTAAGAATGGTAAGTGTATTGCCAAAGGCTATCACAAAAAAGCGGGTCGCGCACATGCTGAAATAGAAGCTATCCATCGAGCTAAACAAAAAGCCAAAGGCTGTGATTTATACGTAACATTAGAACCTTGCTCCACTCAAGGTAAGACGGGCGCTTGTACAGATGCCATTATTAAAGCGGGTATAAAGCGCGTATTTGTTGCTTGCCTAGACCCTAATCCCGAACATTACCACAAAGCCAAAGCTATTTTAGAAGCAAAGGGTATTGATTATGAATCTGGTATAGCCGAAGAATATGCAGAACCTTTATTGCGCCACTTCGCCACTTCTGTGCAAAAGAAAAAACCTTTCATAACCCTTAAGGCCGCCCAAACTCTAGATGGCAAACTTGCGACAAGCAAGGGTGATTCGCAATGGGTGACATCTCCATTAGCTAGAAAACAGGCACATAAATTACGCTATGAGCATGACGCTGTTTTGGTAGGGATGAATACGATCCAAAGAGATAATCCTAGTTTAGATGTGCGGTTGATTGATAAACAAAAACATGTGACCAAAATAGTTCTCGATAGCCACTTGAGAATCAAGCCAACTGCTAAAGTATTCAAATCACCAGGGCCTGTTATTGTCGCGACCTGCAGCACAAAAAAATCGAAGTCTTTAGAAAAATTCAAAAAACTAACTATATTACGCATTAAAGCTAATAATGGTCGCATTGATCTCAGGGCTTTGCTTAAAGCCTTGCATGAATTAGGCATTCAAAGTGTTTTGGTTGAGGGCGGCGGAGAAGTGCATGCAGATTTTATGCAGCGAGGTTTAGCAGATGCATTCTATTGGTTTATTGCACCTAAATTCTTAGGCGGTAAAGATTCTATATCGGCTATTGGTGGCAAGAATCCAACCCTTATGAAACAGGCTAAGGATTTGTGCATTGAGGGCATAGATGCTTTTGGGCCTGACTTAGCCATTCACGGATTAATCATATAATGTTCACTGGTATTGTCGAAACAAAAGGCAATATTCATTCAATCCAAAAGAAAAAGACAGGCCTAACCATAGGTATTAAGCCTCTCAAAAAAATCACCCGCATAAAAATCGGTGAGAGCATTGCGGTCAATGGCGTGTGTTTAACTGTCTTTAAGTCACTGCGTGGAATTATTTACTTTGATATTATTCAACAGACATTAAGAGTGAGTAATTTAAAATATCTCAAAATTAAAGATTCAGTCAATTTAGAGCGCGCATTAAAATATGGAGATAGGTTAGGCGGCCATTATGTTCTCGGACATATTGACGCTATTGGCCAATTATCCAAAATCATTCAAGACACCAAAGAAATAGAATTTCGCATTAAATACCCCAAAAAATTATCACGCTATATTATAGATAAAGCCTGCATAGCCATTAATGGTATTAGTCTCACAATTGGCAAAGTCAGAAAAAATGACTTCTCTGTATTTCTCATACCGCACACCCTAAAAGTAACCACACTTTCCAAAAGCCTAGTCAAAGACGCTATCAACCTAGAAGTCGATATAGTCCTCAAAACCGGCGAACGCCCCAGCTAATTGTTGCAGTTTTTTCCTGTCATTGTGAGGCACCCTAATAAATTATAAAGGGTGTCGTGACAATCTCCCAGCAAAAGGCTTTCATTGCTGCGCATGGATCCTGCTTCGCGGCTTCTGTGGGATCCTCACGCCATTTGCTTCGCATGTCTCAGGATGACGGGGCTATTATCTTTGGTCTTGTTGGGCTAATTCGAGGTCTGGAGAGGTGGTTGGAATGTTGGCGAATCGATTCGGATTATAAGCCTGGGTGTATAAAGGTTCAGCTTTTTTACCCAAGATGAGATCGCTAGCAAGTTTACCTGCGGCGGCTGAGGCGGTTAGGCCGTAGCCTCCTAGGCAAGCATTCCAAAATAGGTTTTTGCATTCAGCGTCCCAGCCAATCACAAAGCGTTTATCAGGAGAAAAGGTTCTTAGTCCTGACCACATCCTTGAGAACTTCGTATTTTGAATTTCGGGTAAAAAATGCTTAGATTTTTGTAAGAGCAATTCTTTGGCTTTTAAGTCCACCTCAGTTGTGCCTGGAGCAAACTCTTCTTCATCACAGGGGGAGAGTAATAGGGCTTTATTATGGGGTCGGTAATATATTTCATGATCCACATCCCAAACGATGGGTTTATGTGTTTGGGTTTCTTCAAAATCTTGGGTGATGAATATATGTCTGCGCATGGCTTTGGTTTGGATGTTCTGTGCAGTTAATTTTTGATTCACCTGATTAACCCATGCACCCGCCGCATTAATTAATACTTTGGACCGAAAGTTACGTGTGGGAGATGTTTGTAGAATAAAATAACCCTCACTATCTTTTTGAGGTAATCCATTTGTGGATTTGAATATAGACACACCCATGTCTTTACAAACTTGTGTGAGGCCATCGATTAATGCTTGTGTATCGATTACGCCATCAGAAGGGCACCAAAGCGCTGCTTCAAACTCAGCGGATTTTAAGTGCTGGAATCGCGCTAGCGTTTCTTTGCGAGATAGTAATGCTGTCATAACGCCTTTGCCACTAGCCACCTCGACCGACGTCGCAAATGGACGCAAGTCATCCAAGCGTCCAATATGTAATGATCCACAATTTAGGAAAGGAGCTTTTTTAAATTCTTTGGACCATTGTTCAGTTATTGATTTGACTGAATCAATCATGAATCCACAAGTGATGGGATCGCGGACTAATTGGCAGAGCATGGATGCGTTTTTGGATGAGGCCCCAAGACCTAGCTTATACTCTTTTTCGATAATACAAATTTTGCCAGCCTTAGCTTTAGCCAAGGCGTATGCAGTGGAAAGACCCGCAAACCCACCACCCATAACCATATAGTCGTATTTCTTAGTCGCCATGGGCAGATTATGCCATGATTACCATTGTATTTCGAGGGAATTATAGGAGGGTATAAGAATTACAGCTTTGATACTGCAAAACGTTATTGTACAATATCTGCTGTTAAAAATTTTGGACTGAGGTTGAGTATCATCTTGGTGGAGCCGGATTATATACAATACCGGCTTAAGAGACTATGAGGAGATTTGAGTATGTCAAGCGATAGAATCCGGATGACTGAAACTGGATACAAAAAGATGAAAGATGACTTAAAGTACATGATGACTAAGAAGCGGCGTGAAATAGCCAAAGACTTGGAAGTTGCACGTGCCTTTGGTGATTTGAAGGAGAATGCGGAATATGACGCTGCCAAGAATAGTCAAGCCATGAATGAGCACCGCATATCTGAGTTGAACGAAAAGCTCTCTCGCGCTGAAATTTTGGATGAAACAGGTATGGACAAAGATAAGGTTCTACTTGGTGCGACGGTTAGCTTAAAGGACTTAGAGACGGGCGAAGAATTAAAGTATATGCTTGTTGCTGGTGAAGAGGCTGACTATAACGAAAATAAGATATCCATTTCTTCTCCGATAGGCAAAACTCTTTTGGGGCATAAGGTAGGCGATAAGGTTGACATTGCTGTACCTGCTGGAGCCATTAAATACCAAGTCTTAAAAATAGAACGTTGATTCCAAGCAATTTCCTTAAACTGACTATTGTTTTAGTTGCTGCGGGACTGGCGGGCTGCGCAACACCACGTGTTTCGCAAACAATGCTTCCACCGCAACGCATTGCTCAGCGGCCGATAGCTGTCACACCTATTAATATACAGCCAAAGTATCAAGCGCCGATTAGCATTCCTCAAGGCATGTCGCATTATCATATCGTCAAACCCAAGGAAACATTGTGGAGAATTGGCAAACTTTATAGTGTTCCCATTCGGACCATTATGAAGGTCAATAATATTCGAGATGAAAAAAAGATATCCATAGGCCAATCACTTTTAATACCAGGCGTTAGCGACTATAGACCACCCATTCCTCTATATAGAAATACAGGTCGATGGAAATACATTGTCATTCACCACACAGCTACTCCGACTGGCAATGCCGACACAATAAATGCATTGCACAAACGTCGCGGTTGGAAGAATGGGCTGGGATATCACTTCATTGTCGATAATGGGACTGCTAGCCGAGCCATGGGCCAAATAGAGGTAGGTCACCGTTGGCAAAAACAAATGAATGGCGCGCATGCAAATCATTCTAATATGAATAAAGTTGGCATAGGCATTTCTCTAATAGGAAACTTTAGCGAAACGAAAGTGACCAATAAACAATTAGAGTCAGTGACTTATTTAGTGGACACCCTAAGACGCCAATACAATATCCCCAAAAAAAGAGTGATTCGTCACAATGCTGTACCGGGCGCCGCCACTGAGTGCCCCGGCACCAAATTCCCATGGGCCAAATTCAAAAACACACTCAGCTAGATTTAACCTTGATAAGTGATGCTTGGGTTAACTTAATTCGCCTTGCCTTTAAGTATAGATTCATATAACATGTGCCGCAAGCGAGGCAAAAAAAATGGACTTTAAAACACCTGAAGATTTACTAGGCTTGACAAAAAAATTCCCTATGCGACCCGGTTTGATTGGGTTATTCTGTGCAATATTCTTAGTTCTGCTCATGGTTTCAACCATGTTCTATTCGATTGGCCCTGATGAGCGCGGCGTTGTGCTGTTCTTGGGCAAATATGTAAGAACCACTCAGCCTGGATTGAATACGCGTTTACCTTTTGGCATAGAGACTTTTGACCGCGTTAAGGTTGAGCGTATCTTTAAGGAAGAGTTTGGATTCCGGACTCAAAAAGCGGGTGTGCGAACAACCTATAGTAAGAATAGCTATTTGGATGAATCATTGATGTTGACGGGCGACTTAAATGCTCTTGAAGTGACATGGATTGTTCAATTTAAGGTTAAAGATCCCTATAAACTTCTATACACCTTGCGCGATCCCGTTGGTACGATTCGTGATATTTGCGAATCTGTGATGCGTATGCTCGTTGGCGATTATTCAGTTGACGAAGTCTTAACGACTAAGCGTGTCGAAATTAGCACGCGTGCAGAACAAGAATTGCAAAAGATTCTTGATTCTTATGATAGCGGCATAGACGTGGTGACAATTAAACTGCAAGACGTGTCACCACCCGAGAAAGTAAAAAATGCTTTTAATGAAGTTAATGAAGCCAAGCAAGAAAAAGAACAAGTCATTAACGAAGCTAAGCAAAAATACAATAAGATCATCCCTAAAGCCAAAGGTGAGGCTGAGCGCACTATATTAGAAGCTCAAGCGTATTCAATTGAGCGTACAAATCGTGCCCTGGGTGATGTGGCTCGTTTCAAAGCTCTAGTAACAGAATATGCCTTAGCCCCAGAAGTGACGCGATCACGTATTTACCTTGAATCTATGGCCAAAACAATGGCATTACCAAAAGAAAAATTCATTATAGATCCTTCTCAAAAAGGTCTTTTGCCTTTATTGGATTTTCGTACAACGGAGGGTAAGTAGATGACACGTAGTGCAACCATAGCTTTATTCGTAGTTGGAATTACTTTATTAGTTATCGTCTTAGGCAATCCTTTTTACGTTGTTAAAGAAGGCACCCAAGTGGTTATTACACGATTTGGTGAGCCTGTTTCGGGAACCATATCCAAGACCGGATTGCATATCAAAACACCATTTGTTGAAGATGTGAATCGTTTTGAATCTCGGATATTGGAATGGGATGGAGACGCTAATCAAATCCCAACTAAAAATAAACGTTTTATTTGGATTGATACTACCGCTAGATGGAGGATAGCAGACCCCTTGGTATTCTTAAAATCTGTTGGTGATATCAATGGAGCTATGGCGCGCCTGGATGACATATTAGACTCAGTGGCCAGAGACATTATTACCGAACAACCTTTGCATGAAATCGTGCGTAGCTCAAATCGAGAGCTACCCGTATCTACTTTTGGCGAAGAGGGCGAGATTAGCAAATTGGTCAAGGGTGAAGTAGTTAATCACGGTCGCGAGAAATTAATGCGTGATATGCTCGAGCATGCAAGTGTGATGACACCGCGCTACGGCATTGAACTCATTGATGTTCGTATTAAACGCATAATCTATATCGATCAAGTATTAAATAAGATATATGAGCGCATGGTAGCTGAGCGCCGCCGTGCCGCTGAGCAATTTCGCTCAGAAGGACAAGGTCGCAAGGCTGAGGTTGAGGGTTTGACGGATAGAGATTTGAATAAAATACGTTCAGAAGCTTATAAAACATCCCAAGAAATTAAGGGTGAGGCTGATGCGGAAGCCGCACATATATTTGCTGAAGCTTATAATCTAAACCCAGAATTATACTCATTTTTAAAAACCTTGAAGACGTATGAAGACACGATTGATGAAAATACCACATTGGTTTTATCGACAGATACCGATTATTTTAAATATTTAAAAAATGTAAAACCATAAGGTATTAAAGCATGAAAAAAACGGTTCAAGTTCTCCTGGGCGGTATTTTTTTGATTAGTAGCTCAGCACTCGCTGCAGACGCACATCTCACGGGTCAAGCTTCGACATTAGTCCAAAAATCAGTATCTGCCTATACTCAAATGCAATCCTATCAATCTCTCATGCAGAGGGAGTACCCGGGCGAGGGCAAAAAATCCGAAGATATATGGGTTAGGTTCGAAAAGCCATTTGCAATTTTTATGGGTTGGAAAGCTGGTCCTAAAAAGGGTTTGCAAATTGTATATGCCAGGAATCATTTTGAAGACAAGATATTAGCTCGGCCTAAGGGCTTTTTGTTCACTTTTATTCCGATTGTGCATATGGCTAAAACAGATCCGCGCATTGGTAGCGAAGAAGAGCATTCCATTGATACAGCGGGTATTGGCTATATGCTCAATGACTTTGCCGATGACTTTTCAAAGGCTTTAGCTGAGGGTAATATTGACGAAATTTCTATCAATGATGTAGAAATTGACGGAGAAGTGGCTCGAGAGGTGACGGTTGTCTTTAATGATGAAAATCGTAAATTCCCTAAAGTTAGCATGGCGTATTCCAAGGATCACAACTTACCCGTTGAAACTATATATTTCACAGCTGAAGGTGAGCCTTATGAAATATATAGGTATTTAGACTTAAAGCCCAATTCTGATTTGAATGACGACGCCAATAAATCCGCTATCGATCACCGCCTACACAAGTATTTAGTAGACATCCAATAAACTGTGACTCCTGTTGTTCAGGCTGTGTCATAAGCTATTTTGTGGCGTCATTGCGAGGTACAGTTACGGTCTAGCTTCACCGGCATTAGGTGTCTCGCATTGAGGCTTGTACCGTCACAGTAACGCGGCAATCTGGGGTTATCTTGGATACCAGGTGTCGAATATAAATAAAATTGATTAGTTGTTAGTCTTAGATTGCCGCGGCCCAAAAACGGCCTTGCTATGACGGGGCATTATGGCACAGCCTAAATGACACGAAGCATTTGAAAATGCAATGTTATCGAGTATAATCTTCCAATGCACAATATATTATTAGTCCTCAATCTCTATATACTAGTTGAATTCGTTCTGTGGCTACATAGAGCCATGACCATGTTGTCTAGCATTAAGCAATATAGCGTGATGCCAGCTTTGGCTTGGGCGGCTGAGACTGTTGCCCCCAAAGTTTCTCTAATTATTCCTTGCCGCAATGAAGCTAAGAACTTACTACGTCTAATTCCAACATTGGTTGCGCAAGATTACCCTAATTTGGAAATCATACTAATAGATGATCGATCTGAAGATGGAACTTATGCGTTGCTAGAATCTGCTCAAAAAGAATACTCTCAAATACGAATCATTAAAGGCAAGTCTAAGCCAGATGATTGGACAGGTAAGGTGCATGCGCTGCAGCAGGGCATTGATCAGGCTAGTGGTGAATGGTTTTTGTTTAGCGATGCTGATACGCAACATCAAAATCATTCCGTTTCTTCAGCCATTGCGCATAGTCAAGTAAGAGAGCTAGACTTTTTAACCCTAACGTCACATTATTTATGCGAATCTTTTTTTGAGTATTTAATTCAGCCTATGGCCATTGGTTGTTTTGCAGTTTGGTTTAGATTGCAAGATGTGAATAACCCAAAATCGGAAGTTCCTTTGGCATGCGGCCACTTCATTTTGATTAAGAAAAAAGTCTTAGAAGCTTTGGGTGGCTTTGCATCTATTCGTGGAGAGGTATTGGAGGACTTGGCAATTTTTAAAAAAGCCAAACAAGATGGACGCTTCAAAATCGAATTAGCTATAGGCTCACATGTATTTGCGACACGCATGTATGATTCATTTATTGCTTCCTGGGCTGGGTGGCGGCGTATATTCATGCATTCCTTGGAACGTAAGCCCAAGGTATTCCTCAAAAAAATATTGGGGCTCATATTTAATTCCCTAATACCAACGCTATTACCGATAGCCACGTTCTTGATTTGGAAATCTGGCAATCAAGCCTTTGAATTCACGTTTTGGACATCTATCGGATTAGTAATTCTCATTTATTTTTTAAGATACAAATCTCATCAGGCTATTAAAGCACCATTTTGGCCGATCCTTTTTCACCCTATTTCGGCTTGTATTATGATTGGGATTATAATGGATTGCTTGATACGTTTATTACGTAATCAAACCGTTGGTTGGAAAGGCGAACAGTATTAATGTTAGCTAGATTATTGCGATTCATTGAATTAAAAACAGTTTGGAAGAACGCAGGTACTGCAATCAAAGTTTATGAAGCGTGCCCGCAATCACTTTTGACCGTACTTAGAATTAAAAACTTTAAGAATACTATTAAACGGGTAGCGCAAAAATCAATTTTTTATCGGCAGCGTTTTCAGGAATTGAATATCAATCCGCAAGCTATAGTAATGCCAAATGATTTGGGAAAATTATATACGAATCCGGTTGATTTGCAGGAGCGACCCATGAGTCACTTCACTTGCGACAAGCCACAGACTTCTTTTGAAACCACTGGGACCACTTCCAAATCACCTAAAAGAGTTTTGTTTTCTTATGCAGAGATAGAGGATATCGGACGCGTTGGAGCAGCGGGTTTGTGGAGATTGGGTATTAGGCCATTGGATCGGGTTGCTTCATCGTTTGATTATTCCTTTTGGGTATCAGGCCCGACACTCAAAGCGTCTCTGGAGAACTTGGGCGCATTCCATGTTGAGGCGGGTAGAATTGACCCTCAAGAATTTTATAATCGGATTAAGCCTTATGGTTGTAACATTATTGTTGCAGATCCGGGTTGGATGGTTAATTTGAGTCAAATTGCTGAAGTTCAAGGTGCCTGGATGATGAAAATGATTTTAATCGGCGGAGAAAATCTAACCGAAAAATCGCGAAAATACATTGAGCAAGTTTGGCAATGCCCAGTTCTTTTATCCTATGGTCAAACCGAAGCGTTTGGCATGATAGGCGTTGAGTGCATGGAGCAAAACGGGTATCACTTGAATGACATGGATTTATGGGTCGAAATTATAGATCCGGATGAAAATGGTTATGGAGAATTGGTGTATAGCACTCTGAGGCGTGAAGTTATGCCACTTTTACGCTACAAGTCAGGTGATGTCACCAAAATCATTAATGAACCTTGTGCTTGTGGAGCTAAGTCTATTCGTTTGGCTAAGCTAAGGGGTAGGGTTGATGATATGGTGGTGACGGGGGCTGGGAATATAGCCGCATGGATGTTAAATGATATTATTGAAGCCTTGCCATTCGGGATTCATGAATGGCAATTAAGAGTTGGGCGACATGGAATTAAAGATGCATTAGAGTTGTGGGTTGAGCCGCGTGAAGTGATTGATTTGGATTCAGTCAAGCACGCTGTGTTGAGTTTGATGAAAGAGAAGATGAGCATAGCTTACCAAGGCATTGATCAAGGTTTGATTGATTTTGATATAAAAATTGTTGTTGTCGGTGAATTGCGAGGAAATAAACGTAAAGTTAAACGCATAATTGATTCACGCAACTTTGACTAGGGCTATGCACGGAGTCGGGCCGAGAGTCACCTTGTTTGGTTTGGCACTTGAGGCTGTAGTCTTGTTAGGGGTGGCGGAGTTGTGATATAACATTGCCTTAAGCAGAGATGGTTAGAGGATTTGAGATGAAATTTAAGGGTAAAAAGGCATTTATTACGGGCGGTACGCGGGGTATTGGGCGTGCCATTGCTAAACGTTTTGCGGCTCAGGGTTGTGAGATGGTGCTGAATTATTTGGATAAAATCGACGCTGCTCAAGAGACTGCTGGGATAGTTAAGGCTGAGGGTGGAATAGCACATTTATTGCAGGGCAATTTGAAAGATCCAATGGACGCCAAGCGCTTAGGAAAACAGGCTGTTGAGCAATTGGGTCGGATAGATTATTTTATACATTGTGCAGCCTTGGGTTCATTTAAGAGAACGGCCGCGATTAAGCCGAATCAATGGGACTTATCTATGGACATTAATGCCAAGTCATTTTTGGTATTGTGTCAGCAGGTGAAGCCTGTGATGCCTAATGGCTCTTCTATTGTAGCCTTATCGTCTAGTGGTTCGAATAAGGTTGTTCCGAATTATGGGGCCATAGGGATATCAAAAGCGGCATTAGAATCTTTGGTGCGTTATTTGGCCGTGGATTATATTCCTGATGGCGTTAGAGTGAATACCGTTTCAGGTGGGTTTATTGATACACAATCTTTAAGCGCATTTCCTGAATATGAGCGTTTGCGCGATGAAGCCGCTAAGCGCACGCCTGCTGGACGCATTGGTAACCCAGATGACTTGGCTAGTGTAGTCGAATTTTTGTGCTCAGATGAATCGCGCTGGATAGTTGGTCAAGTTTTATTAGCTGATGGCGGGATGTCTTTAGTCTGATGCAACCCAAATTACCTCTGCCTTGCATTGACGAAATATTAGAAATCAAATTGGGCGAATCTGCAATTGGGGTACGCGACGTTAATCCCGCAGAACCTTTTTTTGTAGACCACTTTGTGAACTTCCCCGTATTGCCGGGTGTATTGATGCTAGAGGGTTTGAGCCAATTATCCTCGTGGCATATTCGTCTAATGGAAGATTTTAAAAACTCACAAATTCGCATGACTGAATGTTCACCAGCCAAGTTTAGCCAATTAGTTCGCCCGGGTGACAAAATCCAATTTGAATCTATGTTAATGAGCCAAGAAGGACAAGAATATAAATTCAAAGGCAAAGTCACCCTCGGTGATAAAAACGTCGCCACCGCACGCTTCAAACTCAAATCCGAATCACTCCTAGACGTGAGCCCAAACTTCAGCCACCTCGAAGCCGACATGAACGCAAAATACCGCGTCATCCTCAATTCCATTTATAAAAAATAAATAGAAAACTTCTATAGTTTTTAGAAACACGTATCAGTCTTAGTCAAATTTTAGAGTGCGCCTATGCGGAGTGCAATTGTCGCAAAGCGGGCATAGGAGCCGAAACTACCTGATAAACCGACTCTATGGTCGGTATGGGATAATCACTTTTTGACCAAATATACACAACTTCTATCATTTGAAACACTTATGATTTTTGGTCATTTAGCTATTGTTAGTACAAATTCAAAATATTATTGATTTATAGGCGTTGAAGAGAGATAATTACAGTTCATATAAATACAATATTTTGTCCCTATTAACATATTATAAATACAATTTTAAGAAAGAGGAAAGTCATGTCAGATAGCGAGTATTTTGAAAAAATTCAGGATTCAATTGCCAAAGCATTGCAAGTGGAAATGGACGAAATTGAAGTTGATTCTAAACTTATAGATGACTTGGGCGCTGAATCAATCGACTTTTTGGACATTGTTTTTCGTTTGGAGAAAACATTTAATATCAAAATTCCTCGTGATGATTTGTTCCCCGAAAAAGTTTTGACAGACGCGCAATATGTGCAAAGTGGTCGAATCACAGCAGACGGTTTGAACATCCTTAAAGAAAAGTTACCAACAATTGATTTGTCTGGTTTTGAAAAAGAACCTCTAGTTGCTAAGTTGCCTGATTTATTCACGGTTAAGATGATTGTGGATTATATCGAGCGCCGCATGAAGTCATCCAGTTAAGGCTGATCGTTACAAATAAATAGCGAAATTAATTGAATGGCGACTATTTTGGGAGTTGGCATTGATTTGGTTGAAATCAATAGAGCGAAACGACTCATTCAGCAAAATCGTCGGTTTCTAAAACAATTTCTTTCACCCAAAGAATACAAAATCGTGCAGAAAGCTAAACTTAAAAGCAAGGCTTTTGGTTTGTTATTTGCGGCTAAAGAGGCGGTTTCAAAAGCCATGGGGATTAGCATTCAATCACCGCGAGCTTTTGCGGATTATGCGGTATATATAAAAGATGGCAAGTTGTGCTGTGACTTTTTAAAAAAAGGTCTTAAAACTAAACATAGCTTCATTTTATGGCCATTTGAGGAAACAGCTCATATGGGCGTTATTGCATTCAAAGTTTCCTGAATGTAAGACAGTTTTTTTACGTGTTATATAAGTAGAATATATATATTAAATAAATGGATGAATATTGATATGACCATGCGTTGGATGTTGATTGATAAATACACGGATATTGTTAAAGGCAAGTTTTGCCGTGGTTTGCGCAGCATTACACGTTCAGAGGGTGCTTTATTGGATAATTATCCTTGTTATCCGGTTATGCCATCGAGTCTTTTGATTGAAATGATGGCTCAGGTGGGTGGCGTCTTAATTGGCGCATCGATTGATTTTGAACGCGAAGTTGTATTGGCTAAAGTAACTGATGCGAGCTTCACGCATATGATCACCCCTCCATGTCAATTGACTATTGAGGCTGAGTTAGAAGAATTAGGTGATGATGCGGGCATGACTAAGTGCCAGGTATTAAGAGGTGCCGAAGTTGTAGCTACAAGCCATATCTTTTTTGGATTATTTAAGGCTTTGGGTGATGAAGGTAAAAAGAGCATGGTATTTTCTAAGGATTTTATGGAATCATTTGCATTAAAACAAATTATTGAAGCAGGTCAATATGTCTAAGCGACGTGTTGTTATTACAGGTATTGGTTCTGTCAGTCCTTGCGGAGTGGGCATAGATGCTTTGTGGGGTTCTATTGCCCATAATAATTCAGGCATTAGCACCCCTCAAGAGGGTGATGTGTCATCATTGCCATTACATGCCGCAGGCTATGTGCGTGATTTTAAACCTCGCGAATATGTGAAGAATCGCAAGTCGTTAAAAGTCATGTGCCGCGATATACAAATGGCTGTTGCCGCATCAAGTATGGCCAGGGCAGATGCAAACTTAGGTGAAGATGCCATTGATGCTAACCGCTCCGGTGTATGTATTGGAGCAGGCTTGTTTGAGCATGATCCAGAAGAAATGGCCGATAGTTTTAAAGCGGCTTGGAGTGAAAAAAACCCTTTTGATAATGTGCAGTTTGGCGCTGAGGGCATGGGCCAATTATTCCCCCTATGGTTATTGAAATACTTACCAAATATGCCTGCTTGCCACATAACGATTAATCATAATTTGCGCGGACCTAGTAATACTTTAACCGCGGATAGCTCTGGTTCAGCAGCGGCTATTGAAGAATCATTTCGCATTATCCAAAGAGGTACAGCAGATTTAATGTTTTGCGGAGGGGCGGAATCACGATTATTGAGCAGTGGTTTATTACGCTTGCATAGTATGGGACTACTAAAAAAAGGTAGTCCAGGCGACATTGATTATTCTGTGTTTAGTGAAGATGCATCTGGATTGGTTTTTGGTGAAGGTGGAACAATACTGATTTTGGAAGAATTGGAAGCTGCTCAAAAGCGCAATGCCAAAATTTATGCCGAAATCAAATCCGTTTTTGCATCCGGTGATTACAATCCGGACGCAGACGCCGCTACAGGATCAGAAAATAAAGCTTATGCAATGAAGTCCGTGATTGGCAAAGCAGGATTAGATGCAGATGCAATAGGATCTTTGCATTTAAGTGCACGTGGCATTTTGAACGAAGATCAGAGCGAGGCGAATGCCATAGAAGAAGTTTTTGGTTCAGTTAATACAAAGCCTTCATTGGTTAGCACTAAAACCATAACGAGTTTCATGGGTTATGCGGCGGCACCAACAGAATTGGCTATTGCCGCCAAGGCTTTGCATTTGAAGAAAGTTGTTCCAGCTAATATTGGACCTAAGCCATTATTGCAAAATGGGTATGTGTATGCAGATAAGGGCGTGGACCTTTCCTCAGAAGCTAATGTGATGGTGAATCATTTTGAGTCTAATTTATCTAATCATAGTTTTGTGCTGGCGTCCGTTGGTGACTTGTCATGAATAGACGTCGCGTCGTGATTACGGGAATTGGTTCGGTAACACCTATGGGAAATGATGTTCAGTCTACTTGGCAAGGCGTCTTGGATGGATCTTCAGGCGTAGCACGCATAACACATTTTGATCCTTCTGGTTTCCCCGCCCAAATCGCTGGCGAAGTTAAGAGCTTTGACTTCTCAACATGGGTAAAACGCGATCCAATATTAAAACATGCCAAAGCGAATACAAAGTTTGCCTTGGTTGCCTCTGAAGAAGCTATTAAAGATTCCGGGCTTGATTGGGAGAATTTAGATGCTAAGCGCAAAGGTATATATTTTGCAGCAGGGGACAGTGAAGGATCTGTTGATGTTTTGGGTAAAGCATTTCATAAGGCTTGGCAGGCCAATGGGAGCTCATTTGATTTAGCTGCCTATTTAGAAGAACGGGCCGGCACAGGTGACGGAGTTGTTGAATGCGAAAAGGAACCCGCGCAAACATTGAGGCATATGGTTAAGCATTTTGGCGCAAGAGGGCCTGTTTATAATTGTTTAACAGCCTGTGCGGCGTCGGCTCAGGCTATTGGTGAGGCTGTTGAGCTTATACGCCATGGTGACGCGGATATTATGTTGAGCGGCGGTTCACACTCTATGATCCACCCCTTTGGCATTGCCGGTTTTTGCTTATTGACCACACTTTCTGTGCTAAATGATACTCCTGAACAGGCATCCCGCCCCTTTGATGCCACCCGATCAGGCTTTGTGTTATCCGAAGGAGCGGGTGCTGTTATTCTGGAAGAATATGAGCATGCTAAAAAGAGGGGTGCTACAATTTATGCTGAATTAGCTGGCTATGGAACAACGGCTGACGCTTATCGTTTGACTGATTCACATCCTGAAGGCATTGGCGCAAGTGCGGCTTTAGAAATGGCTATTAAAGATTCAGGTGTAGCCTTAACTGATGTTGACTATTTGAATGCGCATGGAACTTCTACAAAGGTGAATGATGCCGTTGAAACAATAGCGATTAAAAAAATATTTGGTGAACACGCAAAGGACCTGTGGGTGAGCTCAACAAAGTCTATGACGGGTCACTTAATTGCAGCAGCAGGTGTTGTGGAATTGATTATATGTTTATTGGCCATGCGTGATGGAGTTGCTCCTCCAACAATAAATTATAAACATAAAGATCCTGATTGTGATTTGGACTATATTCCTAATCAATCGCGTCAAAAAGAGATTAATGTTTGCGCATCAAACTCTTTTGGCTTCGGTGGACAAAATATTGTTTTGGTGGTTAAAAAGACATGAGCTTAATTGTAATCATCCCTATAGGTATATTCGCAATTTTTGCATTGATAATCTTTATGGTTTTTTTGCGGTATATTCCATTGATTGAGAGAAACGCATTTGATGTGCCAAGATTCCAAGTCCCTGATCAACCTAAGAATTCAGAGGGCCTTAAGATTCGTAATATACAAATACCCTATGACACACGTTGTGCGATTGAAGCCAAGTATATCAAATCAAGAAAACCTTCTAAAAAACTAGTCGTTTTTTGCCATGAAACCGGAGCTGATTTGGACAGTTGGCAAAAACATGCACACTTCCTCCCAGATGATGAGGTGGATGTGTTAACATTTAATTTTAAGCTGCTTTCTTTGCGGCCCAAATCTGAGTCTGTTGACGAAAAATACTTTCAATGGCCTACAGTTAGGGATTTGAGATGTTTAGAACGAGTATTGAGTTGGGTGGCTGTAGAAAAGAAAGATTACGAAGTTGCGCTTTTTGGAGTATCTAAGGGCGCAACTGTGGCAGCAGCTGCAGCGCCTTCCCCAATCATAAAGTCAGTTCTTTTGGACGGTGCTTTTTCTACACATATGACGATGCAAAAATACATGAAAAAGTTTGTGAATATTTATGTTTCGCCGCGATCGTATGTGGCCATAATACCCGATTGGATATATTTGATTTTGTCTTATATGACATTAGCTTATGCGAGTATAAAAAATAGATTACGTTTTTTTTCTATGGAGAATTTTATCCCCAAATTACGTAAACCCGTGTTCATGATTCATGCAGGTAAGGATTATCATGTTCAATTGGATCATGTTCAAAGATTGATGAGCATTATTCCTGGAAGCACGGATTTGTGGGTAGCTGAAAAAGCCGGACACTCTGAAACGGTTTTAAAATATCCCCAAGAATATAATCAACGCATAACTTCATTTTTAAAGAAAACTTTGAACGATTAATTGCATTAAGGAGAAAGTGATGACTAAGAAATATACAATATCTCAAGAGGCTCAGAACGAAATTAACCGATTTAAATCGGCTATTATTGATTTAGAAGCAGGCAAGCTTGAAGAGGATAGTTTCAAGCGTTTTAGGCTTAATAATGGTATTTATGGTATTCGTGGCAAGGAAGACGAGCATATGATTCGCATTAAATTGCCATTTGGTTATTTGGATGCCGATCAATTAGAAGTCACTGCGGGTTTGGCGGAGAAATATACACCAACAAAATTAAGTCACGTCACTACCAGGCAAGCTATTCAATTACATAATTTTAAACGCTCAGATATAGTAGCCATTCTTACAGAGGTTGCTGAAGCGGGCATGACGTCACGTGAAGCTTGTGGCAATACGGTGCGTAATTTAACCAGTGATGAATTAGCTGGTGTGCACCCTGATGAGTTATTTGATATTAATCCCTATGCGGATTTGGTGTATAGATATTTTTTGAGAAACCCGATATGCCAAAACTTACCTCGTAAGTTCAAAATTGCTTTTGAAGGGTGTCCTGATTCTGATCGCGCTAGAATTGGTATTCATGATTTGGGCTTTAGAGCCACATCAAGAGTTGTGGACGGCAAAACTGAATTTGGATTCATTTCTACCGTTGGTGGTGGTTTGGGCTCAATGCCATTTGCTGCCTTTTTATTAGAAGAATTTGTACCTTTTGATGAGTATTTGGCAACGGCAGAAGCTGTTATTCATATGTTTGATCGTCATGGTAATCGACGTGACAAAAATAGAGCCAGGATTAAATTTGTGATTAAGGAATGGGGTATAGAGGAATTCCGCAAACGCTTTCTTGCTGAGAAGAAAGCAGTTATGGCTACTCGAACAGGTAAATATGAGAATTATGTTTTGAATTGGCCTGAAGAAACAGCTCCAGAAAAAACAGGCGCCATAGATTCGGCACCCGTGGATGAAGCCGCATTCAGTGAGTGGAAAAAGAGTAATGTTATTCAGCAGAAACAGGCTGGCTATAATGCAATTTATGTGCGTTGTCTATATGGTGATTTGACCCCAGAAGAAGCACGTGGTGTCGCTCAAATCTCCAGAGAATATGGGGGTGGCAGATTACGCACAACTATTACGCAAAATGTCATCATGCGCTGGATACCTGAGGCAGCAACCCAAGCAGTCTTCAATCGCTTGGCTAAGCTTGGCTTAGCAGAAGCTAATGCACAACAATTGGCTGATATCACGCGCTGTCCTGGAGCTGATACTTGCAATTTGGCGATTACGCACAGTAAGGGTTTGGCCATAGATCTAACCGAGAATGTCTTTGCTGATGTTTTGGCAACGGACGAAGAATTGCAACATATATCCATAAAGATTTCTGGCTGCACGAATTCATGCGGACAACATCATATTGGTAATATTGGTTTTTATGGCGCGTCTCGAAATGTGGAAGGCAAACAATTACCGCATTACCAAATGTTATTAGGCGGTCGCACGGGCATAAATCATGAAGACACTCAATTTGGTCAGCGCATTGCTATGATTCCAGCTAGACGCATAAGAGAAGCTGTTAAACACTTATTGAGTGTTTATAAGAATGAAAAACAATCTGGCGAGACTTTTATTCAGTGGTTTGATCGAGTGGAAAAAGATTATTTGATTAAAATTATGCAGCCGTATACTCAAGTGGACTCACTTAAAGTTGACCCAGCAACCATGTATGAAGACTTGGGTGATGTTGTTGGTAATCAATTTAAGGTGTCTGTGGGCAAGGGTGAGTGCGCCGCATAAGAAGCTTCAGATTGGCAGTACTTCTAGTCTATTCGGTTGGCATAATCTATTTGGCCTGCGTGTCAGGCCAGAGCTTACCGAAAATAGCTATACCGCATTTGGATAAAATTATACATTTACTTGAATTTGTTTTATTGGCTTCATTAGCTTATTGGGCTAGCGTTCCGTATCAAAAGAGCGATGCTTGTAAGAGTTTAATTCTTATAAGTTTATATGGACTCATAATGGCGTTCATAACAGAGGCCGTTCAAATCTATATTCCATACCGCACATTTAGTTTGGCGGATATATTATTTGATTTGATTGGCTATTTCTGTATTGTGAGTTTGTTACATTATCAGCGAGGACGTCATGAAGCTCAATAAAGCTATCCTCCAATGCACAGTGCTATCACTTATGCTTTTGAACATACCTCATATAGCTTTAGCCAATACAATGAGCGTAGATGATGTTTCTAAGAAATCTATAGCCGATTACCTTGGTATACGCGTCCTAAAGCTTGAATCTGATGAAAAATTTCAAGAAATCAAATTAAGCGAAGCGCCGTACGACACACACTTATTATTGAACGCAAGTTATGCCCGCGACGAAAAACCAAATTCTAGTATATTTGCCGCCACTCGCTCAGATCAATGGTTAGTCGAGGGGGGCATAGGCAAGAAAACGACCTTAGGCACTGAATTTGATCTGAAATGGAGTTCAGATCGCGATGAAACCAATACTACGTTTGTTTCGATAAACCCCGCATATACTGAAAAAGCTGAATTGTCTTGGAGGCAACCATTGGCGAGCAACTTTTTTGGGCGAATTGATCGCTTGGCATTGGAGCAAGTCAAAGTTAATGTTGAACGCTTTAATTTTGACGTATTACAGCGCATGGAGTCTGCCGTATGGGATGTAAGACAATTGTATTGGTCAGCGTGGACCAAAAAAGAATTAGTCGGCATAGAGTCTATTGGGTTAAAGGATGCGCAAACCTTTTTAATCAGTACTAAAGAAAAGATGAGCCTAGGTTTATTGGAAGACCCTGATTTATATGCCGCGCAATCGAATGTGCTAATTCGCCAAATTGAGTTTATGGTGGCTAAAAAAGATGCAATTATCGCCGTCAATCAGTTAAAGACAGCTTTGTCTATGGCGTTGACCGAGCTTTTAGAAATTGAATCAGCTCCACAGATAGAAGCACCTATTGAATACGATATTCCGAAAACGACCACTGCGGCTTTAGATCGCCGTTTTGATTATAAGCATGCTTTATTAAAAATAAAAGAAATGGGTATTGAACTAAAAATTACCAAATATACCGAATTACCTCAAATTGATTTTTTGGGCACATTGACGCTCAATGGCTTAAATAGAAATTTGGATAAAGCCGTCAATCAAGTTCGCGACGCAGAAGACCCCACTTACTTAATGGGCATCCAATTTAGTCTACCACTAGAGAATGGAGAGGCTAAAGCAAAGAGGGCGCAAGCTAAGATTCGAAACAAACAAGCCATTCTGGAATTGGAACAATTACAAAAGGATATTAGCCACGCTGTGGACGCAGTTATCAGAGAATCGAAAATGGCTTATGATAGTTGGTCCATATCTTTAGATATTGCGGAGTTACAAAAGAAAAAATTACTGGCTGAAATGAAACGCTTTGAGCAAGGTAGGTCTAATTCTGATCTAATCATTAATTTTCAAGCTGATGTGCTTACCTCAGAGCGTCGCAGAATTGCTGCTGCCGCAGCTTTTTATGGAGCCAGGGATTCTTTTGACTTGGCTTTAGGTAAGTTATTGACTCAGTATGCGGATGTTTATTGATGTCATTGTTTCAGAGGATCTTAATCACCAGTCGATATAAGCGAAGCGAAGTTTGCACCTGCCCTTGCAGTGAATATGCTATTGCGAACAAGGCTGGTGTGGGGAGGCCTGCATGGAACCCACGGTAAAAGGCGATTTTGCTAGAACTACAAGCCTCGTTACCTCGGCCGTTCACAAGCATGCACTCCCATGGTCGTGCGTTCACCGTCGCTTGCTTCGCGCTCCTCAGGATGACGTGTTTGCTTGCGTTAATGGGCGCGCTGTATGAACTTCGGTAAGATGTCGGTTCATAACCCCCTAACGGTTAACCTCTTAACCTTTTTCGTTTTAATTATCGGTTTATTTTCTTGCGTAACTATTCAAAAAGAAGCTTTCCCTCCGATCTCTTTTGAGGTCGTGACTATTCGCACAGCTTATCCAGGAGCAAGTCCTGAAGTTGTTGAAAAGTTTGTGACCATCAAAATCGAGGATGAATTAAAGACAGTGGATGGGTTGGATGAGATCACTTCTGTGTCAGCCCAAAACATTTCACTCATCGCCGTTAAAATTGACCCTGATAATAGAGATCAACGCCGCACAGTTAATGATATCCAAAGAGCCGTGGATCGGGTCAAAGACTTACCCATTGAAGTTAATGATTTGCCTGTAGTTACCGAAATCGATGCGGAAAAGTTTCCTGTTATCACGATTAGTCTAAGTGGCTTGGAGTATAAGGACTTGCAAACTTACGCCAAGATGCTAGAAGACCGTTTGTTAAATCTGTCAGATGTTGGTTCAGTTGCGCGTGAGGGTTATCTGGAGCCAGAAATCTGGGTAGAAGTTAATCCAGATAAGGCCAAATTAATTCATGTGTCATTATCTGAAATTATGGAGGCCTTGAGAGAGACTAATGTCAATCTCAATGGAGGCACTGTGAATTCCGATAGTGGTGAAATGACACTTAGAACAAATGGTGAATTCGCCACGGCTGAAGATGTCGGTCGTACGATTATTCGGGCCAATGATGGCGGGAAGGTTGTTCGTGTTACGGATGTGGCTAATATTCGCCATGCCTATGAAGATTCGGATAGAAAATTCTCGACTGATGGGAGGGTTTCTATCAACTTAATGGCGGTCAAAAAACCATCTGGCGATATATTGAATATGGTCGATGACATCAAATCCATGGTTAAAGACTTTCAATTGGAAACACCCGCTGAATTACAAGTTGGGTATGTAGATGATTTTTCCTATTTTGTGAAGCGTCGTTTGAACGTTTTGGTTAATAATGGCATTTTTGGCGCGGTGCTTATTCTTTGTTTTCTATTTTTGGTATTAGCACCTCCTATTGCGGCAGCGGCTGCCCTAGATATTCCTATGACATTCTTGATTACGGTCTTCTTGATGAAGGTCTTTGGCATCTCTATTAATCTCATGAGTATGTTTGGAATGATTATGGTTATCGGCATGCTGGTGGATGACGCTATTATTATGGCTGAAAATGTATTTCGTCATATTGAAAAAGGTGGCGATCCAAGAGCAAGGGCCATCGAGGGTGCACAAGAAGTGATGAAGCCCATCACAGCGTCAGTGTTGACGTCTATATGCGCTTATTTACCACTGGCCTTGATGTCTGGAATTATTGGCAAATATGTACGGGCTATCCCTATAGTTGTGGGTATTGCTCTAACTGTTTCTTGGGTGACAACCGTTTTTGCCATTCCAACGCATGCGGCTGAATTTAGCATATTAATGAAACATAAAACTAAAGCGAATAAAGCACATTGGTTTGACGGTATTCGCGATGGCTATGTCAAAGTATTGAGAGTAGCAATGAATCACCGCTACTGGATGGCTGCGGGTATATTTGCATTCTTTGTTTTTACAATAGTTTTTGCAGCCAATAATATGAAATTTGTTTTATTCACGTCAGATGGCATGGATGAATTCTATGTTCGTGGTGAAGCTAAGATTGGGACGACGGTGGATGAAACTTCAGGTTTAATCTCGCCTGTCGAAAGGGCTGTTGCTCAAATCGCTGATCATGAATTGGAAAACTATACGACTGAAGTAGGCCTTAGCCGAGAGAATGCGGGTGACCCGAATACCCATTTTGGATCACATTTGGTTCAAATTCACGTTTATTTAACACCCGCAGTGGACCGTAAGCGGGATGCGTTTGAAATAATAAAGGATGTTGAAAGCCGAATTCAAAACATTGAGGGCTTTGAAGAATTGAGTGTTGAAAATGTGCGGCCTGGCCCACCAGTTGGCAAAGCCGTCGAAATTAAGGTTCGCGGCGATAGTTTTGAAGATATTATGAAAGTGGTGAATCAAATCAAAGGGTACTTGAAGACATTGCCAGGTGCTTTGAATATTAGTGATGATTTTGAACACGGTAAAGATGAATTGAATATGGTCATTGATCGCGTCCAAAGTTCTCGCGCGCAACTATCTTATGAGCGTATAGCTAGAGAATTGAGGAATGCTTTTGAGGGCGGGATAGCCACAACGATTCAAAAGTCGGATGAAGAAATTGATGTGCGTGTGATGTATCCCAAGGAGTCGACAACCAATATAGATAATATAAGTAAATTACTGATACCCAATGATAGAGGGAATTTAATCCCATTAGGTCAAATTGCTAAGTTTGAGAAAAAAAATAGCATAGCGGCAATTAAGCGTTTTGATCGCAAGCGTATGGTGCAGGTATCCGCTGATGCCGATGAAGACATCTCTTCATCGATTGAATTGAACAAAAGTGTGATGCGTGAGTTTAAATCTATTCAGTCTACCAACCCGGGCATAGAATTAGTATATGGAGGTGAGCAGGAGCGAACTCAGGAATCAATGACTAGCCTTTTAATCTCTTTCATTGCCGCAATGTTCATGATATTTTGTGTCATATCGATACAGTTCAAATCATTGATACAACCACCCATAGTGATGCTGACCATACCCCTTGGATTAGTGGGCGTTATTTGGGCATTGTATTTTCATGGTAAGCCATTTGGATTTTTATCTATTATGGGATTCATTGGATTATCGGGAGTTGTGGTTAATGATTCGATTGTGCTAATTGATTTCATGAATCGTTTGCGTAGATCCGGTATGGAACGACGCGCCTCGATTGAAGAATCTTGCAAATCTAGGTTTAGAGCCGTGATTATGACATCTTTAACTACCGTCGCAGGTACTATGCCGATGGCTTATGGCTGGGGAGGGGATGACCCTTTTATAAAATCAATGGCTTTAGCCTTTACATGGGGCATGGCATTCGCTTCGACAATCACTTTATTTGCGATACCGTGTTTTTACGCCATCGTTGATGATATTAGCGTTAAGATATTTAAACGGGATTTTGCATTAGAAACCGATTCTTTTATAAGTAATTGATACATATTATCTTGATGAAATCATCTCCGAACCAATAAGGTACATCGGTATTTTCTTCAAGCCACTATGCATCAATTGCTTAAAAAAATAACCCGATTTCTAATGTATGATACCGTTTTAAACACGGCTCTGTTTAAGGATAAAGGGATGATTATTTAATATGCCACATATTCACAAACTATATGACTTTGTAACTTCTGTATTCATCGTTAATCGTGATGCTGTATTAATGGTTAATCATAAAAAGTATAATCGATGGTTACCTATAGGTGGGCATATCGAAATGAATGAGGACCCTGAACAAGGTCTGTACCGTGAAATTCAAGAAGAATGCGGCCTAAAGGTCAAAATCCTGGCCGATAAACCCAAAATCAGGCATAAAGGCGTTAAGCCCATACTGACCCCAAGTTATGTGGACTGCCACGATATTAATAAAACTCATAAACATATTGCTTTTGTTTATTATGGCATTAGTCGTTCGCGTAAAGTGGTTCTACATACACGCGAACACCGGGATTTTCATTGGTTCACTCACGCAGACATTCACGATAAGCGTTATGCTTTAACCAAATCACTTAAGTTC
This sequence comes from Candidatus Omnitrophota bacterium, assembly GCA_047639455.1. Lineage (GTDB taxonomy): Bacteria > Omnitrophota > Gorgyraeia > 2-02-FULL-51-18 > JAGOUK01 > JBLINS01. The sequence continues at coordinate 28,104 of JBLINS010000005.1, forward strand.
TATTGTCTAGATGCTTTTGAGCGGGCCAAAAACACATGAATGCGCTTCGTTTAAGCCTAGATTGCCGCGTCGCAGCTACGCGCTCCTCGCCTGCCTGCTGACAGGCAGACAATGACGGTTACTTTTAATGCGATATAAATTTTATTTAAAAAAATTGCTTATGCCGATTATTTTTTTGGCTGGTTTAGTTATTTTGGTTAAGTGGACGCCTGTCGGAGAATGGCTGCAACCTGACTTCATTAGGCCTCTAATTGAGCCGTATAAGCATAATATATGGGCAGCATGGGCTTTTTTCTTTTTATCTATTATTGGCTATATTGTTATAGCACCCGCTACTGGTTTATGCATGCTTGGCGGAGCTGTCTTTGACTATTGGCAAGCTTTGATGATTAATATTGGGGCGATTATTATAGGCTCCTCGGCCTGTTATTTTATTTCTAAAGGACTTGCAGAGGACTTTGTGAAAAAAATGGTCGGGAGTGATAAGATATCAGTCTGGAAATCTTGGTTGGGGGACCATGGTGGCCATTTGATGATTGCTATGCGAATCGTCCCCATCTTCCCCTTGAGTCTATTGAATTATGGCGCGCCTTTGGCGCAAATGAAATTCAGAGACTTTATTTTTGGTACCTCCATAGGTATTCTAGCGCCAATTGCTTTTTGGACCTATTTGGGTAGAGCTATTATTATTGGACGAAATTCATGGATAGAAGCGGGCATATGCTTATTTGGCATCATCGCCTTAGTTTGGTCCGTGGGTGTTATTTGGAAAAGAAGAGCAAAACGTGGCTAAAGTATCTGTCATTATTCCGACGCTTAATGAGGCTAAATGCTTATTAGCGACATTGGAGGCGCTTAGCACGGAGGCACCGGATGAAATTATTGTTGCAGATGCCAAAAGTAGCGACGGAACTTTGGACATAGTTAAAAATTTTGGTGCAATTCGCATAGCTCCATTTTGCCGAGGGCGGGCCGTACAAATGAATGCGGGTGCTGCTATTGCCACTGGAGACAGTTTATTGTTTTTACACGCAGATACACGTTTGCCTGGGGGCGGAATTCAAATGATTAGAGCTTTATTAGACCAGAATAAAGAGGTTGTTGGTGGTAGATTTAGAATATCCTTTGATAATTCGTCACTTAAATATAAATTAATAGCTCTTTATACGCGTTTGGCTGCGTTTTCTTATGGGGATCAGAGCTTTTTTGTACGCAAGACAATATTCGACCAATTGAATGGCTTTGATTCAAAAGTTGTTTTTGAAGACGTTGATTTTTACAAGCGCCTAAGAAAAGCGGGCATTACTCAAATTTTGCGCCAAAAAGTTGTGACTTCTGCTAGGCGCTTTCAAAAATCAGGTTTTTTTCGTCAAAAATTCATTAATATAATTCTCACACTATGTGTGTGGGCTGGCTGGTCTAATAAAGCATATTTAAAGAGATTGTATCCCGATGTCCGATAAACAAGCTAAGTTTCCACAAGGTTTTTTGTGGGGAGCAGCCACATCTTCACATCAAATCGAAGGTAATAATCGTTTTAATGATTGGTGGGATTGGGAGCATCAGGGTAAGACTGGTGATGTGTCGGGCAACGCTTGCGACTCTTACAATAGGTACACAGAAGACTTTGACATCATTAAGTCGTTAAATCACAATGCTCATCGTTTTTCTATAGAGTGGAGTCGCATCGAGCCCTCCGAGGGAGCTTGGAGTGACAAAGCCTTGGATCATTATCGTCAATTGATACGCGCGCTACGTGAGCGCGGTATTGAGCCTATTGTGACTTTGCATCATTTCACAAACCCTATGTGGGTTAGTGAAGCTGGCGGATGGGCCAATAAGCAATTTCCGGTATGGTTTGAGCGTTATGTTGATCGTGTAGTTAAGGCTTTGGGATCAGAAGTTAAATATTGGATGACGTTTAATGAACAGAATGTCATGGTCTATAAAGGCTGTATTGAAGGACAGTGGCCACCCGGTAAACAAAGTATTCGCTTGGCATGGGCATCAACACGCCATTTGGTCAAAGCGCATCAAGCGGCCTATTTGCGTATACATGAATATTATCAAAAATTTGGTTGGAAGAAGCCAAAAGTTGGCTTGGCACATCACTTTTTATGCGCCCAACCCGTTAACGCACGCTCATGGTCGCATCGATTTGTTGCTTGGGTGAGACGTTATTGCAATAATCATCTCTTTATAGATTGGATTAATGGCGAAGGTTTATTCTATGCCTGGGTTGATAAGAAAAAATATATCGATTTTATAGGCGTTAATTACTATATGCGCGAATTGATTCGACCGACCAAAAAAGGTCGGTGGCTAATGCGCGCTGCGGGTGAGGTAGCTACAGATGATGAACGCTATATTAAGGCCGAAAAAAATGATTTGGAGTGGGAAGTATATCCTGATGGTCTATATGATAATCTCATGGAGGTGTGGAAGCGATATCGCATACCATTAATGGTTACAGAAAATGGTATTTGCACACACGATGAAGGGCAACGCCAAAATTTTATTCGTCAACATGTCCGACGTGTCCATAATGCATTGGCAGATGGATGCTTAATTTTGGGATATATACATTGGTCATTATTAGACAATTTTGAATGGTCAATCGGTTATGGTCCTAAATTCGGACTTTGTTCCATAGATCCAAAAACACAAGACCGCACGATTAAGTCTGCAGCACAATATTACTCCAAAATATGCCAGCAAAACGCCCTTTTAGACGATTAGTCGTCGTATTACTAAAGCAACCCATAGAAGGTCATGTCAAAACGCGTTTAGCAAAAGATATAGGCGTTTCGATGGCGACGCATTTGTATTCATTATTTGTTAATCATTGTTTTCAAACCTTGGGAAGGTGCAAAGGCGTAGACACGACGGTTTATTTGAGTCATCCCGGCAAAGCAGAGGCTATTCAAAAACAATTTAGCTTCCTTGGACCCATCCATTACCAATCGAATGGCGATTTGGGTGTGCGTATGGCAAATGCTATTTTTGAACAATTCAAACTCAAGTATGATGAGATTTTGCTTGTCGGGACAGATTGCATACAACTTTCACCCTCATTAATCGAAAGCGCTTTTGGAGCTCTCAAAAGTCATGATATGGTTTTGGGACCGACTCATGACGGCGGGTATTATTTAATTGGTTTAAGACGTAAGCCTAATGCGGATGAGCTATTGAGAAGTGTTTTTACTGGAGTGGAGTGGAGCACTAGCCGTACTTTAGAGCAAACCGTTAGTGGCGCTAATCGAGCCCACTTATCGCATAAATTATTGACCAAATTGTCAGATATTGATGAATTGAAAGACATTGGTTTAAAAGAACTTAGCGTATTGCTTTAGTAAGTCACCGTCATTAGCCCGCTTATACCAATATGTTATAATAACTGCCTCAAATGATGAATAAACCACAAAATACAGCTAAATGGATATGTGTAATAGACTTTGATGGTACGATTTCACGGATTGACGTGATTGACGGTCTATTGCAGCGTTATGGTGACGAAAGTCTCTGGCAACCTCTAGAGGGTGCTTGGTTAAATGGCGAAATTAGTTCAGACGACTGCATGTCAAGACAGCTAAACACTATTTCAGTAAAACCGGCGGAATTAGAACAATATATTAATTCGATTGAATTGGACAGTGGTTTTGATGATTTGGTGAGGTATTTGGATGAAGCTAAGATGCCATTATTGATATTGAGCGATGGCTTCGACTATTTTATTGAGCGCATTCTAAAGAAGCATGATTTAGGACATGTTCAATACAAATCCAATCATTTATCATTCGATGGAAAGCAATTCACGCCTGAATTCCCATATAAACACGCTATATGCAAAAAGTGTGCTAATTGTAAACGTAGAGCCATTCAAATATTGCGTCCTGAATATGAAAAAATTATCTTCGTTGGTGATGGTTTGAGTGACTGTTGCGCCATTGACGAAGCAGATATCGTTTATGCCAAGGCGAGATTGGCTCAATTTTGCTTAGAAAAAAAGCGTGTTTTTACCCCATACTCAAATTTAGATGATGTTTTAAATGATATCAAAAAGTTAGTCAAAACACCTATCTAATGAATAACCCTAAGGCAAAACCCAATAAACGATTATTAGCTTTAAGTGTCGTGCGCACTTTAAGGAGTCATAATTATGAAGCGTATTTTGTTGGCGGATGCGTCCGCGACATGCTGCTTAAGAAGAGAGCAAAAGACTATGATATCGCGACTAACGCCTACCCGCAAGATATTCAAAAAATATTCAAAAAAACCATAGGTGTTGGTAAAGCTTTTGGAGTGATGGTGGTATTGATTAAAGGCATTTCTTTTGAGGTTGCTACATTCAGAAAAGATTTTAATTATGACGATGGAAGGCATCCTGACCGAATTGAATTTTCGAATGCTAAATCTGATTGTTTGAGAAGAGACTTCACGGTTAATGGATTATTTTATGATCCCGTAAAACGTCAGGTGATTGATTGGGTTTCAGGTATAACTGATCTCGAATCACGCATTATACGAACCATAGGGTCGCCAAAGAGAAGGTTTAAGGAGGATAAGCTACGTTTGTTGAGGGCTGTGAGATTCGCAGCGGTTCTAGACTTCAAAATTGAGCCTCAAACGTTTAAAGTTGTTCAAAGCATGCATAAGCAGGTCATGGACGTGAGTCAAGAGCGCATTAGGGAGGAATTATTTAAGCTTTTTACCAGCTCTAATCCAAGTTATGGTTTAGTGCTATTGGATCAATCAAAGGTATTGCGGGCCGTGTTGCCAGAGGTGGAGAGTCTAAAGAAAATGAAGTACAACTCCGCTGATATCGCGTTTAAAAATTATTTTGAAGAAGTTGAAGCAATGATAGGGAAGCTAAAATCTGTTAATGGAGTATTGGCTTTCGCATGTTTATTTTATCCATTAGCTTTGGACGTAGTTGAGTCAATCGGACGTCGTTTGCGTTTTTCTAATGATGACAGGAAAGCCATAATGGAGTGTATTAAAGCACAAACTCAATTGAAAGATATAGAAAATGCGCCTATGGCCGAAGTGAAGCGGATGATTCGACGACCTGGTTTTGATATTGAATTAGAATTATATCGCTTAATATGTGAAGTTAGGAAAAGTGACCTCGCTCAATGGCGTTTGCTTAAAAAAATGAAAAAAACTTTCTCACAACTTGACCTTGATCCCAAGCCTTTGCTAAACGGTCTTGATTTATCTAAAATGGGAGTGAATCCGGGCCCTCAAATGGGTAAGTTGTTATTGAAGGTAGAAGAAAAGCAATTAAACGGTGAATTGTTGATTCGCAAAGATGCTATAAAATGGATACAAAGCTTTTTGGAACAAAATAACTTATAAATTATTGAACAAATTTTTATTTTGAAATAGTATTGATATAAATCTATTCTTTTTGCATAGATATTGCCTTTAGTTGTAGATTGATGATAATTTTGTCAAATCTTGACAAGTCCCAAAAGTCTTGTTATTATTTACAGGACTTACACACAATCATTTTTTAATAGGAGTAGACATGACAGACGCAAAGAGACCTCAACGGACACAAATAATGACACTTAAAGAAATATCCAAGTATTTGGGTGTTCACGAAATGACCGTTTACAGGCTGCTCAAAACAAAGAAATTGCCCGGATTTAAAATCGGTGGCCAGTGGAGAACAAAAAAAGAAGTTTTGGATAAATGGTTGCTTAAGGATTTGGACACAGATTGACATTCAATAGTATTTAATTAACAATAATTAACAAATATAATCAATAATTAGTTAGGCATCTTTAAATAGTAATTAGTTCAAATTAAAATTTAAAAGAACGCTAGTTCAAAATACCGTAAAACGAGTAAAATTATAGTTACTTGTTTTGCGGTTTTTTTTATTCGCTTTAGCCCCACACAATCATGCCGAGTGTGCCCAACGGCATCAAACCCCAGACTATTCATTTGCAGTACTTCATAAGCCTTGTGTTTATTGGTGTTTATGGAGTTAATATACTATGTATAATTATCCAATAGTATCTAATAATAAATATTAGTTACTAATCTTGAAAATGGGCCAATCATAATATATACTCTCTAACATAGGACGATGTAGTTAACCAAAGGAAAATGTTATGGATCAAGAATACAAATCACCGATGATGTCTACTCAAGAAATATCTAAGTATTTAGGTGTTCATGAAATGACTGTATATCGATGGCTTAAAAAAGGTGTATTGCCTGGATTCAAGATTGGTGGTCGTTGGAGGTCTAAGAAAGATGTCCTAGATACCTTTTTGATGAATGGCATGAATATTAAAAACTCGTAATAGAGTGCATGACCCGGGTCCGCATTGCGGACCCGGGTTTAATATGCAGTAATACACTGAGAGCCGCAATATCACGCGAAACAGCATTGAGTGCGAGACTAAAAAAAAGTCAGATTTAGACTTTATGGTACACTGGATCATGGCGATCGCATATCGAATCATAGACTCCTTCAACCTCCTTCATCACTTGAAAAGATCACAAATCAAAGATATATTTCATGATATAGCGACTATGATAGCCGCCATTGAGACTTATGCCGTAAATAGAGGCGAGGTCTGTCAATTTGTATTCGACGGAATTCGATTTGAGGATCAATACGAATCTACGCATACAAGCCAAATGCATTTTTCTGAACCTGGTCAGACTGGCGATGAATTGATGGAAAGGCTGATGAATTTGATGCCTGAGGAAAGTCGACGCTTCTCAACATTAGTCACGGATGATAGATGCTTAACCGATATGGCTTTAGGTATGGGCGTGCGCCATGAGCGTTGTGAAATATTTATGCGTTCTATGACCCATAAGTCATACCTGAAAGACGATGACGATAAACCCAATTACGCCAATAAACCTTTTAATAACCCATTTAATGATCTGGGCTAGCATCTTATGTTTATGCCTAGCGTTGAATTTCTTAAACAAGACTACGTCCGACAAATGAGATATCATACAGCCATTATGAGAAAATTAATCTTTTGTACGTTATTTGTGCTTTTATCGATCCAAATGAACGCATTAGCCATGGAGCTAACGGGTTTGCAAGACCCAGAGTCAGTGATTATGGACGTAGCCACAGGTGACTATTACATCTCTAATGTTAATGGCTTAGATGTAGACAAGGATGGGAACGGTTATATTACGAAGATACTCAAAGGGGAATTGGTCACGGTGATGCGTTTTATCGGTGATCAGGAAACAGATCACTCGCTAGACGCCCCCAAAGGAATGGCTATTGTAGGCGACAAACTTTATATCGCCGATATTGATGTTGTTAAATGCTTTTTTATAAACACAGGCAAATTTGATCGTCAAATCAGTATGCCTGATCAAGAAAGTTACATGCTTACCGATGTCGTTTCTGATGGTCGTGGAAATCTTTATATTAGCGATACATTGAACGATGCGATATATCTGGTTGAGGGTGAAACGGATGCGGCGTCAGTTTTTGTTCAGGGCCCAACGCTAGGCGGTCCTTACGGGCTTTATTATGACAAACATGCAAATCATTTGTTTGTCGCAGCATCCAAATCTGGCGAAATTATAAGTATTAATCAAAAGATGAAAATTGAAGTTTTGAAGACCGGATTAGCCAAATTGAATGGAATATTTATAGATAGATCTTCGGATTTATTCGTAGCAAGCATGTCACAAGGAGAGATTTATCGCATTAGGAGTAGGGGTGAGGGTAAATTAACTTTATTTCAAAGTGGATTGGACTCACCTGCAAATATAGCTTTAGACTCTATTAATGAAACAATACTAATTCCGCAACGCCAAGCCGACAAAGTCATCTCAATAGATCTTATTTCCAGTATTTAAAAAATTCGAAAAAAATGCAACTAGATGGAATTAGCGGCTATTGTTGCTAAATCCATTAAAAGGGTTGGGTATACGCCAATGCTAAGTAAGAGCCCTAGAATGCACACTACAACAGCTTTATAGCGATAATCTAAGTCTATTGGTGCCTCAAGTGTAGCCTTATCTACATAGGCATGTTTGACAAGTATTAAATAGTAATAAAGAGAGATTACTGAATTGATCACAGCAAATAATACCAACCAACTATAGCCAGCCTGAACCGCCGACGCGAATAAAAACCACTTTCCTGCAAAACCTGCCAATGGTGGTATTCCTGCAAGTGATAATACACTAACTAAAAGTAAAAATGCTAATAATGGCGATCGTTTAGACAGCCCATTCAAATCACTAGCTTGTGGATTATTAGTGGCCATAGATCGGCCAATGAGAATGATGACGAGGAATGCCGCCAAATTCATAATGGCATAGCAAATAACGTAGAAAATGACGGATTGATTAGCTTCTTGATTCATGACTAAAGCTGCCACCATTATGTAGCCTGATTGAGCAATGCTTGAATACGCGAATAAACGCTTTAAGTCTTTTTGTAAAATGGCTGTAGCATTACCTAAAGTCATCGAGAGAACGGCCAGAGTGATGAGTATGGGCGTTAGTATGGCCGGGCTGCCCAATGTGGCCAGAACTTTGATTAGCATGAATGCTGCCGTTGCTTTTGATGACGTTGCCAAAAATGTGACAACGCTTGTTGGCGCCACTTCATAAACATCGGGTGCCCAAAAATGAAATGGGAATAGTGACAACTTGAAGAATATTCCGCAAAGGATAAAGAGACATCCAATCATGAACAATGGATTGGGGAAAAGACTGGGCGCGACTAATAGGATGTCAGCAAAGTAAGTTGAACGAGCTATGCCTGCGACTAAACTAATTCCATAAATTAATATAGCGCTTGTTGTGGCGCCCAAAATTATATATTTAATACTAGCTTCAGCTGCCCGCGGGTCTTTTCGAAATGGAATCATAACATAAGTCGAATAGGCAACCAATTCTAAAGCAATATAAAATAATAAAAACTCATTGGCGCTTACCAAAATCATCATACCTAAAGTAGCACAGGCTAAAAATATCAAATACTCTGTTTTTTGCCCCCTAGGAATCGCTTGAGCTTTGCCCGATAGAAGAATGACGACAAATAATAATACGGATAATAGGAGCTTGAATAATTGCGACGCATGATTTATTTCGTAGGACTTCATGAAGACGCTTCCAGAGAGATTGAACGCTAATATGCTAGCAACGACAACGGCTAGTGAGAAAATGATGGCCATATGTGACGTTATTTTGTGATGAAAGCGCTTTTCAAATAAGGTACGCATAAATAATGCGCTAATGAATGCAATTAAGCCTAATTCAGGCAAAAGCATAAGGATAGATTTCATCATGAGTACACCTGTAGAATATGCGAACTCGTCGGAATTATCCAATCTAAAAATATTTTAGGTGCAACACCAAAAACAAGTAAGACCATGATTAGAATGGCCCTTGGAAATATTTGCCACGACTTAATGTCAGGCATGTCCTTGAAGCGCGAATTGACGGGTCCAAAGAATGCGGATTGAATGGCTGACAGCACATAGAAAGCAGTTATGAGTAGAGCTAGAGTTGATATGATGCCAATGATTGGAAAAGCTTGAATAGCGCCAACGATTACAAGAAATTCGGCCACAAAGCCGCTGAAGCCAGGTAAGCCCAATCCCACCAGACCCGCAATAATGAACATCACCGAAATTCTTGGCGCTTGATTGACCAAGCCTCCCAAGTCATCAAGGCTGCGAGTGTGGCAATGATCATAAATGTAGCCAATGCATGCAAAGAAAAGAGCTGTCATAATACCATGGCTAAACATCTGGAATATGGCACCCTCGAGACCAAATGAATTAAGTGACGATATGCCCAAAAGAACAATGCCCATATGTGAAACACTTGAATACCCAATAATGAATTTTATATCACGTTGGCGAACTGCAATCATTGCACCGTATATGATGCCGCATACGGCCAGAATAGCCGTTGTGGGGGCCCAAAATCTTGCTCCCTCGGGGAATAGCACTAAACCAATCCGTATGATGCCATATGCGCCTAATTTCATCAACACACCGGCGTGCAACATGCTGGCTGCTGTTGGAGCCGCCACATGACCAACCGGAGACCAGACGTGGAAGGGGAATAAGGCTGACAAAACACCAAAGCCGATAAAGAACATGGCATAGTAAATGATTTGTGCGGACCTAGAAAACTCCAAATTATGTAATTGCATTAATTCAAAGGTGCCCGAGCCTGTATGAGCATATAGCATTAGGAAGCCTGTGAATATTAATGTAGACCCTGCTAATAAATATAGAGTCAACTTCATAGCTGCGTAATTACGGTTCGTTGAACCCCATATAGCAATTAAGAAATACATGGGCAATACGGCTATTTCATAAAATAGAAAGAAAAAGAAAAGATTGGTCGACATAAAAACACCAAATACACCCGCCACCAAAAAGAGCAAATTGGCATAAAATTCTTTAACTCTAACCTTGATGGTCCATGAACAAATCACGCCACAAAAGATGATAATAGCAGTGAGTAGAATCATAACGGCTGACATGCCGTCTATGCCAAAAGAAAGCCGAATGCCATATGCTGGCATCCATGCGTAATTTTCAATGAACTGAAAGTCAGGGGTGGTGAAGTCCATCGAGCGCATCATCTGAATGGACAAAAGCAGGGTTAGCGTTGCAGCAGTTAGAGCTATCCAACGAACAGCATTAATATAGCGCCCTGGAAGGCATAATATGAGCCCAAAAGCGACCAGTGGGCAAAGTAATATGGTCGAAAGTAGAGGTAAACCCATATTAGTGCATTCCTCCGTGAATCAAGTAATACATTGCTACGATTAATGCGATCATGCTGATCAAAATATAATTTTGGAGTAATCCATTCTGCAATCTTGAGAGAATGCGACCAATTGCAAGAATAGACCAACATAGTTTGTCGACCATGATTCCAATCGGAACAGCAGTTTCAAACTTATAGGTTAATTTAGATAAAGGCAAAACAGCCTTGCTTACAAAATTACCATACATATGATCAAAGGCAAAGTTGCTTTTGACAAATGTGTGATTAGGTAGAGGATCATCATTCATATTTGGTTTGCGGTATAGGGCAAATGATAAGCCTATGCCACTAATGATAACTGCCAACGTCCAAGCGAATAAAGTCATATCAAATTGAGCTGAGTGATGCGTTGCATCTAAGAAGTTAATTATCCATTCATGCGTGAGAGGGGAACCGGAGAACCCAACCAAAATGGATAATATGCCCAATATCCAAAGTGGTATGGACCAAAGCATGGTCATAGAAATTGATTTGTCGGCATGCGGATGCAAATCACATCTATCTTGACGCAGTAAAATAAAGACCATTCGAAATGCATAAAAGGCTGTTAATGAGGTAATTAAGAGGCCTACAACGCCTGCGCTAAATGAACTTTGGAAAACGGAGTGAAGGATTGCATCCTTGGAGAAAAATCCCGAAAATGGGGGTATGCCGCATAATGACGCCACACCCACAAGTAAAAGGAATACAAGCTGAACGTCACGCTTAACTCCATGCCGACTAATTAAATAAATATCATTAGTATCACAACGATGAATTAATGCTCCGGCAATCAGAAATAACATGGATTTGAAGCATGCGTGGGTTAGTAAATGGAAGATGGCAATATTTTGATGTCCAGCCCCTAAGCCCATCATCATTAAGCCTAATTGGCTAATAGTTGAATAGGCTAGTATCTTTTTAATATCGATTTGCGTGCAGGCGGATAAAGCGGCTGTTAAAGAAGTGAAGCAGCCTATCCATAGAATCACATTTAATGTGAGGGGGGATGCGGCAAATAATTCAAAGACGCGGGCAATCAAATACACACCTGCCGCAACCATGGTGGCCGAATGGATGAGTGCTGACACGGGTGTAGGGCCTTCCATGGCGTCTGGTAGCCATGACGAAAAAGGCCATTGGGCTGATTTGCCAAACGTACCCAATGCAATTAGTATGCCTATACAAGACAATACACTTAGTGGCACAGCTTGATCAATGAATCCAATGGCGGTCAAGTCCCTAATATTTAGCGATCCATAAACCAAATATAATAAGATCATGCCAATTAAAAATCCCAAATCAGCAAATCGATTAACTACAAACGCTTTTCTAGCCGCATTTGAAGCAGCTGATTTTTGATACCAGAAGCCTATTAGAAGATAAGAAGCTAGGCCTACTAATTCCCAAAACATAAAAATTTGTAATAACGATGAGGCTGTAATAATCCCAATCATTGAAAATGTGAACAAATTTAGGAACGCAAAATATCGACGCTTAGATTCGTCAGAATCCATATAGTACACAGAAAAGACATGCACGCAAAATGCAATCGTATTAATGATTAAAAGCATCATCATATTCAAACCGTCGATTAAAAAACCAACTTGAATATCTTTAAAGATGGGGGCTTGTATGCCTGGTAAGAATTGAGTTGGTTGAATGTGAGTTAAGCTCAGCCACACACATTCAAATAGTCGCGGGCCATCCGCCAGGTAGTCTTGAAAGACAAATATTGTCGTGATGAGCGATATTAGGGAGGCTAAACAAGCCAGGTGAGGAGTCATTGCATGCATTGGTTTAGGGCATAGAAATAGCAATAGGAATGTGCTTAGGGGTAATAATAAGATTATCCAGAGTAGATCTAACATTAGCCCTTAATATCCTTCGAATCTTCAATCAGAGCTGATTTGCCCTGTCGAGTTAATAAGATGACGATGCTAAGCGCGACACATATCTCTGCGGCGGCTAATGCAATAACAAAAATAGAAAATATTTGGCCAGTACCATTAACGTGGCCATTACCGACAAACTTATCAAAAGTGATGAAGTTGATATTAGCTGCATTGAGTAATAATTCAATGGATATTAAGATGGCGATGACATTGCGCCGACTTAAAACACCGTATATCCCTAGTGAGAACAAAACAGCCGAAAGTAGAATGTATATTTGTGGATTCTCGCTCATAATTCTTTCGTCTTTTTTGAAATAACTAATGCACCAATTAGCGCTACCAGTAATACTAGAGACACTAATTCAAAGGGTATTATAAACTCACTTAATAATGCCTTACCAATGGTAGCTGTGGTTGTGACTCCGATATTGGCTAATGTGATATAGCTAGCCGGAGCTAGGATAGCTATAGCCAAAACTAAAAAAAGACAAATTGAAACACATATCGCGCTAAAGGCCCTGTGTTTGTCGGCTGGGTGTGGAGCTTGAGATGGATCGCTCAACATAATTGCAAAAACTATGGCTATAGCAATAGCGCCTATATATACAATGATTTGGATGGCTGCTAGAAACTCTGCATTAAGGAATATATACAAACCCGCAATACCAAAAAAACATAAGCCTAAAGAAAGTGCATTGTGGAATACCTTTTTAAAGGTCACGGCGCCCACAGCACCCAGTAAAGTTGTGATGATGAAGCTAATAAAAATACAATCCTTAAGCAGTAGGGTTGTCATGCGCACCCCCTTCATCACTGGGCTTATTTTTAGCATCTGAGAGAGCTTTTTTTTGTGCCGGAGTAAGTATGGGACGATCAACATCTACACCCGCTATTCTAAAAGGCTCTATCAAATCATGAACCATTGAGGATCGTGTTGTTGTCGCTTCCGCATACCCTTTAGCATTATGATCTAATGCATCTGTAGGGCAAACATCTATGCAAATACTGCAGGTGCTACATAGCATATGATCAACTTTAAAGTCAGTCAGGACTCTTTTGCCGTCAGCATTTTTTTCTACATCTAAATGCATGCAACGAGAAGGGCAGGCTTTGATGCAAGCATTGCAAGCTATACACTTATGATTTTGGTCTTGCTCATCTATGGTGAATTGAATAGGTCCTTTGAAGCGGTCTGTAACACATTCTTCTTTAGGGTAGAGCATGGTGACTGGTTTTTTGAGCATATAAGACCATGTGATAAGCATGCCCTTAATTAAGCTAATAAAACCCATTAATATATTTTTGAAATATTTATAAATCATTTATGTCTCCAGTCATCCTGAGTCGCGCGAAGCAAGCGGCGTAAGGATCTCCCAGAACCCGCGAAGCAGGATCCATGTGCAACAATGAAAAGCCTTTTGCTGGTGGATTCATACGGGCTTCACCAACTCAGCCCCGTTCGCAAGAGTGTGCTCCTTATTCGTCGCACACTCACCGTCGCTACGCTCCTCATAATGACGCACACTCATCACAGACCCCTCAGAGTAACTATAGCAGCTGTAGCTATTAAATTTAATATACCTAGCGGTATTAGTACTTTCCAAGCTAAATGAATTAATTGATCGCTACGCAAACGCGGGAAAGTCCAACGCACCCACATGACCACAAATACAACCGCATAGGTTTTGATCAAAAACCATAATACGGGTGGCAACAATGGACCATGCCACCCACCTAAAAATAATGTAGCCATTAGAGCCGAGCCAATAAAGATATTGGTGTATTCAGCTAAAAAGAAAAGCGCGAAGCGCATTCCAGAATACTCTGTATGAAAGCCAGCCACTAATTCAGATTCTGCTTCAGGGATATCAAAAGGTGTTCGATTTGTCTCACCTAATATGGCACAAAAGAATAATATGAAAGCCAAGGGCTGTAGGAACACAAACCATACCTTTTGTTGTGATTGGACGATATCCACCATGCTAAAGCTACTAGTCATTAATATGATTCCCATAACGGATAAAAGTAGCGGGATTTCATAGGCGATATTTTGCGCTACAGAGCGTATGGCGCCGAGAACAGCATATTTGCTATTGGATGCCCAGCCTGCGATAAAGATGCCAATAAAGCCTAAGTTGGCAAAAGCAAATATGAGTAATATACCTATGTGCAAATCGCGAACAATGAGATTCGGGCCAATCGGGATGACGATGAACGAAACGATGATTGGCGCAAAAACTAGCATGGGCGCCATGACATAAAGAATGGCATGACTATACTTAGGCGTGATTAATTCTTTAGAGATTAATTTAACTGCATCGGCCATGGTTTGCAATAAGCCCATTGGCCCTGAAGTCATGGGACCGCGTCTTAGCTGTATGCGCGCACTTACTTTTCTTTCTAGCCAAACCAAGAAAAGGGCATTCACAGATATGAATAGAGTGGCGGCCACTCCTAAAGAGAGACATCGAATCATGATCTCAACATTAGTCATATTAACGATCAATCTCCGGTATAACTATGTCAATACTGCCCAATATAGACATAACGTCAGATAGGAAGCATCCCTTAGAAATATCATCAAAGGCGCTTAAATTAGAAAAAGATGGCGTTCGTAATTTGAGTCTATAAGCTTGCATGCTTCCATCGCTAACTAAATACATGCCAAAGGAACCGCGAGCAGATTCGACGTTATGATAATATTCTCCCTTAGGCACAAAGCGGGGGAGTTTGGCGGTTTTGTAGTCACCTTGCGGTATATTGGTATAGGTTTGTTCAATAATTTTTAAACATTGCGCCATTTCACTCATACGCACTAAATAACGCGCATAGGCGTCACCTTCAGTTTGAGTGGGAATTTCGAAGTCTAATTCTGAATATATAGAATAAGGCTCAGTGCGCCTGATATCCGAGCGGATGCCACACGCTCTTAGATTCGGTCCGGTAATACCATATTGCAAAGCGATTTTTTTAGAGATATGCCCGATGCCAATAGTGCGCTTTTTAAAAATAATGTTTTCTCCAATAAGCCTGTGATATTCGTCTAAACGTTTTTTAAAATGAGGTATGAAGTTATCTATTAGCGGTGTTATTTTGTCGTCAGGGTAGTCCGCGTCAAGACCGCCAAAACGAAAATAATCATAAGTTAGTCGCTCACCAGTGACGTGCTCCAACATAGTTAATATTTGTTCGCGGTCATCAAAGCAATGAAAGAAAGGGGTGAATGCCCCCAAATCCAAAAGGTAAGTTCCTAGCCAAAGTAAGTGACTGGCTATACGATTCAATTCAGTTGTGACTACGCGAATGAATTCAACACGCCTAGGAACTTCTACGCCCATAGCTTTTTCAATCAACCCAGCATAGGCAAAGTTGTAACTCATAGCACCAACATAGTCTAAGCGGCCAATATTGGGCCAAAAAGCCTTATATTCTTGAATCTCAGCCATTTTTTCGTGATTACGATGCACATAGCCAATCACGGGCTTAGCTTCTAGAACACGCTCACCTTTGAGCTTTAGAATAACTTTAAGCACGCCATGTGTCGATGGATGTTGCGGACCCAAATTTAGGTAATAAGTATCAGCCGATTGATCTAACGATGCTGGAAAAGTGACTTCAAAATCATTTTTTTCCTCTTCAAGTAATTGCAGCACTTGTTTAACATCGCTACCGTCAGGCTCACCTTTGAATGATTTGGCTAACGGGTGAATGGTTGAGCTTGCTGGTAGGAGCAGGCGCTCCATATCTGGCTTGCCTTCAAACTGAAGGCCAAACATATCCCAGATTTCGCGCTCATACCAATCTGCAGCCCCATAGATATCAGTAATCGAAATTGCTTTAATTTCTTTGGCGTCATCCTTGGGTAATATACTCTTAATGCTAAGACGGCTATTTTCATTCCAATGATTAAAAATGTAAACTAATTCCCAGCACTCTGCAAAATCAATAACTGTTAGACATTCCAGATAAAGATCGCAATAGGGGAGGTGAGCCACTATTTTTTTTAAGTCTGATTGATTGACGACTAATTCTGCAATGACGCCATGTTTAAGGTGATTGATTTCATCCACTTCAAACTCATGCCCAAAACCCTTTAAATCAGTAATGATTTTTTTAAGCATTAGGCGCTTTCACAGACTCATCTTTTCTAAAATCTTCGCGGGTCATAGCGTCTTTATAAATCACGGGACGTTCAGATTGAAAATCTTGTGAGATCGCAGGCGCAAAAGAACCTTTAGTCTGACCTTTTTTGATTAAGTCCTGCAATTTTAATATACCTGTTATCAAAGCTTCAGGGCGCGGAGGGCAGCCAGGAATGTATACATTCACAGGTATGATTTTGTCTATGCCTTCGAGGATTGCGTATTGACCTGGGAATTTGAATGGGCCTCCAGCTGTCGCACAGCCGCCATGAGCTATGACATATTTAGGCGAAGGCATTTGATCATATAATGTTTTTATGCAGGGAGCCATTTTTCGCGCAATAGTTCCAGAGACGATCATGACATCGGATTGTCTTGGCGAGGGCCTGAAGACACCATGCCCAAAGCGGTCTAAATCGTATTTCGCAGTACCTGTACCCATGAGTTCAATGGCACAGCAGGCTAATCCAAAAGTCATAGGCCATATGGATTTGGATCTAGCATAATTAAATAAGACTTCGGTATTAGCGAATTGAGCAAGAGCACCCGGTTCAGTGGAAGGCGATTCGTGCATGGGGTCAGTTGGAGTTACTTCCATTCAAAAAATCCTTTACGCCATGCATACAATAAGGCGAAGCTGAGTATACCCAGAAATGCAGTGACTTCGATAAAAGGCAAATAACCCGGCACGCTTTTATAAACTAACAGTACCGGAAATAGAAAGGCAGCTTCTACGTCAAATACCAAAAAGATTAGAGCAAAGATATAATAATATATATCAAAACGAATCCAGGCCGATCCAATTGGAACAGAACCTGATTCATAAGGCTCTCTGGCCATTGCGCCAGTTGACTTAGGGCTAATTAAGAGCGGGATGAGGCTATTGACGACCACAAAGCCAATGCCTATCAATAAGAATATAAATACGTAAATATAATCTACTAAAGAACTCATCAATACTCCATAGGCTAGAACCGAGATTATACATTAGAGAATAAGTTAATTTCATGACTACGCATGGCCGCTGCTATGCGTAGTCTCATGTATAATACCAATTAAATGCTATTTAAACAAGCATAACTCAGCAATTATGATAAAGATTGTCAATTTTAGCCCATTTCCATCATTGGCATTTCAGGTTTAACTAAATCAGATTAATCGGTTTGGTGGGTATATTTATGATGAGCATCATAAGAATAGGATGCGGAATAAAGTGTTTTTGAAAATTCACTTGATTTGCGGATGCGGAATTGCATGGCA
This sequence comes from Candidatus Omnitrophota bacterium, assembly GCA_047639455.1. GTDB lineage: Bacteria > Omnitrophota > Gorgyraeia > 2-02-FULL-51-18 > JAGOUK01 > JBLINS01. Next base: position 46,180 of record JBLINS010000005.1, read on the forward strand.
GGATCGAGGATAATTGACTCCTCGGGTGTTAAGCGAAGCTCTATCCATACATGCCATTGGACCTCATGAATATCGTATTTGCCTATGACAAGGCGTACATTTTTATAACCCTGTTTGACTAATTGACTCCACAGCCATAGGGACAAATCCTCACAGTCTCCCGTTTTGAGTTTTTCGGTAATAGATGGTGGCTGCCAATTATCTAAGTTGCCGTCTGGTAGGTACTTAAAAACTTTTGACTGCTTAAAGATAGTCTCGATTTGCTCAGGTTCTTGAGTCACAAGCCCACTATCCAAGATTTGGTACACACCGCTTGACATGATTTTCATATCAAAAGGCGTCAAGGGCGTGAATTGCCCTTGGCTGGTTGGATTTTGGACCGCTCCAAGCGCCTGTGAAGATAAAAAAACTATTCCTAGGATAGCTAGCGGCAAATATATGGATTTTAGTCTATTCATTTTATACATATTCTTATTAAAGCTTATTAAATATCTATAATATTAAGTATACTGATAGACGGGGAGTATGCAAATTTTTCTAGGTGGAGACTGGTTAATTGAACTAAAATCTTCATAACTCCGAAAGTGGGCTGGGACTTGCCTTAGAGGTTTAGAGGTATGGTAAAATAGTTGCATGTTAGACGTACTTTTTACTTTAGGGATATTCATGAGTTGCTTTGCTTTATTGGCTGTGGGTTATATTGTGGCTGGGAAAAAAATCAAAGGATCTTGTGGTGGTATTGGCATTCAATATAAAGGTGAAGATATTGAATGTGGGGTTTGTGGTAAAAAGGGTGACGAGATCGCTCAATGCGACACCAGTACAATAAATACTAAGAAGTCCGCTTAAACCCCGAACTATGATGTTCAATAAGTAATCCAGATATTTCTCGCTCCAAAATCATTGCTTCTATTTTTGATTTTGATTCCACCCAAGCCAAGCCAGCATTAACTCCAAGAACTCCAATGGCTGTAGCCATAGCATCCGCTACAACACAATCTTCACTAATCACAGTCACGCTTGCGATATTATTTTGTATGGGGTAACCGGAGCGGGGATCGATAGTGTGTGAATAAGTCATGCCATCAATTTCTGTTTGTGTGAGGTAATTACCAGATGTTGCCATTGATTCATCGCTCAAATCCACCGTGGCATAATAGCGATTGATTTCAGAATCTGGGTGGATAATGGCCACGGACCATGGCTTGTTTTGTATATTGGTTCCTGAAGCCCTAATTTCACCACCAATTTCAACGAGGAATCGATCGAAACCCAGCTTCTTAAGATTTTGAACAACCAAATCAACCGCGTAACCTTTAGCAATAGCGCTTAAATCAATTGAAGCTGAGGCTTGGAGTTTGGTGAGCTGATTCCCGACTAATTCATAAGCCATAGTGCTACCAACATTATGTTTTGCAGCTAAGAGTGCTGCTTGATTGGGAATTGAAGTTAGTTCTTGAGAATTGGGACCATAACCCCATAGCTTGAGTAATGGCGCAATTGTTATGTCGAACGCCCCATGGCTTTCTTGGTATATTTGCTGCGCACTTAAAAGACAATTTCTAAACTCGTCCTTTATTTGAATAGATCCATTTTGGAGAGCGTTGAATTTGGAGAGCGTGCTATTGGGATCATAATGATTCATTTGGTGATTAAAATCTTCTAGCAAGGTTAGTGTTGAATTGGAAACATGACTCAAATCAGCTCGTGATCTAAGTTTGTTGGAAACGAGGCGAATGCGATACATTGTGCCCATGGTTTGACCAGAAATGGTGATAATCGATGCTTTTTCAGCAGCGCTACAGGCAGGTAGGATGCAAAGGAGCAAGGCCAATAAGGCAATGCTTAGATATTTTGGTTTAGCCAAATGAGTCGAATGATATCATTTCTTGATCAACGCCAATGTCTAATAACATATTAGTAACGGCATCAATCATCATAGGCGGGCCACACAAGTAGTATTCACATTCTTCGGGCTCAGGATGTTTAGATAAGTACTCATTTAATAAGACTTGGTGAATGAAACCCGTTTTACCATTCCATTTATCCTCAGGTAATGGGGCGGATAGAGCTACATGATATTTGAAGTTAGGAAATTCAGATTCTATTGCCTTGAATTCGTCATCATAGAACATTTCGCGAACAGACCGAGCGCCATACCAAAAACTTGTTTTATGCTGCCACTTGCGCGTGTGAAATAAATCAAATACATGACTGCGCATTGGGGCCATGCCAGCTCCGCCGCCAACATAAATTTTTTCACGCTCAGTGTCGCGACATAAAAAATCTCCATATGGCCCACTCAAAACACATTTGTCACCTGGTTTTAAATTAAAAATATAAGAAGAAGCTATGCCAGGTGCCACTTCAGGTTTATTTGGCGGCGGGGACGCTATGCGTACATTTAGTTTGACACGATTACCTTCAGCGGGGTGATTGGCCATTGAATAGGCTCTAAAAATCTCCTCTGGATTAACGCCATTGTATTGCCATAGGTTGAACCTATCCCAATCCTCGCGATATTCTTCTTCAATTGCGAACTCTTTATATGAATTGCGATAGGCTGGGATATCAATTTGAATATACTGACCAGCCTCAAAGTCCAATTTAACACCATCGTCAATCGATAAATCCAAATCTTTAATAAAAGTAGCAACGTTCGCGTTTGACGTGACTGTACAAGTGAATTTTTTAATACCAAATATTTCTTCAGGAACTCCAATTTTCATATCTTGTTTGACTTTGACTTGGCAGGAAAGGCGCCAATGGTCTTTAGCTTCTTTGCGTGAGATTAAACTAGTTTCGGTTGGCAGGATATCACCACCACCCTCAAAAACTTGGCATTTGCACATGGCACATGTCCCACCACCACCACATGCCGAGGGGAGATAGACATTTTGATCTGCTAAAACACTTAATAATGTCCCACCACTCTTAACTGTAGGGCTTTTGGACTCATCATCATTAATCGTGATTTTGCACTCACCACCCGGCATGAGTTTGGATGCTGCTAAAAGCAGGAACCCAATTAGAGCCAATATGGTTGTTGTAAAAACGGCAATACTAATAAGTATAATGATGAGATTAGACATTAAAGTTGTATTCCTGCAAAAATCATAAAGCCCATAGCCATTAAGCCAGTGACAATCATTGTTATGCCCAAGCCACGAAGTCCCGCTGGCACATTAGAATAGTTCATTTTTTCTCGTATAGCCGCTAAGCCCAGAATGGCTAGCGCCCAACCAGTGCCTGAGCCTAAACCAAAGACAACGGATTCAGGAAAATTGTAATCACGCTCGACCATGAATAATACACCACCCAAAATAGCGCAATTAACAGTGATGAGCGGGAGGAATATGCCTAATGAGGTATACAGCGCGGGTACAAATTTATCGATTACCATTTCGACTAATTGCACAGTTGCCGCAATTAAGGCTATGAATGTGATGAAGTTCAAATAACTCAAATCTAATTGAGGTAAACCTATCCAACCTAGAGCACCTTTTTTTAATAAAAATTCATGGACTACCCAATTGGCGGGGACTGTAAGCCCTAGAACAAATATCACAGCCAAACCCAGTCCAGTTGCAGTCTCCACTTTTTTGGAACAAGCAAGAAAGGAACACATGCCTAAAAAGAAAGCTAAGAGAATATTTTCGACGAAGCAGGCTTTGAGAAAAAGATTAATATATTCCATTATTTAGATCCTGCCAACTTAGCCAAACGTATAGAATTTTGCGCCCAAATAATCAAACCGAGCACAAAGAAAGCACCAGGTGCTAGAACCATAATACCCATATTTTGATAACCGGCTTCATACATAGATTCTGGTACGACAGGTATGCCGAATAAAGAACCGCTACCCAATAACTCTCTAAAGAAAGCTATAGTCATTAGAATCCAGCTATAACCCAAGGCATTTGCCAATCCATCTATGAAAGAAGTCCAAGGTGGGTTAGACATCGCAAAACCTTCAGCGCGACCCAGAACAATGCAATTGGTGATAATCAGACCTACAAAAATACTCAATTGTTTAGATATGTCGAATAAATAGGCTTGTAAGATTTGGTCAGCCATAATAACAAGGGCAGCGACAATAGATATTTGAACAATGATTCGAATCTCTGAGGGGATTAGGTTACGCATAGAGCTAATCACAACATTAGATAGAGATACAACAGCGATAACAGATAAACACATCACAAGTGTAGTGGACAATTGAACTGTTACAGCTAAGGCTGAGCATATGCCTAAGATTTGAACCGAAATTGGATTGGAATCAAATAGAGCGTCCTGAAATATCTTTTTTTCTTTTTTTCCAAAAAGACCAGGTTTTTTTTCAATGGGTGTTTGTGTGCTTGGCATAATTATTCCTGTCTAGACCAAATTATCAATTGAGCCATTGCGTGTTTTGCGAATAAATGGTTCGTACTCTTCTAACCATTTTTTCAATAGAGCTGTGACACCACGACTAGTAATCGTAGCACCGCTAATACCGTCAACCGAATGGCTTTTTTGCTCAGCATCATTAATCAATTCATCAACTTTGCCTTTGATGAGTGTGATGGAGGCTAATTGGCCATTTGAATTAAATATTTTTTTACCTATAAAATTAGAGGTGAACCACTCTTTTTCGATTTCGCCACCCAATCCAGGTGTTTCGCCATGTTTGTAAAAAGTGATGCCGCGCACGGTATTCAAATCACTCTCTAAAGCCAGATAACCGTAGAGGGTTGACCAGAGCCCTTTACCCTCGACGGGAATGGCGAGCGCCTTAACTTTATTATTTTGAATGCGCAGGTAAGCTGTTAGCGTGTCTTCAGCCTGCTTAGGTGTTAAGTCCTCAGCGCGCTTGCCTTGCTCAACATTCCCAGAACCATCAATGACAATGCTTTGAATATTATCATCATAAAATTGAAGGATAGCTGTTTGTGCTTCGATTGCGCTGATTTCTTCCGCCAAACCAACCGCACTAAGAATTTTTTTCTTACGATCTACGTCGACATTAATTTCTTGTTTGCTTTTTAAGCCCACGGCAGTAATGCTAATCACCGCAGAGCAGAGAATGCAAATAATGAGGGCGAATTTGAAGATATAGAATTGTCTATTTTTCAATGGCGACCATCCGCTTTTTTATATTCACTTGGACAACATAGTGGTCGATGAGTGGTGAAAAAATATTCATGAACAGAATGGCTAACATAACACCTTCTGGATAAGCTGGATTCAAAGCGCGAATAAGAATAGCGAGTATGCCGATGAGCGAGCCATAAATCCATTTTCCCAATGGGGTATAAGCTGCCGAAACAGGATCTGTAGCCATAAAAATCATACCAAAAGCAAATCCACCCATAACGAAATGATAATGGAATGGCAATGCTAAAAATGTTGAGGATTCAGGCCCTGAGAGTAGATTGAGCAATGATGCCATAACAAAGCCGCCTATTAGCATACCTAGCATGACACGCCACGACGCGATGCCTGTAATTAATAGAAAGGCTGCACCCAATAAACAAGCTAATGTTGACGTTTCTCCCAAACTACCCGGTATCATTCCTAAGAAGCAGTCCATCCAAGTAAAGTAAGACTGTTGAATCACCTCCATCACATTGGATCCAGCTGGCGCATTAGAAACGACGAGTAGTGGTGTGGCACCTGTAAAACCTTCAACTAAAGTGTCTTTATTATAATTAATAGCTGTCCAAACACGTTCGCCAGAAATTGAGGCTGGGTAAGCAAAGAAGACAAAGGCGCGTGCCGCCAAGGCAGGGTTCAATATATTCATACCCGTGCCACCAAAAACTTCTTTAGCAATCACAATACCAAATGTAATACCCAAAGCAACTTGCCATAATGGAATCGTCGCGGGTAATGTAAGAGGGAATAGCATGCCAGTAACTAAAAAGCCCTCATTAATTTCATGTTTGCGAACCAAAGCGAATAAAGCTTCCCAAAAACCACCCACCGAATAGGAGACGATGATAATAGGAACAACTTTAATGGCACCTACAAAGAAGCAGTCAACAATATGTGTTTCCAAGCCACGAGCGGCTAATGATTGGTAGCCTGCATTGAACATGGCCATGATTATGCAAGGAACTAGGGCGACAACGACGCTAATCATAAGGCGTTTAATATCTAAATTGTCGCGAACAAACGGTCTGGTCTTAGCAATGGTTGATGGCGTCATTGCGAATGAGTCACCGGCTTCAAATAAAGGGTATAAGGCTTCTAATTTGCCACCCTTTTCAAAATGCACTTTAGTTTTTTCGAGTATATTCTCAAGAAATTTCATTATTCGAGCTCTTTCTTAATCATTTCGAGTCCGGTTTGAACTATATGGCATACATCAACCTTGGATGGGCACATGAGACTTGCTAGTGCAAAATCTTCTGGCACACATTCCAATAGCCCTAACTTTTCAGCTGTATCAATATCTTCGGCTATTATGGCTTTAATTAACGGTAATGCAAAAATATCTAAAGGTAAGTATTTGTCGTAGACATCCGTTGCCACTATGGCTCTTAAGCCGCCATGGATATTGGTGGTGACAGATAATGGCTTGGTTGGGTTTAGAGCCGAAAGGAATGATCTTGAGAAGCTAAATTTGTCAGCTCCGGGATCCATCCAGCCTAGGAGTTCGCGTGTTTTTCCTTCTGCCAAAACAGTTAGATCACAGCGGTAATAGGCTAAATAGCCTGTTTCGGAATTCAAAAATCCGTTTAAGACAGATCCGGAGACATAGCTCAATAACTCATGTGTTGTGAGCTTGTCCTTGGTTATGTCTTGAATGCTGGCACCTGAACGCGTTAAATAATGCTTTGGTTCTAAAACAGCAGGTCCGGCTAGAGCAATGATTCTTTCGACCGGAAGTTTGCCTTCTAAAAGGAAGCGGCCAATCAAGGCTACTTCAACCGCATTGATAGTCCAGGCCACTTCACCTTTTTTAAGGCGCTCAATATGCAATATGTGTACGCTAGGGTTGCCGGCGGGATGTTCGCCAGAAAACTCATGAATATCAACACCGTCTAAATCTGTAAAGGCATCAATTTTTTCTATATCGCCTTTTTCAACAGACAAGTAGACCTTGCCTTCAGTTAAACGCTTCATGGCTTTAACTCCCGCGTGAAAAGCCTTTTTTTGATTCAAAAGGAGGACATTCATCTTGGCGGATAGAGGCTCTGTGCTCATGCCATTAATGAATATTGAGCGGGGAGTGACGCTAGGATTAGCTAAAGTTGCAAAAGGTCTTTGTCTCAAATAGGGCCAAACACCACCCTCGAGCATTAGGGACTTAAGCTCGTCTAGAGAAATTCCTTCAAAGTCAGCGCCTTCCAAAACCCTATGAGAGACAGAATCTTCCTTTGCTGCCAATTCAATAATAATATTCTGCAAAGAACGTCGTTCGCCACGATTGATTTCAACAACAGTACCGGCGCCTGGAGAGACGAATTTGACTTCGGGATGCAATTTGTCATGGAAGAGTGTTTGACCGATTTTGACCTTGTCACCCACAGCTACTTCCAGCTTAGGCTTTATATAGGGAAAGGACTGAGCTGATAAAGCCACGCGACCCGTATTTGGTGCGGCTTGAACGCTTTCTAGCGGCTCGCCTAAAATGTTGAGGTTCCGACCTTTTTTGATATGAGTATGCGGTATTTCCATTAAAAGCCTAATTTGTATAGATTGATAAGTTGGGTTGATGAAATCGAGCTAACTTCCAAAATTTAATCTGCGCATTCTATCACACGCCGCAAGACGATGAAAGCGTGAATATCAATTTATTTTAACAAAACTTAACAAAAAGCGATACGGACATTTTTTTTGGTGTCGGAATCTGGATTTTAATGAGATATCCGAGCTGCGAATATGTCTAAGTAGCATTTTGCGCCATTTTTGAAATGGTTTGGTATACTGTCCACCGACAATGGAATCAAAGCTTTTTCTCCTTATACTCTTATTTATTCTTTTCATCCTTTCGGCGATATTCTCAGGTGCCGAGGCCGCGTATATTTCTATTAATAAAATTCGTTTACGGCATATGCGTGAACAAAAGAAAAAAGGCGCTGAACATATTTGGCGCTTAGTCCTGCGCATGGAAGAAGTGATCACGACCATTTTAGTTTGCAATAATCTTGTTAATACGGCCATAGCTGCGATTGTAGCTATACTTTTTGTTGACATGTTTGGACCACATTGGGGCATACTTTTGTCAACGGTGGCTGTTACATTAACCTTACTTATTTTTTGCGAGACAACGCCAAAAATATATGCGACGCATAATTCTGAATCTGTGAGTTTTGGTTTTCGGCACATAATTTCTTTTTTGATCGTACTCTTTAATCCCTTGGTGCGTATATGCAATAGGATTAGCGCATTTTTAATTCGACTATGCGGGGTTAAGCCCAGTAAGCGCGCGCCCTTGGTGACCGAAGAAGAAATTAAGCTCATGATACGCATAGGTAAGGATGAAGGATATTACGGCGATGATGAACGAAAAATGCTTGAACGTATTTTTCAATTTGATGAAATTGATGTGTATGATGTTATGACGTCTTTTGATGGCATGGTCAGCGTGGACGCGGGCATTGATGACGATGATTTGGCCAATATTTTGATGGAAAAGGGACATAATCGGATTCCAGTATATAAGGAAAACAAACAAAATATTATTGGGATTCTTTATGTGCATGACTTGCTGTATTTGATAAAGAATAATGATTTGATCAAAATTCAGGATTTGTTGAGTGCGCCATATTATGTGCCGCCTGACAAAAAAGTTAGTGTTTTGCTTAAGGAATTCCAGACCAAAAAAATTCAAATTGCGCTTGTGCGAGCTAAGACGGGCAAAATACTTGGCTTAGTAACGTTAACCGATTTGCTTGAAGAAATTGTTGGCGAAATTGAAGAGGTTACTCCTATATAGACGTTGTCATTGCGGTGCGGCGCAAAGCTTATTCATTCCGTCATTGCGAGGCGCGCGAAGCAGCAACGAAGGCCGGTTTCGTTCTAACTACACCGGCATTGGTGTCCTGGCTTTGTGGCCAGGCACGGGCACAATCTAGACTAGGATTGCCACGTCGCTTCGCTCCTCGCAATGACGAGGCGCTGTGGCACAGGCTAAGTAATTATAAATAAGGTAGACTACACGAATGCTTATTCCATATAGAGATTTTAGACCCAAAATTAATAAAGATGCTTTTGTGGCACCGACGGCTGATTTGATTGGCCAAGTCACAATTGCCAAAGACGCGAGTATTTGGTTTGGGGCTGTTTTGCGTGGTGATATTAATGCTGTGCGTGTAGGGCAGGGATCTAATGTGCAAGACAATGCGGTTTTGCATGTAGAAAAAAACACGCCTTGCATTGTTAAAAAAAATGTCACCATAGGTCATCAAGCCACCGTGCATGCTTGCACTATTGAGAATTCAGCGCTTATAGGTATTGGCGCGCGTGTATTGAATCATGCTGTTGTGGGTCACCATTCTTTAATTGCTGCTGGAGCTATTGTTTTGGAGGGAGTTAAAATCCCACCACGTTCTTTGGTTATTGGATTACCGGGTAAGGTTGTTCGAAAATTGACGGACCGCGAAATCACTGCATTGGATCAGTCTGCCAGCAATTACATTAAATTATCCAAAGAGTACAAATCTTTATCCACAGCACTTACCCACCCAATGAGCATGAGTCCCATCGAAGACTTAAGCCGGATCTTTGGTTAGCACATTTTATTACAAAGTATTGACATTGTAATAATTATATGGTATAAATAAGTATGCTTACATACAGGTGGGACCCCAAAAAGAATGAAAAACTTTTGGCTGAAAGAGACATCTCATTTGATGAAATTATCGAAAGAATTAATGCTGGTTATTTATTAGACATTATACCTGGAGCTAAAGACTACAAGCATCAAAATCAACTTATAGTTAATGTTGAGCAATATGTTTATATTATTCCATTTGTACGATCAAATGATGAGATATTTCTCAAAACAATTATACCGAGCCGAAAATTGACCAAGATATACCTTCAAATATGAGGTGAACGAATGGTAAATAAAAAAAGTAAATTAGATAAAGAAGAAAAAGAGATTCTTGAAGCCATTGAAAGTGGTGCCTGGAAACCTATTAAGATGAAGGCTAATGAGCGTCAAGAATATATTGATGCTGCACGTAATACAATGCGTAAAGACTCACATTTAAATATTAGAATTTCTAAAGCAGATCTTGAGGGCTTGAAAGTAAAGGCAGTTAGAGAGGGCATGCCCTATCAAACGCTAATTGCTAGTATATTGCATAAATATCTCAACGGCTCGCTCTTGCCTAGGCCAGCTTAAATCGATAACGGCATTTTATGAATCATAAGAGTCAAACTCTTTACTTAGTTAGACATGGCGAGTCGAAATCCAATGATATGAATCGCATTCAAGGCCATTCGGACTCTGGTTTAACGCAGAGGGGTTTGCGTCAGGCGCGCAAGGTTGCTCAAAGACTTAAACGTGTACCCTTTGCAAAAATGTATTGCAGCGACTTGGGCCGCGCGCATGCAACGGGGTTGACTATCGCCAAGGTGATGAAAAAACGTTTAATTAAAGACGAAACATTAAGAGAAATTATGTTGGGTGAGTGGGAAGGCTTGAGCACTAAAGAAGTTGATGAACAATACAATCAAGGCTATCAACAATGGATTCAATCACCTAGCCAAATGGTGATACCCAAAGCTGAAAAAGTTAAAGCTTTTCATAAACGCGTCCGAAATTCAATTGACAATATCATGCTCAAAGATTTGAAGGGACCAATATTAGTTGTGACACATGGAGGCGTGATTGCTTCGCTGTTATCGAATTGGCTCAAGGCGGACTTTGATACTGTATTGCTAAATTTGAGAGTTGATAATACAAGTGTCACTATAGTCGAAAAAAACTCTAGTCGAATCAAAATCCATACATTGAATGATGTGCGCCATTTGGATTCCACAGATATAAATCAAAAGAATATATTCACTAATCGATGAAAAAAAATATTATTGAATTCTCACTTGAAGAATTAAAAGAAGACTTTGTCAAAAATGGTTTTGAGCCCTTTAGGGCTGAGCAAGTCTTTGATTGGATACTCAATAAGACCGTTTTTAATTGGGATGATATGCGTAATTTGTCCAAAGAATTTAGGGCGCAATTAGAGTCAAAATACAATATTGATTTGGGAGAAATTGACCAAAAAGAAATTTCAAAAGAAGATGATAGCATTAAGTTGTTAATTCGTTTAGCTGATAAACAATTAGTCGAAACGGTATTAATACCCCGAGGCAAGCGCCGCACGGTATGTGTATCAAGCCAAGTCGGATGCAAATTTGGATGCATTTTTTGCGCGAGTGGCCAGGCGGGTTTTGCGCGTGACTTAACGGCCGGTGAGATTATGTTACAAATAGTGCAGGCTAAAAAACTGTCAGACACTAAAGAGATAACGCATATTGTTTTTATGGGTATGGGCGAACCCTTTGACAATTATGAGCAAGTTATGGAATCCATTAAGCGCATTAATAGCCCCAATGGTTTTGGCATAGGAGCTCGCCGTATCACTGTGTCTACATCGGGTATTGTTAAACAAATGCAAGAATTTGCTAATAAAGATGTTCAAGCTGAATTATCTATTTCATTACATGGGCCCAATGATGAAATACGCGGTCAATTAATGCCCATTAATCAGAAGTGGCCAGTCAAAGAATTAATTCAAGCTTGTAAAGACTATACAAACCAAACCAAGCGTATTATTACTTTTGAATATTTACTGGCTAAGGGATTAAATGAATCAACAGTTCAAGCGAGAGAATTGTGTCGTTTATTAAAGGGTTTGGATTGCAAGGTGAATTTAATACCTCTTAATCCGATTAAAGAATTCCCTTACGAGCGCCCGACTTATAAAGAGATACGGGCCTTTCAAAGAGCTTTGGTGCACGGTGGCGTTAAGGCAACGGTGCGCTTTTCACGCGGTAATGATATTAATGCAGCTTGTGGACAACTAAGAAGGCAGGCAACTCAATGAAATTAAACCAAAATTTAGTGATATTAAGTTTATTAATATCCCTGTCCGGATGTACCGGCGATGTTTTTGATCAGACTATAAATATGAATGCGAAGACAGCTAATGCAGAGCTGACTTTGGCGCCTGACTTCACGCTTTCAGAATTGGGTGGTGGCCAAGTGACATTAAGCGAGTTTAGGGGGCAGAAGCCCGTGTTATTGGTATTTTGGGCATCTTGGTGCGGTTATTGCCGCCAAGAAGTACCTAGAGCGAATGCTTTGCGCCGCATGCATTCAACGGATGACTTAGAAATTTTGGGCGTGAATTTGCAAGAGTCCGAACAAACCGCAGCAGCCTTCGCCACCAAATTAAACTTTGGTTATCGCGTTATTATGGATTCTCGTGGTGATGTGGCGAATTTATACCATGTCCAGGGCCTGCCGACTATGATACTTATTGATGCACAAGGGCAGGCTATAGCCAAAGCACATACATTAGGGCCAGAATTAAATGAAATTATTCGTCGCAAAGTTAATGAGGCGAAGACACAATGATTAATTTAATTTCGCGTGGCGGGCCGGTAATGGCAATATTGATTACCTTATCCGTAGTGGTATTGGGATTCATTACCGAGAGATTGATTTATTGGTGGGGTTTGAAGCGCTGTATTAAGTCGGTGGTCTTAGAAGATGCATTGAGTTTATTATTTACGCAGGGCATTGACTCATTCCGTAATGCTTATCAATCTTCACTGGATCCGCTCATACAAGTTTTTTTAAATTCTATCAATGTGCCCAACATTGTATTAAAGGAACGTTTGTCCAAAGGTGTCGAACAAATCACTGATGAATCCACACAATTTTTGCCCATTATTTCAACCATAGTTACTTTGGCACCCCTGCTGGGTATATTGGGCACGGTTACAGGCATTATGTCGTCGTTTAAGATTCTTGGTATGGAAACTATTGCTGATCCGCATCAGGTTACATTGGGCATTGCTCAAGCTTTAATCACCACAGCGGCAGGGTTAGCCATAGCCATGTTTGGGCTTATTTTTTATAATTATTTTTTGCATTGTAGTCAAAAGCTTGAATCTAGAAATCAAGCGCATGCAAATGAATTTGCAGCAATTCTTCTGTCGTTGAGAAATAATTCTAATTCATGAGTAGCTTAAAATCATTAGGCACACCCAAAATAGAAATGCTACCTTTGGTTGATGTGATGTTTTTGTTATTGGCTGCATTTGTTTTGGCGAGTGCACAAATGACATCAGCTAAGGGTATACCCGTGGGTTTGGCTGAGGCTCAGCATGCTAATCAATTGATTGCTCAAAAGGATAATGTGTATTTGTCGATTGATGCTGAAGGACTACCCTATTGGGATGGAGAAGCAGTTTCTGTACCCGACTTGAACCTCAAATTGCATGATATATCTGTATTAAGAAATCGCAAAATCATATTACAAGCTGATGCAAATACTCGCCATCAATCCGTGATTAGAATTATGGACTTGATGCGTCAAAATCAAATATTCGATGTAGTCATGTCAGTAACTGATAAAAATAATTCATCTAATAGTCTTTGAAGCTGTTAAGAGGTCTACGTGGTAAGGCCTCTTCTAAAAATGACAAACAAAATTCTGATAAACAATGTCATTTTTCTCCGAGACCTCACCACGCAGACCTAATAAGAACTCTAAAAATAAATTGGTAAGAAACTAAATAAGTAAGGGTTGGTATACCACCACTGCCGTGGCTACGCTTCTTCCAGAAGCTGGGTCCATCCGGACCTCGGCATACCATCAATGTGTCACTGACGTGACC
>JBLINS010000006.1:0-57803 GCA_047639455.1 Candidatus Omnitrophota bacterium
AGCCGCCTAAGCCTCCAATCATTAAACTTAATCTCGAAACAATTCGTAGAATATTTGGCAAAGATTTTTCCCTAAAAAAAGCAACCGTGATTCTAAAAAATCTCGGTTTTGTCGTTTCAGCAGTCAAGGCAAATACGGTGTCTGTAACTGGGTGCAATAGTCGTTTGGACATTAGAGAAGAAATTGATTTGACAGAAGAGCTTATTCGACTATATGGATTTGAGAATATTGATGAGGCCATTCCTGTCACAAGGCATATAGACACGCCTGCCAAGCTATCTAATTATAGTGTCACGCGGCAGTTAAAAGAAATGCTCGTGGCGCAGGGTTTTTGGGAGGCCGTTAGTCTGAGCTTGGTGTCACGCCAACGCGTGAGCCAAATGCAAATAAGTGCCAAAGAACCTTTAATCGCTATCAAAAACCCCCTAAGTTTGGAGCAAGAGGTGTTGCGTCCATTAGCTTTGTGTGGTCTTTTAGACGCTTTGGCCCATAATGCTAATCGCAAAGAAAAAGATTTGATGTTATTTGAGGTGGGTAAGCGTTATTTGGGGGGTGTAGAAAGAGAATCTCTCGCATTATTAATATCAGGCGATATTCAGAACACGTGGGCCGGTAAAGCTGAAGCTAGTTTTTATTATCTCAAAGGAGTTATTGAATCCGTTTATGCTCGATTTAATAAGCCTATGCCAAATTGGAAATCAAAGTCGCCACTGCCGCAAACGCTTATGAATGCTGTTGTTGATGGTGATAATCAGAATGAGATTTCATTTTGCGGAGAATTGCAATCAGTGGTATTGAATGAATGGGGTATAGAGTCGAGGGTTTATTATGCAGAGATATTATTAGATGATTTTTTTGATTTGCTAGAGAAAAAACAGGTATTCAAAACATTACCCAAATTTCCGCCAGTTAAGAGAGATGTGGCGATCCTAGCTGAAGAATCTGTTTCGATTAAAGATATAGAAAAGTGTGTTCGAAAAACAGCCCAAAAACATTTGACCCGTTTTTTTCTATTTGATGAATACCATGGTAAGTCCATCCCTAAGGGTAAGCGTAGCTTGGCCTTTTCTCTACAATATGAAAAAGAAAACGGTACATTCACCGATGAAGAAATCATTAATATTCACACAGCTGTCATCGATGAATTAATCCAAAAGCACGGAATCGAAATCCGCTAAATCTACAAGTTTGCAGTCGCGCACGTACCTAGAATTCACAAATCAATAAAGATCGTCACCCTCAAGCTCGCGAAGCGAGTGATGCAGACATGTCCCGGGATGCTCTTAAACTCTATTGGAATGTATTTATTGTGATATTCGAGGGTGCGCAATTCTGCATGTCTAAAGTTGTCATCATGAGGAGCGCGGAGCAGCGACGTAATGATCCCCCAGAATGCTTTTAAGTTGATCAATGCTAACCTATTAGGAGTCTTTTCATTGCTACGCATGGATCCTGCTGCGCGGTTTCTGTAGGATCTGCAGAGGCCTCACTTGCTCGGCCCGTTCGTAGCATGGGCTCTTTATTCATCGCCCACTCACCACCACTGCTCCGCGTGGTTCAGCATGACGGTCTTCCCTAATTTGTAAATTCTAGACACACAGAATTGTACCCTCTCGATATTCATCACACACTCAAGTCAGTCCCATTTTAAAATTAGCAATTAATCATGATTAATGAGGGGTTCGCGCTTGATTCAAATCACTCCAAAACTTAAACCCAAAAACAGGTTTGCGCCTGTTTTTAGTTTTGATTTAAGATCACTTGCCTTATTTCGCATAGGTTTGGGTGTCATGATTATCGCTGACCTCTGTCAGCGTGCCGCGTATTTTCAAATGCATTATACCGATCAGGGGGTCTTACCACGCTCACTATTGCTCCGTAGAATGTCGTCTATTTGGCATATTTCGATTCATAATATGAGCGGGATGTTGTGGTTTCAAGCATTACTTTTTCTTTTGGCGGCGTATTTTGCTGTGATGCTAATCATCGGTTATCGCCCACCCTTGATGTCTTTTTTTTGCTGGTTTCTTCTGCTCTCTCTGCAAATACGTAATTCATATATTAGCTCCGGTGCTGACACACTCTTTCGCATGCTGATGTTTTGGAGCATGTTACTGCCGATGGGTGCAAAGTTTTCTGTTGATGAGGCCTTAGATGCAGATTACACCAAACCCAAACCAAATAGCATATTAACGGTTGGGACCGTTTGCTTCTTAATTCAAATTTTGATTATCTATTTATTCACCTCGGCATTAAAAACAGGCAGCGAATGGCGAACTGATGGTTCAGCAGTCTATTACGCCATGTCCATAGACCAGATGACAAGCGTCTTCGCTGATACGTTATTACAAGTACCGATTGTGATGACTGTTCTAACTTTTTCAACATGGTGGTTTGAGTTACTAGGGTCATTTTTGTTCTTAATACCATTTTGCTTTGGTCCAATTAGAACGTTCACAGTTTTTGCTTTTATGACCATGCACTTTAATTTTGGACTTTTATTACGTATTGGAATATTCGCACGTTGCAATTTAGTCGGCTTTTTTCCATTATTGCCAACGTGGTTTTGGGAATGGCTTAAATCCAAAATCAAGACTCCACGTGACCCGCATTTCACTTTGCATTATGATGCCAAAAGAGATTTGTGTTTAAAAAGAGCGCGACTGTTAGCGGTATTTTCAGCTTTGCCTAAGTCGAATTTTAGCGATGCAAAACCTGAAGAAGCTATTAATGCAAATATGATGAGCCAAAATTCCTGGTGTCTAAAAACGGGTTGTGGCGACCTTTTATATAAAGAGGACGTATTTTATTATGTATGCAAACAATCTCCAACACTTTTTCTATTAGGCTGGTTATTCAGGCTGCCTATTTTTTTACACTTATTGATTTATCAAGCACGACATAAAGATATACTCAATAAAAGAAAATGTTTATTCTTGGGCGATGCTTTATTTAGACCAAATAGTATTCGTGAATCTAGTTTAGCTAGAGTATTGGCCATTACTTGTATTTTGTATATAGGCGTACAAAACTTTGAGAGTCTACGCGACATAGATTTTAAATTACATCCAGACATAAAGCGCTTTGGCATAACGCTGAGATTGAATCAAGCGTGGAAAATGTTTGCGCGATATCCTAGCAAGAATGCTGGCTGGCATATTGTGAAAGGTGAATTGCGCAATGGTGATTATGTAGATTTTTTTAGAAATGGCGCGCCTTTAACATATGATAAACCCACAAAGGCAGCGTACAGCAAGCTTTATCCTTATTTTAGAATTCGTAAACAAATGTTTAACTTAAACCGTAAAAAAAATAAAGCCTTTAGGCGCGCTTATGCGCGTTATGTTTGTAGAGAGTGGAATACCACGCATGTCACGCTTGAAAACATGGAAAGAGTGACCGTGTATTTCATGCGAGAAAAAACGCGCTTCATCCCCGAATTAGAAACCATTAAGAGAAGAAAATCATTGGAATACAATTGCTTTCCCCAAAAATTAGCACCTAAAAAGTAAAAGAGTGATGTTTAGGCATCGTCATTGCGAGAAGCGCGCAGCAGCGACGTGGCAATCTAGGCTAACAAAAATTATTAGATGAAACTAAGAATCTTATATAGAAAGTGTTATAATATTTACAAGTTAAGGTATTTCTGCGTTGCGCGAGATTGAACGCATTAAAAAGCGAATCCTATGTAATTCATTAGGGAGTCATATACTTAGCCACAGACCTTCTGTGCACAGAAACATGAAGTGGTTAAGCGCGATTCCCGCCCTGTTAAATCAGGGATTTGCAAATGCATTCAACACGGCAAGGTGGGTCCTAACTTCACCAAGAATCCTGCTAGAGTGCCTCTTTTTTGCCCAACTAACCCCAAAAAGCCATTGACCCACATGTGAAACGTGTAAGCGCGCAAATTATGTGTATGTTTAAAGTAAAACGCATAACCCGTCATCCCAGAAAAAACTCAATATACGCTTTAATAATCTCTTCCACCTAATCACAATTAATCAAAACTTACCAATAAATAACCCAAAACCCGCTAATAAAATACCATCAAATTACTGTAACTCACGCCCTTGTATATCTATAAATATAAGGTAAACTTCATTTCAATACACATTTTTTCTATTATAATTAAATGAATTAGGGCCGCATATGGGATTTTCCTTATATAGTAATAGACTACTTATTAAATGGATATCAAGTCTATTGCTATGCGTATTTTCAATGACGCAATTGGGTTATGCCGCCCAGGCCAATGCGCCGAACACTCTGAAGCCCATTTCATACACATTAGATCAAGTTATTCAGAGCCCATCCAAATTAAATATACCTTTTGAATATGCTTCGGTCAAAGATATGCATCAAGGCACTTCAAATAAGCTCATCATCCATATTCAAGATCCGCATGCGAATCTCTCAGGTCAAAAGAATTTAGCCAATACTCTAGATTCACTAATGCAACGATATGACATCCCAAACGTATTGGTTGAAGGAGCTTCAAGCGACGTCAGCTTGTCACATGTTCGAGGTCAATTATCTGCTAAAGACTTAGCAATTGCCTCCAAACAATTGCTTTATCATGGAATTATTAGTGGTGAGGAATATTTGAATTTAATATCAAAGCATAGAATCAAATTACAAGGCATTGAAGATCAGCAATTATATGATCAAAATTTATTAGTCTATAAAAAAATAATTCAAAATCGAGAAGCAGCCCTTGACTATATCAATACAATCAACAAATCCATCACCCGCATCAAAAACCAACTCTACCCCAAAGAACTCCTAGCCTATGAATCTGGTCAAAATGTGTTGATGTCAGGAGCCTCACCGTCTCACCGCATTCGAAGTAAGAAGCCCTCACTTGTCGGCCACTCGCCGTCATCACGAGGAGCGCGCAGCAAGCGACGTGGTGATCTCACAGCAAAGCTCGAGACTCTATTAAAACTATCCAATCAATTAATCAATTCATTAACGCAATTCCCCAACTTACAAAAAATGACTCAATTACAACAAACCGAACAATCAATCAACTTCAATACAGTTAATTCTGAGCAAACACATCTATTTGATGAATTAACCAGTCTAGGCTATTCAAATATGGTCAAAGAGTACTTGAGAACTACACAAAATCAAAAGAGTTCGCATATCACTCAATACCTACGTATTAAACAATTGATGGAATCAGCCAAACAAAATGGAATTCTAATAAATAAATACATCCATCTAATCGGATATCAAGAATATTTAAAAGCCATATCCGATCTTAATATAGAGCAATTGATGAATGAATTTAATGAATTCGAAAATACAGTTTATGAAGAGTTGTTAGAAAATCAAGATACTAAAAAAATTAGAGCCATTAATCGCTATTTAAACCTATTGGAAAAGGCCTACAAAATTCAATTATCGAATAAAGACTTTGAATTATTCCAAACCAATCACCAAGATTTTGAAACACCATCCGTCTTAGCATTCCTAAATCTCAAATCACTCGAAATCGGAGCTTATGACGCAATCATCCCGCATCTCACTGTTTTAGACGACACCAAATCTTTAATCACTGAATTCTATCAATTGGTGAATGATAGAGATATCGCATTTGTTCAAAACACCCTTAAGTCATTTCAAAACAGCGAATCCAAAGTTAGTTTTTTAATCACCGGTGGTTATCACACCGAACACCTAAACCAATTACTCAAACAAAATGACATTTCCTACCTAACCCTAACCCCAAAGGTCACCGAGGAAACCAATCACACCCACTACGAAAAACTACTCTTCGCCAATGAGGGGAGTAGGCTATCCAACCTAAAAGTCACCAATACCGTCCGCCAACGCGCTTCACGTTTTGCCGCCCTAAACAGATTGGATGTCCTAACCAAAGCCGGCGCAAAACTCAGCCAAGACTCCAGGAAAGTTGTTCAGTTAATGACAATAGACGCTGGGGCAAGAATGGTGGAGAGGTCTATTTTTAATAAGGGTTTAGCCCAACTTTATGGTAACTATATTTTTAAACAATTTGGCCAACAATTAAAAATACAAAATTATGAGTTAGATATTAGAAATGGATTTCCTGAATCTATGCATATAGTTGTTTATCCAGAAGATGAATCTTTTAGGGCTGATCTTGAGAGATTAGAATTAAACTCAAACTTGAATCGCATTGAAGTGCCCATGGGTTCAATTGGAGTAGCTGAAGTATCCTTAATAGAAGTTGACGGACAAGTTTCTTTGTATATTGAAAGAATGCAACCATCTTATGGGATAAGGCGTTTGAAAACACTGAATGATCCAAGGGTAAGCGATTATATGGATTGGAACATTAAATTAAGAGATGAATTAGAAAATATGTCTTCAAAACTAGGGCTGAAGCGTATTTATGCGAAGTCACAACAACTGGCTACAATTCAAAATGCCGAGATGGGACATGGTGGAGGAAGAAGATTTTATCACACACCTTATCGTGATGATTACAAGAGATCGAAAGTGAGATTTAAGAATATTTTTAATTCTTGGGATGATGTTCGCCAAAGATGGGTATTAGAAGAAGAGTTGTACAGAAAAAAAACATTTCAGATAGGGGGAGATGCGCTTTTATGGAGCAGAGACATAATTTCAGATGTTTCCACATTAACAATTGAACGAGTTGTCGTTCAGGCGTTTCCTATTGAAATGAAGCGGGAGCTGACGGAGGCTTATAACTTAATGGGGCGAGATCAGGGCATTGATCGTTGGGTAGTGAGAGATGGTATGGGTTTTGGTGATTTTAAAACTTGGTGGAATTTGAAGACTAGATGGGAGTCTCACAAGGAGCTTCTTCATGCGGGTTGGGATTGGGCTTTAGGTGTTGATTCAAAAAATAGTCCTATAGCTGTTAATAAAATGCAAATACGACCATTCTTTGGGGGGCGAATCAAATGGATTATTAAAGACCTTATGCAAAAAACAATTATGCAACATATACCCATTCCTGAATTGAATGTTGATTTGCTCAATATCATTATGCATATTACCCCCGTTCGTGGCATCCAAGCCGGAGATCTCGTAGCAGCCAGCCAAGTCATTGCACATAGTTCAGATTCAGTTAATTTAAAATCCCCTGTTGCTCAGCACGCCCATCATGGGGTCGCTCTCATTATCGATAAAAGTATTTTAGACATAAAGACGCCCACAGATGCCATGATTAATGAATGGATCAGAGGTGGCAAAATCGTTCCTTTTGACTGGCTGAGGTTTATGGATGATGCTGATATGCGCGCAAGAGCGATTCGAATTTCTGAACCAGGTCAATTAATTGATTCCATTGTCATTGACTGGGATGATATAGAGGGTCGTAATAAACTTAAAAGAAATATTCAATTGAATTTACCTGGTATACGCAGCTTTAAGTGGGCAAGTGAAGACTCACCTGATGTATATATAAAAAAGACAGCATCGGGATTCAGAATTAAATTTGGAATGGAAGACATCTTTGTAGATGATATAAATGAAGAAGCAATCGTAAGACAAATCCGCCAACGCACCAAGACCCTAATCGACGCCATCGCACCTCGTCTAGCCGCCCAACAAGGTCTCAACACCACCCCTCAAAGTGGAGCAAGGATGACAAATAACGGCGGAGCTAGGGTAGCGGGTAATTTTGTCTCAAAATGGAGTTCCATAGCGGAGGAAGCTATGCTGCAACCTCTTGGGCAACAACACGCAATCGTAGCTCAAGCTTTAAAAATTATGGCTATAGATGCAGCTACTTCGAACTTGAGGTCTCAAATAGAATCTTTATTAATAGATTTTAATCCGAGAAGTAATGGAGATGGGGTGGCACAATACTCTGCCAAGGACTTGACTGCGCTTAAATTAATCGATGGTATAGGCCTTTATTTATTAGATCAATCTCTTTTAGCCAAAGAAGATGGCCAGCATTTTGATAAGGCTGATCTGGAAAGACTTGATGATGTTATCGATAAATATAATGCAACAAATCCTCAGGTATATTTAGACATACCATCGTTATTTAATCGTAGTTTGCAACATTTTTATAATGACAATCGAATATTCGCAGATTATTCAATGCAATCAACACATCTTCCACCTAAATATGCACGCGAGGCTGTTGCTCTAAATAATTTTTATAAAGGAATTCACTTATATGGCAATGACAAGACTGACGATTATCAGGAGTTTGAAATAATTGCCCACAATTTGGAATACACATTTAGAGAATTGAAAAAAAATAAAATGACAGCAGATGAATTAGAAGCTACCCAAATTGGTTTAGTGAGCCTCTCTACCTTCTTAATGATGTTTATTGGGTCGCAATTTGGAAGACTTGAAGGTAATGGCGCTTTAGTTGTTCGTGGCGGTGTTCCGCCTGAGCTTGAAGCTAAAATAATGCAACTAGTCGTTGATAATATTGATTTTATAGAAGCCGCACTTCTAGAATACCCTGTCTCAGAGATAGAGCTCATGCAAATTGACGAGTTTGATGTCCTTACTCATGATAAAGCTTTGGCTGGTATGCAATGGTCTTATCCTCACTTAGCTGAGCCACTACTTTTTAAAAACCTTCCGCCAACCAAACTCACAAGAACCCAATTATTTCTGAATAGGCGAAATCCAGAAGTAATTGAATACGTGAATTTATTCATGAACCAAGCTTTGGAGAATATGAAAGACATACATCGTGGAGCTGGCAGAGGCGAAACATTTTTAAACTCAGACTTCATGTATCTACAGCATCCGGTCCCAGTAGAATCTGGTTTGATTTCCAAAGTAGATCTTGCGCTAGTAGTCGTTGCCGCGCTTAAACAACAAATGGGCCAAACTAGAATGGCGGCGCAAGAAGCCTTACCAGGTCCTAATCAATTGCGGTATTTGGACACGGCGCCCAAAGCTACACGAACCGTTGTGGTGTTTGGGAGCTCTGAGGAAATTCCGAGTGTGTTTGGGTATGACATTGTAGAACACACAGACCCAAGTGAGGTTGAGACGTATTTTGATGCGCAAGGATTTGAAGATGTGGATATGGTTGTATTGTCTTATGAGAATTTGCGGAGGTTGGATGAACATAAGCAGAAGGTGTCCTTGCAAACTGAGCGCGCTATTCAATTACGCCAAAAGGGGTATAAGGGTCCCATTGTTCTGCTTTATGGCGACGTGATGCCGGATTTGACAGCTATGGACGGAATTGATTTGGACAACTCTCCACCACATATCACGCTTCAAGCCGCCAATGCAGGGGATGTCTCAAACACCATTGCTTTGGAATCCAATGCACGCTTTCCTTATTTACAAATTAAACATTTATTGGCTGAAATATTTAGCCTATTAGATCAAGGGCAAATTGTGGATGCGCGTGATTTGGTTAATGGCGGTATTTTAAAGAATTTGGGCGTGTCCGTTGACGACGAATATCAAGCGTTGGGCAAAGCGAAGCGTTTATTAAGCGTTAACAGTGAAGCGCTACGCCAAATTAAGCCACAAGATTTCAAAAACTGGACTTTTGTGGAACTGCTTAAAGCCGCTTATCAAAAGACAGATGGTTCAAAGCTCAATATATTGGACTTGGGCTCTGGCAACAGCCCTGAATTTATAGAGCAAATTATGGAGAGTCCCGGAGCTCGCAGTGTCATTGATGCTGGATACGCTTTGGATCGAGACAAGTTACACAGCCTATCTTATGCGAATCGATATGGCGAAGTTCAATCTACTGTTATCACAAGAAAGCGTGGCGTTAGAAATAATCAAATCGATGCTTATGTTGAAACATTAACACCAGATAAAGTGGACATCGCTTTTTTTAATGCGCCTGAATATATTGTGTCGCTGTCGAAAATGATTCGCGAAGCTCGGCAAACTGGCGCGGAAGCCATTGTGGCAACTATTCACTCTAGCGAATGGGGTAGAATTCAATCCTATATTGATTTATTCAACGCCATGGGCTATCAATTAGATGCACGCTCGAACAATCTGACCAAAGAGCACCCCTATACACACTACACACATAAGTCCACCGACGTCCTCTTCTTTTCACTCAAACCCAGAATGGCTGACATAGATATTAAGTGGGAGGAGGGAACGAGAGGTCTAGAAAATCAATTAGGTAGCCTAGCATTGGTTGGGGATGCTGAAATAAAAGAAATATTAAGCCCTTTTATTAGAGAAGGGGTTAAGCATGAAATTAGTAAATATAACATTACTATAGTAATGAATCACCCAAATCGTATAGCCATTAGCGTTGCAGATCAGCATTTTGGATATTTGTTTGATATAACTTTAAAAGTTGATTCGTCCGATGCGAGTGGAAGAACAGCCTTCTTAGAGCAAACCACCCCATCCCTTAGTGATTATATTATAGATAAAGGTGTCCGTGATGAGCTTACCGCTGATTTGATAACAAATACTATATTTAAATGGTTAGAAAAGAGGGGTTTCGACACTATCCGTCTAAAAATGATTGATAAGGCCAAAGATTTAATTATTTCTATGGGTTTTGAGCTAGAACACGCATTGAGTGAGTATTACATATTTACAGGGGAAAGTAATGACAACGAATCGGACCCTGATTCGATGAAACAAGTTGATGAGCCGATGTATAGCTCAGATACTGCTGATATTGATTTGGGAGGGCTCATTAAAGAGACAATTGCAGCAACAACATGGATACCACACTTTATAGATAGAATTGAGGGCATGGATAGTCTGCCTAAAGAATTAAGAGTTTTTTCAAAAGATATTGATATTGATGTAGATATGCAGAATTGGCCAAAAAAACAACATGCTTTATTGCAGTATGTTATCGGAGAAATTTTGAAGAATGCAAATGAACAAACCCCCAATGGTGATATTAAAATTTCGTTAGATAAACTTGATGGCGCTAATCCGGGGCTATACTCCGTTAATATTACTAATAAAGGGGATATGGCGGATCATACACTTTTTGAACTGCTTGAACAATTAAAACAATTTGCCAGGGAAGAAAAAATGTCAAGAGTTCCTCTTACGGGACGCTTGAGAGTTCGCATACCAGGTCATTTCGAAATACTATTAGATCATATGGACGATTATAATTTCGGCGATTCCGAAGAGGCCTTACTGGCTATTGATGAGCTAGTTGAGGAGGAAGGACTTGCAGCAATACTCTTTACGCATGGGCTTGGAAGGGATAAAACGGCAGAACGTAGCAAACGAAACTTTAGTGGTATTGGGTTAGGTAAAGCAGACTTTGTTATGCAAACGCAATTTGGCCAAAAAATAGAAATAGATCAATCAATACCAGGCCAAACAACATTCAAAATCAAATTCCGCGCCGAAGAGCTCGATCCTAAGCTCAGCTCACCCGAAACTGAACCAGCTAGAATGACTTTGATTATTGATGATAGATTTGATGAAGGCATATTTGATGCGATAGTGGCTGTTATGAGCAATGAAGTTGTCGTTGAAAATATTGATTTTTTAAAAAGCGCAGACATGGATATCACTGATGATGATATTAGGTTTCTACAAGAAATGAATGAGATGCGCTTTTTTCAATGGCAGGACTTAGAATTTGATCGCGTTGCAAAAATTTTGGGTGGCCTATATGTGGATTCTTTGCGTTCTGGGGATGGGCTAGACGCATATATGGGAATTTTGTCGGGGTATATGCCAGGAGATGTCGAAGAATACCTTCGAATTAATGGACATGAACTTTCTCTTGCTGGTGAATTAGGCAATCATATGGGGTATGTGAGCACAGAGTTTAAAAAGGTATTTTTCTGGTCACGTGATGCGGGATCACAAGACGTCTTAAAACAAAAAGCTCGTTTTCGTGCGGCCTTATACTATGCTTATAGCACGCTTCGCGCTAACGATGGCTTTAAAGTATTAGCCGACCAAGTTGATTTGCCACAATCTATTCACACAGCACCCCAACCCAAATCAATTTCTAGCCGACTAGCAGATCTGACTGTAGTCAATATTATGAATAGTAATCTAACCAAACCAATCAAAAATCCTACGAGCAGCATACCTGAATTTTTGGATAGTGTGGCACGAATGGCTGTTGAGAGAGTAGTGGTTGATTTTGAAACTGAAGCATCTCAAAGTGCTTTGACATATGCTGAGATAGCAGCAAGTTCATCCTATCAAAATACACTCAAACAAGCTTTATTGCTGAAGCCTATTATTGATGATCTTGATTCAGATTCAGTTGTTGTTGATATGTCTACTGGTACTGGCGCGGCAGCGATAATGTTAGCAGAAATGCTAGAGTCTGCTTCCAAAAAAATTGCAAGGCTAGTTACCATAGAAATTAATACTTCTTTAGCCAGAAGTTATTTAACTTTAGCTGCTCATAAGTTACAAAAATATATTGGGACAAACGCCTCAATTATTGATCATTGGGTTTTGAATTATGATAGAGATTCTAGAACGTATTCGAAAGTATCAAATGTTCCCTATCTTAAAGGAGAAGCCGATTTGGTTATGTTAATGAATGCGGCTCATGTGGTTCCTGTCCACCAAAGAGAAAGTACGTTTCAAGGAATATATGAGTCTATGAAGCCAGGCGGAACACTAGTTGTTGGAAGCGCTGGAATAAATGCTGAGAATCGCCTACCAGATAATTTTCTTATAACAGACTTTTTGGGTGCCATTCAAGATGAGGCTATTCAAATTGTATCTAATGATTCGAAGTATGTGGATATAAGAGAACGCGTTTTGGCTCGACATAAAAGAAAACTTGTTGCGAATATAAAGTCTGCATTTTTACCAACAGAGTTTACAGAGAAAGAATTTGCGGATGTCATAGAAGGTGTTGGTTTTGAACCTATTGAGTATAAGACTATCCCGATTGAATATGAGAGAAAGGTATTAAGAGATTTTTTTATTGGCATCCATGAGTACAATGAAATAAATTTTCCAGAATTTAGAAATGTTGACAAGGATGTGCGCCAAACAATATTGAATGATGCATTTGACATAGTTGAGAAAAAAGTTAGAGCGGAATCTGTAAGTGGGTGGTGGACAATGCTAGTGGCCAAAAAACCTCATGAAGCTAAATTGGTTAATCAAATTGATAAAACCAAATCCTTTTCAACTATTGATGGCCATTTTATGAGCTCAATTTATTATTTCAACTCAGAAATTATTAGCGGTAGAGACAAATCAGAAATACCTGATTTGACCTGGGAAAACATAGTTGATTTATATGAACTGTATAGAGGCGACAGGTATAATCGCGATTATTTATATATGGCGGAGAGAGAGAAAAGATTGAAGTCAGAGACTCTGGAGTTTGCGTCCGAGGTTCTTAAGCGTGTAAATGCAATGGAAGCGCATGACGCTTTGGTTCCAGAGGGCGCTGCGTGGATTTATCATTATATTGCTGGTTATCAAGTATTGGTGAATCAACCAGGCTTTGATGCAGTTACTATTCAAAGATATGAAGGACAGGATGACCCTCTTGATCCTGCTACGTCTGAAGATGTTGCCGCCGCGGCTGAAGGGCATCATAGATTGGCTTGGCTTTTAATGAATTATTTTTTAATAAGACATGGGTATGAGCCTTTTTATTTTGAGACAGAAGAAGAATACGACTTAATTAAATCCAAAGTTATTAGATACTCAATGGAAGGTGAGGAAATGCTAGAGGAGCTTATAGAAGATAGGTTGGCGAAATTTAAACCTGCGCGAATGAATGCTACGCAAATTCAAAATGGGAATGAACCATTGTCTGGTGCGAGGATGGTATTTCCGAGTGATAGTGAAATTAGGCGTATTATACTTGCTGGACCAATCGAAGCTCCGGACGCGGAAGCAATTGAAAGACGGCGTGCGATGCCTATTTTTAATATAGAAATCCCCAGGGTTGATATTCCTCGTTATGGATGGGCGGCTAAATTGATTGGATATGAGGGAAGGCAAAGATTGGATGGTGAGACTGCGCCTACGGTTTTAACCGAAATTTTAGCTAATACCCCAAGCAATTTACCTAATGCAGCTTTGGGTCAAAGTCTTTATACAAGGAATACTGTTAATGAGTTGGTGGATATGGCCGGGAGAGCTTTTATTCATTCTGTCTTCGCGGATAGGTCCGCTCGTGAATTAACATCTTATATTCAGGGCATATATAAAGATGATGATATTCGTATTCATCAAGCGTTAGCCATTCTTTCTAATTACTCGCAAATAGGAGTGACGGATGCGCCTAATATCATTCATCGATTGGTAGAATTGTATGAAAAAAATAAGTCAGTACATATTTCAGAGACCGGTTTACACTCCTTAGCCCAAGGAGCTTTAACAGCCTTAATGCGTAATTCTCAGCAGGTGAATAATCTATATCCTGAATTTTTTGAAGATCAAGATGTGATAAACGATATGTCTGATTTTGGATCATTAAAATACCATATTGATTTTAATAACTCCGTCCACACGGCTTTACTCGAAGCATTAGAAATAACAGCCGCGGAAGTCGCCGGTAATTATTATTTTTTTCAAGTCGCCCAAGAAATTAAAAAAGGCCTTGAGTCCGAAAGATCAAGTGCGCGCACATTCAAAGTAGACCCCATATCCATTGTCCAAACCACAAATTTACTAAAATTATTCAATCAAGACGCCACCTATCCAGCCACCATTCAATTCATCCGAAACACTGCAACTGAGTCGGCTAGGATGACCAGAATTGAGTTGATGCGAGTTTTTTATCGAAATGTAATTCGCCGCAATTTACCTTCGATTGAAGACGCGAAGGCAAAGCTTGCTATATCAGAGACTAAAGCAAAAAATTTTGAGTATGTACTTAGGAATTTACCTATAATTCTAGAATTAGTGGCAAATAGGTTTTATGAAGAAGCTAGTCAATTGGGAGTAGATGCGGGTTTTATTAATTCATATTTGCAAGGTGGTCGTATATTGGGGAAGTCTTTTAAGGAGACAAAAGCTTCGAGAGCTGCGATAACAAGCCTGGGTGATATAACAGATATAGATATATTCTTTACCGTGGAACAAAGGCAAGTGCAGCCGCGTGGTTTATTGGAGTTAGATCAATTATTAGCCAAAGTCTTTTATGATTTAATTGAAGAAGAGGATTTACCTATTCTCCTCAGTGAAGAAATGACGGAGTATGCTTCTAATCAAGGCTCCGTCTTAGCAAGCCAAGTTCAAGATATATATATTAATGGTGAGTTACATAGGATTAAGGACAAAGTTCAGATAGATACTGTAGGGATAAAGCCTGTTGTAGAAGATGGCTTTGTTTATCAAAGCGGACCTAATGCCAGATTATTGATAAGTAGTTTTGATCCCATGCGTGATGACAAAGGCCAACTTAATTTCACCTTTCCTAGTACCACATTACCTACGAGGATGACGAGTCGTATTTCATCATTGAATGTGGCAAGGTTGGCATTGGTTCGCGGGAGTGTTGGGAGTACAACATTGCAATATGATAGCGATACTTATACGCGTATTGCTGTGCGCGATCATATTCCTTATGTGGTTGATGAGTCTGGTAATTGGGAGGCTCAAGATGTTGATGAAGAATTGGTTCGAGAGCTATTATTAAAAAGTGATAGTGAAGAAATAGATTTTGAATTGGATGATGCGGAATTTGAATTTAATCTTAAAGAGGCTATTGTGGTTTTTAGGCAGGGGCTGAGAGTTTTGAGTCGATTATTAGATGGAGGCACACAAAGCTTTGAATTAGTCACGGATATGAGTAGCTTTGTGAAGTCTATGGGACCCAACCTAGCTTTGATATATGAATTACATAAAGAGCAAAGGTTTGAGGGGTTATTCGAGCAAGTCTTTGTGGGTGGTGTGGAGGAGGCTAAGGCGCTGAGTCAGTATAAACAAGAGCTTAGTAAACGGCGACTTATAGATGAAAGCGCGGTTGATCTTGATTACTTTACTTTTGTGAGTGGTATAGAGGTTGTGAGCTTGGATGAAGTGGTGAGTCGGCATACGACCGATGAGAGACCCGACAAGCCAAGAATTGTTTTTGCCGGGACTTCGGATACTTTTGAGGCAGCTTATAATGCCAATGAGGGAATAAATGATTTTCTAGTATTAGTGGATGCTCAAGGAATTTCTATCACACCAACTCAAGCGGCTAAGCCAGGTGAGGTAATAGATTCATTGAATCAATTCGTCTCTTCAGCCATTCTTGCTCAATGGAGTGGATTAGAAGAAGTTGATCAAAACTTTTTTGAAGATGACATTAGTAGGTACTTCAAAAAGATTCATAGAAGAGCCTTTAAACGTAATCATATAGATGATTTGGCATATGCCACCAATAAAAGAATTATTTGGTATGCAGAAATAAGCTTACCCGCAATAGGTAGCTTTATAGACCACATTTTTGAATCATTCACTGATGATATAAGAAGATCAATAGAAGCTTCGGCCTAACCTACATAGACACAAATTACTTCCTAGTAAAAGTTTGTACCCACATAATCGCCATATCCTTCACAAGATGATTGTTTAGACTTTATTTTGTATTCAGCGTTCCAACACAAGGGGCATGAACATATTCTTTTGATTACAGCATGCCCCTTGAGTGGAACTTCTTATTAATACAAAATACGTCAACAATCATAATTGTTCCGGACATAGCGATTATGCGGGTACGAGCTAATAATTAGACATAATTAAGACGTTGACTAAAGTTGGCGTTTTAGAGGCGCTAGACAATATTGTGAGTCATATTGGTAATGCTAAAGATTGGATGGTATACTCTAAATATGAGAAAACAACCTGTTAAAAAGACTCAAATTGAAGCCAAAATCCCAGTTATGTACATGAAAGAGGGTAAGGTCTTTGTATGTTACACGCCAGCTCTAAACCTAGCATCGCATGGCGACACATATGAGGAAGCAAGAGATAATTTTAATATATCTCTAAACCTGTTCATTAAAGAAGTTACAAAAATGAATACTTGGGATGAAGTTTTGAGCGAATGTGGTTGGACTAAGGAAAAGAATCAATTTGCTCCACCAGTTTTAATTGAAGACAGATTACAGTCTATTAAAATTCCTCTCGCATCATAAATGCCTAAGATATCACCAATACATCATAAAAAATTTGAGAAGTTTTTAAAGTATATTGGCTGTACTCTGGCACGTCAAGTTGGTGACCATAAAATTTACAAAAAATCAGGTCTTCACAAACCTCTTGTGGTTACTTGTAAAAAAGACCTTCCTCTTATGGAAATCAAGAGCAATCTCAACACGTTGAAGATGTCTAATGAGGACTATTTAAATATCCTCTCTCGCCTCTAATTCAATATGTCTACATAGGGTATTAATGTATGGATTTATTTGTGTCCGAAAAAAATACGCAGGAAGAAAAAGGGTCTGAGCCTTTGGCTAGTCGGATGCGCCCGCATTCACTTGAAGAATTCTTTGGCCAAAAGCATATACTCAAGCCCAATTCCTTATTGAGGCGTGTGATTCAGGCAGACAAGCTCCAATCTTTGATTTTTTATGGTCCTCCTGGGACTGGTAAGACCACTTTGGCCCTAATTATTTCTCATGAAACCAAATCTCGCTTCGAAAGCATTAATGCTGTGTCTAGTAATGTGGGCGATATGCGCAAGGCCTTGGATAGAGCTAGAAGTCAATTCAAGACCACGGGCAAAAAAACGATACTTTTTGTAGACGAAATACACCGTTTTAGTAAATCTCAGCAAGATGTGTTGATGCCTGATGTTGAGAAGGGCAACCCTATTCTCATCGGGGCGACAACCTATAATCCATTTTTCTCTATAGTGCCCGCTTTGATTTCTCGCTCAATGATATTTGAGCTCAAGTCCTTAGAAGAAGCTGAGATAGTGGATATATTGAAGCGAGCCATTGGGGACACAGTTAAAGGATTGGGTGAGGCTAAGGCAGTGGCAGATGATGAGGCTTTGAGCTTTTTGGCCAAGGCATGTGATGGTGATGCTCGTAAGTCATTAAATGCATTAGAGATAGGTATTCTTTCTACTCAACCTAATGAACAAGGCCAAGTCCACTTCAATATTGAGGCCGCTCAAGAGTCGATTCAGAAAAAAGCCGTGCGGTATGATAAAGATGGAGATGGTCATTACGACCATGCCTCTGCTCTAATTAAGTCGATGCGAGGCTCTGACCCGAATGCTGCTGTTTATTATTTGGCCAAAATGCTTTATGCGGGCGAAGATCCCCGGTTTTTGGCGCGGCGGATAGTGATTTGTGCAGCAGAAGACGTGGGCAATGCTGATCCGCAGGCATTGATCCTGGCCAACGCAGCCTTGCAGGCATCCGAATTCATTGGTATGCCTGAGGCCAGAATTCCTTTAGCCCAAGCGGTTACCTATATAGCTTGTTCGCCCAAGTCGAATGCAGCTTATATGGCTATAAATAAGGCCACAGATGATGTTAAAGAGGGTCGCTCTTTAGAGATACCCGCACATCTCAAAGATGCCTCCTATAAGAGTGCCGCAAAACTAGGTCGTGGAGAGGGTTATAAATACGCCCATGATTACGCTGGCCATCACGTCGAACAAGAGTATTTGCCCACCAATAAGGTCTATTATGAGCCCACCAGCCAAGGCCAAGAAGCCAAATTCCAAGCGTATTTGAAGTCTATTAGAGCTCATTAATCTATTACAAATTTAATTTGTATATATACATAATACTATCGAAATTTAATAGTATTAGTCAATTTTAATCGAATATAGGCTAATAATATGCTATATTTCTAAGTAACTATCATTATATGATAGTATCTATCATATATAATCAGGCACAGTGGTAGTCAAATGAATGTTTTAGCTGGAAAAATTATTGAGAGTATTCCTTCAGATGTGTTTTCGGACACTATTGTGAAACAGTTGGTCAAGGGATCAAATGCTAGTAGGTATGGTTTGATCCAAAGGGCCATTCAATCTGGACAGATTATTCATTTACGTCGGGGTCTATATGCATTATCTGAGAAATTTAGACGCAAACCATTTAATTTATATGAAATTGCCCAGAAAATTTATGGGCCTTCATATGTGAGCTGCGAATCCGCTTTGGCCTATCACGGCTGGATTCCCGAAGCTGTTTACACCATCACTAATGTTAGTTCTAAGCGATCCCTGGAGTTCGAAACTCAAGTTGGAAACTTTAGTTATTTTCATATTCCTTCAAATAATTTCTTAGCCGGCGTTCAAAGAATGGAGTCGGAATCTGGTGCTTATCTTATGGCGACGCCTTGGCGCGCTTTGATTGATTATGTCTATATGCATAAAAAAAAATGGCGTGGGCTCGAGCCTTTGCTTAATGATATGAGAATTGATGAGGACAAGTTCCAAGACGTGGACTTTGGTGTATTAGAGGAGTTGTATTTAGCCTCTAGAAGTAAGCAAGTACAAAGCTTCATTACTAGTATAAAGAAAGAGTTGTTGCGATGAGTATCAAACTAATTCAAGGAAGATTAGATTCATATCATAGTCAATCGGTGCAAGAAGAGGAGAGTGCTCTCAGGGAAATTGCGCAGGAAGTCGTTTTGGCTGGGCTTTCACGGTCGGGGTTTTTTAAACACGCAGCCTTTCAGGGCGGCACATGCCTTAGGATATTGTATGGCTTAGAAAGATTCTCTGAAGATTTGGACTTTGTTTTAATTAAGAAAGAATCGGATTTTAAACTAAAAGCATATCTTGAAGGTTTGAACCGCGAATTAAAAGCGTATGGATTCGATTGCAGGATCAAAGATAAATACGATTTGTCAAAAACACTACAAAAAGAATTCATCAAAGACAGTTCTTTGGTTAAGCTGCTGAATTTTAAGCACTTTAAACCAGGCAAAGAGCCACGGGACATTAATATTAAACTAGAAATTGACACCAATCCTCCAGCCGGAAGTGATTTTGAAATTAAATTTCACGATTATCCATTTGCATTTGAAATCATCACTCAAGATAAGCCAAGTTTATTTGCGAGCAAGAGCCACGCTTTGCTATGTAGAGAATATACGAAGGGCAGAGATTGGTATGACTTTTTGTGGTACGTGCGTAGGGGAATAAAGGTTAATTATGGTTTATTGTCTGCAGCTATTGAACAGGCAGGCCCATGGAAGGGCCAGAATATTACCGTGGACAAGGCATGGTATATCCATGAAATGAAAAATAAGATTAATCAAACCGATTTCACAAAAGCAAGCGCTGATATAAAGAGGTTTTTAAAGCCAAATGAGTCTCAATCCCTTGAGCTGTGGCACGGCACATTCTTCCTAGATAGGCTTAAAAAGCTCTCAAGCGCTTTGTGAGTGGTGGCTGCCCCATATACTTGACTTAAATGGTGGTGATATATATACTATTGGGATTGTAATTATAACCAAATTGATAGGGAATTGGAGTTAATAGTGGATCATTTAAGCGCTTTAGAAAATCAGTCTATATTCATCTTAAGAGAAGCCTATAAAAAATTTGATAATATCGCCATGCTTTGGTCAATGGGTAAAGACTCCACAGTTTTATTGTGGCTTGCTCGCAAAGCCTTTTTAGGCCAAGTACCTTTTCAATGTGCACATATCGACACAACCCACAAATTTAAAGAAATGTATGCATATAGAGAAAAATTCGCCAAAGAATGGAATCTCAACCTTTTTGTTGGTGTGAATCAAGATGCAATCGATCGGGGTATTAACTACGAAAATAATGACCCCATCACCGTTTGTCATGAAATGAAAACAGTGGCCTTACAACAATTCATCGAAAAAGAAAAATGGAATGGATTGATTGTTGGCATACGTCGCGATGAAGACGGTACGCGCGCTAAAGAAAAATTCTTTTCACCTCGAAATATTGATTTTGAATGGGACTACAAAGATCAGCCGCCAGAATTATGGAATCAATTTCAATCTGATTATTCTAAAGATATGCATGTACGCATTCACCCATTGCTTGAATGGACTGAAATAGATGTTTGGAATTATATTAAGCGCGAAAATATTCCTGTCGTAGATTTGTATTATGCCAAAAATGGTAAGCGCTATCGTACGCTTGGTTGCCAACCTATTACCAAACCAGTTGATTCTGATGCGGATACCATAGACAAAATTATTGCTGAATTAAAAGATACTAAAATTTCTGAGCGTGCTGGACGTGGCCAAGATCACTCCGAACGCTACGCCATGCAAAAATTACGCGCTAAAGGATACATGTAAAATGAGTGTTAAACTTACGCGACCGTAGGGAGAGTAAGTTTTTACACGAATTTTATCCTGAGGATTGCGAAGCAAAATGCGTAAGGATCCCCCAGCAAAAGGCTCTTCTGGGAGATCCTCACGCCCAGCAAAAAACGCTGGGTTCAGGATGACGAGGTGGTTGAACTTACGCGACCGTAGGGAGAGTAAGTTTTTACACGAATTTTATCCTGAGGATTGCGAAGCAAAATCCGTAAGGATCCCCCAGCAAAAGGCTCTTCTGGGAGATCCTCACACCCAGCAAAAAACACTGGGTTCAGGATGACGAGTGAGAGATGATTGTTTTAGCAAAAGGTTTTTCATGGCTACGCATGGATCCTGCTGCGCGGTTTCATAGCTACGCATGGATCCTGCTGCGCGGTTTCATAGCTACGCATGGATCCTGCTGCGCGGTTTCTGTGAGATCCTTACGCCACTTGCTTCGCGTGACTCAGGATGACATTGAATCAAAATAAGGTTTTTAAGATAAAAGGAATTGAAAATGAGCACTGATACCAATGGTTTAGAGACAGAAACAAAAATTGAATTGCAAGAAAAAGCCTTGCGCATAGTATTTGTTGGGCATGTCGATCATGGTAAGTCAACTTTGGTTGGAAGGCTTATGCATGAAACGGATTCTATATTGCCGCAAAAAATGGAGTATGTAAAAAAACTCTGTGAAGATCGAGGCACTAAGTTTGAATATGCCTTTCTTCTTGATGCCTTGGAAGAAGAGCAAGATCAGGGTGTGACGATTGATGTGTCACAAGTATTTTTTAAGACTAAGACGCGTGACTATTGTGTGATTGATGCCCCGGGCCATAAAGAATTTTTAAAGAATATGATTTCGGGTGCGTCTAGTGCCGATGCGGCTTTGCTTATGGTTGATGCTGAAGAGGGATTGCGCGAACAATCTAAGAGGCATGCGACCATTCTAAAATTATTAGGCGTTAAGTCCATAGTGATTGTTGTCAATAAAATGGATTTGGTTGGTTACAAGCAAGAAGTTTATGATCAAATACGCACTGAATATGAAGCTTACCTAAAGTCTTTGAATTTGAAGGTTGTTGATTTTGTGCCTATATCAGCTTATGTTGGCGACAATGTTGTCTTAAAGACATCTCAAATGCCTTGGTACACAGGTAAGACTTTAATTGAGTTATTAGATGGCTTAGAGCATCATCAAACAGCTATTGATAAGGCTTTGCGTTTTCCTTTGCAAGATGTTTATCGTTGGGACAAACAACGGATATTTGCTGGCCGACTTGAGGCTGGTCAATTTAATGTGGGTGATGAATTATTATTTTTACCTTCTAAAAAAACGGCCAAAGTTCAGTCGATAGAAAAATGGAATGCGGATAAGACAACAACCGCGGTCGCTGGAGAATCGATAGGCATTGTTTTAGAGGACCAAATCTTTGCTGAAAGAGGCGAAGTGCTCTGTCATAAGGCAAGTCAGCCTAATGTAGCAAAAGAATTTAAGGCTAATATTTTTTGGATGGGCGAACAACATTTGGAAAAAGGCAAAACGTATGTGGTTAAGCTAACAACGCAGGATGCAACTTGCCAGGTTAAAGAAGTGATCCGTGTGATCAATTCTTCAACATTAGATGAAGTTTCGGTAGAACATCATGAAGTGGCTAAGAATGAAGTCGCCGAAATAATTTTGGAATTTAAAAAAGACATTGCTTTTGATTATTTTGAAGAAATCCAAGAAACCGGACGTTTCGTGATTGTGGACAACCACTTAGTTGTTGGTGGTGGCATTATAACGAGGGCATAGGTAGATATGTTGTTTTGTGCCGTAAAGTTTATTAGCCACGTCATTGCGAGGCCGTTTTTTGGCCGCGGCAATCTTAGCCTGATCAAATCTAAGTTTTAGATTGCCACGTTGCTGCTACGCGCGCCTCGCAATGACGAGGTGTTATGAAACATTGAGATGACTCATTAATTTAGGATTAATTATGGACGAAGAAGAATTAAAAAAAATTAATACAGAAGTTGAGGGTCAAAGTCCTGATTTAGTGCTTAAAAAAGCCTTTGAATTATTCGGAGAAGACATTGCCTTAGCTTCTTCCTTTGGCGTAGAAGATAATGTCTTAATCCATATAGCCCACCAAATAAACCCTAAGTTCAAAGTATTCACATTAGACACAGCTCGGCTACCTGAGGAAACTTATGTAGTTATGGAAGCCATCCGTGTCAAATATAATATTAATATAGAGACTTATTTCCCCAATCAAAATAGTGTTGAACAATTAGTTCGGGAGAAGGGTTTTTATTCCTTTAGAGACTCAGTTGAGGCACGCAAAGAATGTTGCTTTATCCGTAAGGTCGAGCCATTGAACAGGGCATTATCTGCAAAAAAAGCCTGGATAACGGGTATACGCAAAGACCAAATTGTGACTCGGTCGCAAATGAACGCATTTGAGCCTGACCCCAAGCACGCGGGTCTGATCAAAGTTAATCCGTTGATTAATTGGACAGAGACTCAGGTTAAAGATTTTGCAGAACAAAACCAAATTCCGATGAACGCGCTTTTTAAACAAAAATATCGATCTATTGGTTGCGCTCCTTGCACGCGAGCTGTGTCTGATGGCGAAGATGAGCGCGCCGGGCGTTGGTGGTGGGAATCTCCTGATAAAAAAGAATGCGGCCTACATCAGTGAAAGTTAAATTCGATAATGTTTTTAAGTATTATGATAATAAAGGTGAGCGCGTTCCTGTGCTCCAAGACATTAATATTGAAGTTAAGCAAGGCGAATTCATTGCTTTATTAGGCCCCACTGGTTGTGGGAAGTCGACATTAGTTTATATGGCGGCGGGCTTAAAATTTCCTAGTCAAGGCAAGGTATTCGTTGATGGTGATGAAGTACACAAACCTTCTCAAGAGCGTGTGGTGATGTTTCAAGAATCGGCCTTGTTTCCATGGATGACAGTATTAGCTAATGTCGAATTTGGCTTAAAGATGTCACGCATGAAAGCTGCTGAGAGACGCGCGAAAGCCATGGAGTATTTAAAAATGGTGCATTTGAGTCGCTTTGCAAATGCCTATCCGCATGAATTGTCGGGTGGTATGAAACAGAGAGCTGCTTTAGCTCGCTCTTTGGTTGTGGATCCCGATATTCTTTTGATGGATGAACCTTTTTCAGCTTTAGATGCACAAACGCGTAATTTGTTACAAATAGAATTAGAAGAAATATGGCGCAAGACAAAAAAAACAATTATTTTAGTGACGCATAATGTGCGTGAGGCAACTTTTTTGGCTGATCGGGTTCTCGAGGTGTCAGCTAGGCCTGGTACGATTAAGAATGAATATGTCATTGATTTGCCGAGACCACGTCATGAAGGTGACCCTGCATTGGTTCAAATCCAAAATCGGATCATGAAGTCATTGGCGAATGAAATTGAAAAGGTTGCCCAAGAAGAAATCGGTGTGGACTACCACTATTCCAAATCAGGCATGGCTATACCAATTCAAAAAGACTTAGGTAGTGGTATTTAATAATGAGTTTGAAAAACCGTTATCGCAAAATGAGTATGCTCACTTCTCATTCCGAAGAGCGAGGCGCTAGCCGTCATCATGAGGAGCGAAGCGACGGTTCGTGGGCGATGAATAAAGAGCCCATGCTACGAACGGACCGAGACTGTGAGGTCCTTGTAGATCCACAGACAAAAAGCTTTGTCTGTGAGATTGCCACGTCGTTGCTACGCACTCCTCGCAATGACGACAGGTCGTTGCTACGCACTCCTCGCAATGACGACAGGTCGTTGCTACGAACTCGCAATGACGGGTTGAAACATTGCCACATCGTTTCTTTTAGTGATGATGGGCTTGGGATTTAATTATGGTTGATATGGCTTTTGTTTTAGATATTGCGCTGAGTTTGAAGCGAATGTTAATTGGGTATTGCTGGGTAGTCTTGATTGGCATCACACTTGGCTTGGTATTTGGTCGGTCAAATTTATTGCATCGCACATGCGGTACTTTGGTTGTAGCCTTGCAGTCTATGCCGGGCATTGTATGGGTGCCTGTGGCGACATATTTCTTTGGTTTAACCGAAGCTGCAGTTATTTTTACAATTGTTTTGGGCGGCACTGGAATTGTTATTGTGAATACAGACTCTGGCGTACGGCAAGTTAGTCCTATATTTGTGCATGCTGGACGAGTGATGGGCGCTAGAGGAATTAATTTGTTTTGGTATGTGATTGTACCAGCCGCTATACCTAAGATATTAGATGGATTGAGATTAGCTTGGGCATTTGGCTGGCGGGCACTAATGGCTGGCGAATTAATTATTGCGGTTGGTGGGTTTGGACGACGTATTAATAATGTAGTTGAGTCACAAAATACTGGCGACTTAATTATTTTGATTGTGACTATTGGTATTATTGGTTTTATTGTTGATGAATTGATATTCAAGAACATTGAACGCAATATTCAAAAG
Source organism: Candidatus Omnitrophota bacterium (assembly GCA_047639455.1). Taxonomy (GTDB): domain Bacteria; phylum Omnitrophota; class Gorgyraeia; order 2-02-FULL-51-18; family JAGOUK01; genus JBLINS01. Next base: position 25,623 of record JBLINS010000006.1, read on the forward strand.
AAATGGGGGTTAGCGTGAAGATTCCAAAAGACGTTTATGACGAAATGATTAAACATGCAAAAGATGTTTACCCTCAAGAAGCTTGCGGCTTTGCAGCGGGTAAAGATGGAGAAATGAAGTATTTTTATCCCGTTGATAATATGGACCACTCAAGCGTGACTTATAATATGGATCCCAAACAACAAATGAAGGCTTTTAAAAAATTTGATGATGATGGCGTTGAGCTGATAGGTATTTTTCATTCGCATGTAGCTTCAAAAGCAGAACCTTCACAAACGGATAGAGCCATGGCATTTTATCCAGAGGTGAGTTATTTAATCGCGTCTTTAGCAGATATGGATAATCCAGACTTAAAGTCTTATCGTATTAATGGTGATGACGTTAGACAAGAGGAAATTAATATTTTATGAAACGCATTGCCAATTCTATTACAGATTTAGTGGGTAATACCCCTTTAGTTAAATTGAATCGTATTGTTCCAAAGGGTTCGGCGAATATTTATGCCAAATTAGAAGTCTTTAATCCTGGCGGAAGTGTCAAAGACCGCATTAGCTTGAATATGATTGAACAAGCAGAGAAGTCTGGGATTCTTAAAGAGGGCGCAACCATTATTGAGGCGACTAGCGGTAATACGGGCATAGGTTTAGCTATGGTAGGTGCCGCACGGGGCTATAAAGTTGTTTTGGTTATGCCTGACAGTATGAGCGTTGAGCGGATTCATATCCTCAAGTCCTATGGCGCAAAATTGGTATTAACGCCAGCTGACGAAGGTATGCGTGGAGCGGTTGATAAAGCCAGGGAATTGATTGGGCAGACAGAAAGTGCTTTTATGCCAAGTCAATTCACCAATCCTGATAACCCTAGCGCACATCGCAAAACAACGGCTAAAGAAATTCTTAATGATACAGAAGGCGAAATTGATGCTTTTGTTGCCGGAGTTGGTACAGGAGGCACGATTACGGGTGTGGCCGAAGTTTTGAAAAAACATAATGCTCAAATTCATATTGTTGCCATTGAGCCTGAAGCATCACCAGTTTTGTCTGGAGGAGATGCTGGCGGGCATTTGATTCAGGGAATCGGCGCTGGATTTGTGCCCGAAATATTGAATCGCGCCATTGTTGATGAAATTATTAAAGTATCTGATCAAAATGCTTTTGATGTGTCACGCCAAGTTTGTAGGTTAGAAGGCATTAATGCCGGCATTTCTTGTGGTGCGGCCTTGTGGGGTGCTTTGCAGGTAGCCAAACGCTTGGGTGAAGGTAAAAATATAGTTGTGATTTTTCCCGATTCGGGCGAGCGCTACCTCAGTGTGGCAGAATTTATGGAAGATTGATCTAGAATATCCAAGATGATAGAATACACAACCAATTTAATAGGGTATTCAGGTGAAGCGCGTCATTGCCTGCCTGTCGGCAGACAGGCGAGGCGCACGTAGTAGCGACGCGGCAATCTAAGCATCGGCTAAGATTTGTGAAATGCGAAAGCTTCTGTTCACTCAATAAACAATAGGATTGCCACGTCGTCGTTTACAATTTCATAGCTGCGCATGGACCCAGCTAAGCGGTTTATTACGACTCCTCGCAATGACGTGGATAAAACATAAGTGGTTATAAATAAATGAGTTATATAAAAGGTTTGAAGTGTAGAGAGTGTCAGAGGCCATATCCCGCTGAAGCTATATATGTGTGTGAGTACTGTTTTGGCTCATTAGAGGTTGATTATGACTATGCCGCGATTAAGAAAAATCTTTCGCGCGAGTCTATAGAGGCTGGTCCCAAAAGCCTTTGGCGTTACCGCGACTTATTACCTATAGATGGTGATCCAACGGTTGGGTTTAATTCTGGATTCACGCCATTGGTTCGAGCGCGCAATTTGGCTAAAGAATTAGGTGTTAAAGAGCTTTATATTAAGGATGACTCAGTTTGTCACCCAACTTTATCATTTAAAGACCGTGTTGTGGCCGTGGCTCTTACTAGGGCTAAAGAATTAGGTTTTGATACAGTAGCTTGTGCTTCGACGGGTAATTTAGCGGGTTCTGTGAGCGCTAATGCCGCCGCCGCTGACTTGAAACGTTATGTATTCATACCCAAAGACTTAGAATTAGGCAAAGTTATAGGCTCATTGGCATACGCTCCCAATCTGGTAGCTGTAGATGGTAATTATGACGATGTGAACCGTCTTTGTTCAGAAATCGCCAATAAATATAAATGGGGTTTTGTGAATGTTAATTTGAGGCCGTATTATGCGGAAGGCTCTAAGACAATGGGCTATGAAATTGTAGAGCAATTAGGTTGGAAAACACCCCAACACGTGATTGTGCCTGTTGCTTCAGGGTCTTTATTGACCAAGATATGGAAAGCCTTTAATGAATTATTGAATCTTGAGCTTATTGATAAAGTTGATACAAAAATTTATGCCGCTCAAGCCGAAGGTTGTAGCCCAGTTGTTCAAGCTATGAAAAGTGGTGTGGACATCATTAAGCCTGTTAAACCCGATACAATTGCTAAGTCTTTAGCTATTGGAAATCCTGCGGATGGTGTTTATGCATTTGATGTGATTCAAAAAAGTGGTGGTGCAGGCGAATGTGTCACGGATGCCGAAATAGTTGATGGAATGAAGCTACTGGCTCGCACGGAAGGTATATTCACCGAGACTGCAGGTGGCGTTACGGTAGCCAATGCAAAAAAACTCATTGAAAGCGGGCGTATTCCCAAAGATGAGTCTATTGTTATTTGTATTACGGGTAATGGGCTTAAAACACAAGAGGCTATTTCCGAACATATAGGCAAGCCTTGGCAAGTGAAGCCCAATCTTCAATCTTTTGAAGAAGCTTTAGAAAAACAAGTGAAAAAATAATTTTTTATAATGATAATAATGAATGCTTAGGAGGCATAGAAATAACATGGCAGTTAAAGTAAGAATCCCAACACCTCTTCAAAAATTAACAAATAATGAAGCTGAAGTCATTTGTGATGTAACTAGCGTCGAAAAAATGCTTGGTAGCTTAGAATCCCAATTTCCGGGTATTAAAGACCGCCTTTGCGATCAAGAAGGCAAATTGCGCCGTTTTGTGAATGTTTATGTGAACGAAGAAGACATTCGTTTTATGCAAGGCCCTGAAACAGTATTAAAAGATGGCGATGAAGTGTCAATTATTCCCGCAATAGCTGGTGGCGCTCAATAATAAAGGAGGCAATTATGTCAGTTAAACGCATTCAATTAACTTTCCCTCAAGATTTGATTAAAGAACCTGTTATGTTTATGATGGCTAAAGAATTTGATGTTATGCCAAATATTCGCCGAGCGCGGGTCACCGAAACAGTCGGTGAAATGACTCTAGAATTAGAAGCAACGGACGAAATTCTCGCCAAAGCGATTGCATACTTAGAAAGTAAGGGCATCAAAGCAGAGTCTTCTGACGGCGCTTCGGATATTTGAATAAAGGCATGAAACAACTTTGGGTTTATGGATTTGGTATAGCCCTGGCGTTTGGCGCTTATTTTTTAATAAATCAGTATATGGTCGCCCAATTAATTCCCCTTCCTACCTGGTCAGTGGGCATCCCCTCAGCTATATTTATCGTCGTGGCCTTTAAGACAATAATTCTTTTTATAACGGAAAAGGAGTGATATATGAGTTTTAAAACCACTGCTATGTTAATCATTGTAATAGCCGTACTGGGCACACAAGCATTGAATGTCTATGCGGAAGCAAAGCAAACAGACCTAGCTGCCATTAAACAACAAATACAAGCCTTAACCAAGAACCAAGACCTTATTTTGCAAAAACTAGATGAAATTAAAGAGCAAATTCGCATAGTGAAAGTTAGAGTCACGTGATTTTGACTTCTGTATTAGGCAAGACGTGAAATTCTCTACTAAAGCCACTTATGGTCTGAAAGCTATGCTGTATTTGGCTGACCATTATGGCGAGCATGCTGTTTCGGTAAGCCAAATTGCAACCGAAGAGAATATATCAGCATCTTATTTAGAACAAATTTTGAATAAATTAAAAAAACAAGGTTGGATTATGGCTAATCGTGGTCCTGGTGGAGGCTATCGCCTTCAAATTAAGCCTTGCGAGGTGTCGATTGCGGATTTACTTAAAGCGGTTGGTGAAGAGGTTCGAGTGGCTGCATCGCCCGAAAGCAATGGAGTCATTCGCAAAAGACCTGTGGCGCACTTAGCTTCACAATTATTTTGGAATAAGTTTGATTTGGGAATTACGGATAAACTTTCTAATATCACTTTGCAAGACTTGGTTGAAGATGCGCGCTCACACATTAAGGCCCAACCGACCAAGTCTATTGACGCTTATGAATTTAATATTTAATTATTTTTAAGCCCAATGAAGACAGGCAAGCAAGTTCTAAGACAAAGAGTAAAAGAAAATATAATCCAATTATCTCCAGAAGCTAAGTCAAAGCAAAGTAATTTGATACGCCTCAAGATAAGGGAGTTAAGTGGTTTTAAGCAATCAAAAACGATATTAGTTTATTTATCAACTTCAGAGGAAGTGGATACATTAGGTTTGATTCGTGACTGTTTAGGTAATGGTCGGAAAATAGTAGTGCCCAAGGTGAGTGCAACCTCAGATATATTGACGCTTAGAGAGATTCAGTCATTGGGTGATGACCAATTAGAAGTGGGTTCATTTGGCATTCTTGAGCCTATAGACGAAAAGACGAATGTGGTTCAGCTTGGTGCAATCGACTGTGTGGTGGTACCTGGCTTAGCTTTTGATGCGAATGGTAATCGGCTTGGTAGAGGCAAAGGTTATTATGACCGCCTTTTAAATGAATTGAGCCCTAGCGTTTGTCGGATTGGCCTAGCGTTTGATTGCCAGTATGTGGATATAGTTCCGACGGAGAAGCATGACGCTCCTGTTCAAATTGTTCTGACTGCTTAAAAATATTGAATATAATAAATATATTAACTGATTGATGGAGTGACGCTATGAGTACAACTAGTATATTGACATTCTTAGCATTTAGCATTATTTTTGGCTCTGCTTTTTATATTTTGGGCTATTTTGTCCGAAAAAAGGTAGGCGAGCGAAAGATAAGAAGTGCCGAAATCCGTGCTGAAGAAATTCGTGTGTCAGCACAAAGGGACATGGCACGAAAAAAAGCTGAGATGCAAAAAGAAGCTGATAAGTATTTATTAAGGCTTAAACAAGAATTTGATGAGAAGCATGAAATTCGACAAAGAGAATTAGAAGAATGGTCTGGACGAATTCGCGAACGTGAAGGCGATATCGAAGAAAAGATGCAATTCATACAGGAGCGAGATACTAAATTAAAAAAACAAGAAGAGCAATCAGCCAAAATTCATAAGGACATCGAAGTCGATAAAGAAAGTTTGACTCAATTAATCAAAGAAGAGAATACGCGTTTGCAAAAAGTTTCGGGGTTAGCTATTGAAGAAGCTAAGCGTCAGTTATTGCGCCGTATGGAGGTTGAGGTTAGGGCTGAAGCTAGTAAAATGATTAAGGCTGTTGACGATGAAGCTAAGAGTTTGGCAGATAAAAAGGCTAAGAATATTGTGGCTCAGGCAATTCAGAAATGCGCTGCAGAACAATCCATTGAATCAACAGTGAGCGTTGTTCAGCTACCAAGTGAAGAAATGAAAGGCCGCATTATAGGTAAAGAAGGCCGGAATGTACGTACTTTTGAACAGGCGACGGGTGTTGACGTGATTATAGATGATACGCCGGGTGCTGTTGTGCTTTCGGCCTTTGATCCTGTGCGCCGCGAAATCGCCCGTTTGGCATTAGAACAATTAATTGAAGACGGACGCATTCACCCATCTAGCATTGAAGAAACTGTGGGAAAAGTGCGCAAAGCATTAGATGAAAGCATTAAACAAGAGGGAGAAGAGGCTATTCTTGCCTTAGATATTGGCGATATGGATTCGGAGTTGATCCAGTTAGTCGGTCGTTTAAAGTATCGGACAAGTTATGGTCAAAATTCCTTAAATCATGCTAAAGAAGTGGCTGGTATGATGAATGTGATTGCAGGCGAATTAGGTATTGACCCAATTATAGCTAAACGTGCTGGTTTATTACATGATATAGGAAAAGCCGTAACTTCTGAAGTGGAAGGCCCACATGCATTGATTGGTGGAGAATTGGCCAGACGTTATGGCGAGCCCGAAGAAGTGATACATGCCATTGAAGCGCATCATGAAGATATTGCCCCTAAGGGCATTTTGCCAATTTTGGTCCAAGCTGCTGATGCGATTAGTGGTGCGCGACCAGGTGCTCGAAGAGATACCTTGGACAATTACATTAAGCGTTTAGAAAATTTGGAAAGAATTGCTATTGCCATCCCTGGTGTTGAGCGCGTCTTTGCCATTCAGGCGGGTCGTGAGATCCGCATATTGGTTAATCCCAATGAAGTGTCTGATGAACAAATGCCCGCCTTGGCACGTGAAGTGTCAACCAGTGTTAAAGAGAATATGCACTTTCCGGGTAAGATTCGCGTCACGGTCGTTCGCGAAACACGCGCGACAGATTTTGTAACTAGTAAATAATATGCTTAATCTAATCGTCATTGCGAGAAGTCGTAATAAAATTATAACGACGACGCGGCAATCTAAGTCCACTGCGAGCATAGATTGCCGCGTCGCAGCTACGCCTGCCTGCCGGCAGGCGCTCCTCGCAATGACGTGGGTAAAATATGAATGAATTTGATATAGAAATAGATCCTTACGCAACACAAGAGCGTAAGGTATTTTCGGTTTCGGAATTGAATCGTAATATCCGCTTCACATTAGAAGATAATTTTTCTAATGTTTGGGTTGAAGGCGAATTGTCGAGTTTTCTTCACCATTCTTCTGGACATATGTACTTTTCTGTTAAAGATGATAAGGCCGTTGTGCGCTGCGCCATGTTCAAAGGCAGTAATAGTCGCGTCAAGTTTAAGCCAGAGAGCGGTATGAAAGTTGTTGTGCGTGGAAAGGTTAGTTTTTATGCTCCGCGTGGCGACACTCAAATGATTGTTGAAGCCATGGAGCCCAAAGGCATAGGTGAGCTTCAACTTGCCTTTGATCAATTGAAAAAAAAGTTATATGAAGAAGGCTTATTTGATGCGTCAGCCAAAAAACCAATTCCCTATCTCCCTAATAGAGTTGGCATTGTGACTTCTCTATCAGGTGCCGTCATACATGATATACAGCATGTTTTAGATAGGCGCTTTCCTAATGCTGATTTAGTGATTGCTCCTGTTCAGGTTCAGGGCGCTGATGCCAAATATGAAATTCAAAAAGCAATCCAAGACCTGAATGAATTCAATGATGTTGATGTGATTATTTTGGCCCGCGGCGGTGGCAGCATGGAAGACTTATGGGCCTTTAATGAAGAAATTGTAGCGCGTGCGATAGTGGAATCTAATATTCCTATTATTTCTGCTATTGGACATGAAGTTGACTACACCATAGCAGACTTTGTGGCCGACGAACGTGCACCAACACCATCGGCTGCAGCTGAAATGGTATTTCCTATTCATTTAGAATTAGAGATGACGCTTGAGCGCATCCAAAAACAATTAAAGCGCTTAATGCAAAGCGTTATGGAAGAAAGTGAAGAGCGTTTAGATCGTATTTTACAAAATCACTTCATGACCAAGCCGCAACTATTGCTCGAAATGCCGATCGAACGACTTGAGCGCACCCAAGAAAAATTGGCTATGGGTTTAGAGAGAAAATATACGCAACATGCACATCGATTTGCTGGCTTGATTGCCAAATTAGAAGTTTTGAGCCCGCTATCAAGTTTGGCACGAGGTTATAGCATTGTATTTGACGAAAAGAGTAACATCATTATAAAATCCACCCGAGCCTTGAAGCCCGGGCAACGTTTACGCACACGTTTAGCCGACGGTGAATTCACAAGTGAGGTAGTCCAATGAAAGTAAAAGATATGAATTTTGAAGACACTATGCACAAGTTAGAATCTATTGTTGAAGAATTAGAGGTTGGTGACTTGGGTTTAGAAAACTCTCTGAAGCATTATGAAGAAGGCATTCAATTAGCCCAAACCTGTTCTAAGCGACTTGAAGAAGCAAAAAAGAAAATTGAAGTCTTGATGCGTGATAAGTCAGGTAATTTGGTCACCGAAAAATTAAAGCCCGAAGAAAAAACAAAAAAGAAATAATCTATGAATATACTGGAGTTAAATAGTGTCATTGCGATGAGCGCGAAGCTGCGAAGAAGCAATCCAGAGGCAACTCAAGATTGTTTCGCTATCGCTCGCAATGACGCTTGTGATTACTTTCAATACGACGCTTAATAAATATGCAAATTAAAAAATTACTCGCAACTCGTGCTGTGCAAATTGATAAAGCTATGGATAAGCTTTTGCCCAAAAACAAAACTTATCCACCTATATTGGCCAAAGCCATGCGTTACTCCATGTTTTCGGGTGGCAAGCGAGTTAGGCCATTTTTGGTATTAGAATCAGCCAAAATGTGTGGCTTAGAAGCTGCTAAAGCCATGCGTATTGCCTGTGCTGTAGAGATGGTGCATGCTTATTCATTGGTTCATGATGACTTACCCTCTATGGATGACGATGACTTTAGGCGTGGACGCAAAACATGTCACAAGGCTTTTGATGAGGCTACAGCGATTTTGACAGGGGATGCTTTATTATCATTAGCTTTCCAAATTATTTCAGAAACCAAGAGTTTGCCACCCGCAAGATTAATTAAGGCCGTATCTATTTTATCTGATGCTATTGGCCCTTATGGAATGGTGGCAGGTCAAGTTGCCGACATTGCTTACCAGCAACAAAAACAGGGCTTAGTCTCATTAAAAAAAGTTAATGAACTTAAAACAGGCGCATTGATAAGAGCTTCTATGGAATTGGGTGCGATTGCAGCTGGGCAGTCTCAGAACAAGGTTAAAAAATTAAGTGAGTTCGGAGAATTAATAGGCTTTCTGTTTCAATTGGTCGATGATATTATAGACGGCGATGGTTATGCCTCATTAATTGGAATTGAGGCAACTTATCGCGAAGCTGCACGCATTCGGGATGGGGCGAAGAAAATTCTTAAACCTTTTGGTAATAAGGGTTTAACTCTTATAAATTTTGTTGATTTTTTGCATGATAGGACAGCTTGAACTATGAATTCTTATGAAATCTTAAAAACCATTGATTCTCCCGCAGATATGCGCAAATTACCTAAAGAAAAATTACCGCAGTTAGCTAGAGAAGTACGCGATTGGATGCTTGAAACTGTGGGTGATACTGGTGGGCATTTGGGCGCAGGTTTGGGGGTCACAGATTTGACCATTGCTTTGCATTATGTTCTGAATACACCTGAAGATTTTTTAGTTTTTGACGTAGGCCATCAAGTTCAAGCCCATAAAATTATTACTGGCAGACGCGATGCCTTTCGGAAGACTTTTAGACAATATAAGGGCATTAGTGGTTTGGCAAATGCTTCTGAAGGCCCTTATGACCCGTTTACCACTGGACATGGCGGGCCTTCGATTTCATCGGCCTTAGGCGTGGCAACAGCTGCCAAATTACGGGGAAAAACAAAGAATGTTGTTGCTGTCATTGGAGATACGTCCATTGCTAGCGGCATGGCTTTGGAAGCCTTGAATCACGCCGGGCATATTCGCGAAAACCTCACTGTAATTTTAAATGATAATGAAATGAGCATATCACCCTCAGTTGGCGCACTTTCTAAGTACTTCAATCGAGTTATTAGCAACCCAACTTATAATCACCTGCGGGATGACGTTGAAAAATTGGTGAATAAAATACCGAGAGTTGGCAAACATTTATTAAAAAAAATTCGTCAAATAGAAGAGAGCGCTAAGCATCTTTTGGTTCCCGGTCAACTATTTGAAGACTTGGGCTTTCGCTATTTTGGTCCATTAGATGGTCACCAATTGGTTGATATGGTTGAGGTTTTGCCTAATATTCTCAAATTACCTGGGCCAAAGTTGATTCATATCATCACTCAAAAAGGTAAGGGATACCATTTAGCTGAGGCGGACCCTGTAAAATGGCATGCTTCCACACCTTTTGATGTGAATACGGGTGAATTGAAGAAAAAATCATCCTCAGCTGTAGCTTATACAAAGGTGTATGGCAATACTTTATGTGCTGTGGCTAAAGAAAATGAAAAGGTAGTCGCTTTAACGGGTGGGATGCCGGCTGGAACGGGCTTGACGGATTTTGCCAAACAATTTCCAGATCGTTTTTTTGATGTAGGAATTTCAGAAGAACATGGTGTGACCTTTTGTGCTGGTTTAGCTTATTCGGGTATGCGACCAGCCTGTACAGTATATTCAACTTTTTTACAACGTGGTTTTGACCAAATTGCACATGATATCTCATTACAAAATATTCCGGTCATGCTCTTCATGGACAGAGCTGGTTTGGTTGGTGAGGACGGTCCCACGCATCATGGAGCTTTTGATATGGCGTATTTACGCTTATTGCCAAGAATGACTATGATGGCTCCCCGCGACGGTAAAGAGCTAGAACTCATGGTCCGATTCGCGACTGATTTTACAACTGGTCCAATTTCATGCCGTTACCCACGTGGCGCCATAGCTGAAGAAACAACTCCGCAAATAAAAGATTTTGCGCATACCGAAATTAAATTAGGTAAGGCAGAATTGCTTAAAGAGGGCAGCGATGTTTTGTTATTACCCATTGGAAGTATGGTTGCTAATGCTATCGAAGCTGCAGAGATTCTAGAAGCAAAAGGTATTTCAACGAGTATTATTAACGCTCGTTTCATTAAGCCATTAGATCAAGAAATGATTAGTCGGTGGGTTGGCCAAACTAAAGTAACACTCACTTTAGAAGAAGGTTGCCTCAATGGAGGTTTTGGTTCAGCGGTTCTAGAAAGCCTATCAAAAGGAGCGGAATATTCTGCAAAAGTTCAATGCTTGGGCATACCTGATGAATTCATAGAACATGGGCCTAGAGACATATTATTAGATAATATTAGCCTCTCTCCCCAAAAAATTGCCGAACACGCTATAGCTGTTTTAGCTAGCATTGATACAGATAGCAAACGTCTTAAAGAGGCGTCTTCAAAGCCACAGATTAAAACACCTATATCCTAAGTCTATTATTTACATTACTTTATAGAGTTTCAATTAAATTAAAATTCAATTTCATTGAGCTCGATTGGGCCTGATTTACTCCTAATATCCGATATCTCTTAACCAGTTTTAGCAGATCTCAATGTAATGCCATTCTACACACCTTTTCTAAGCTAAACTAAGCAATCTTGACAATACTTATTAATTATAATAAAATGCTTTCACATATTATGAAAATGCAAATTATAAATAAACCCATGTCTTCATTCAAAAGGTTATTTGTTGGTGTATTATTCCTGACAATTCTCATTTGTATTTCGGTTATAGCTCAAGCAGCAAATTTTGCCACCGAATCAAAGGCTGGGCAATCTGGTGATTTGATCACTAAGATTGATGATGCCATTCAAGAGGTTGAAAAGCGTTTAGGCAACAACCCGATGGAAAAAGAGGTTAGGCAAACCATTACTAAGCCAAAGGTAGATCGCTTAAAGTCGAAGAAAACAAAAATGATTTTTACGACTCAAGCCAAAACCAATTTGGAGCCTAAGCTTAGAGAGGTTAAGCCTAAGCCTCAGAAAAAATTTTCTCTCTGGCCCTTTAGCCCGACGTCGAATGCCAAAAATCAAAAGACAAGTGATGAGATTGAAAAAGAAAAGTCCGAACGTAAAGCTAAGCAACTTGTTATACAAGAAAAAAAGGATTATCAAGACACTTTGATCAAAGATGCAAAATTTGCCTATCAATCAACGCAGGATTATTCAACGGCTTATGAACTAGCCAGTGATGCGCTTAGATTGGATCCTAATGATAAACGTGCCAAAGAATTGCAATTGAATATCGAAAGGGATATAGACTCGAATCCTGTGCGAAGCAATTCATGGTTGTCTCGATCAACTCCTCCAGATGGGGTATTGGCATATAAAGTTGCTTTGTCAGATGGATCGCTGTCATTAGAGGAAGCTATTGATGTTGCTAAAAAAAGTAATTTGCTAATTCAGGAAACAAAGAAAAGAGTTGACGGGTCAAAACGCAAATTATTTGAAGCCAAACGTGCATTGTTTCCAACAATGAGCGGCGAAATAAAAGTAAACGGGGGTCAGTTAGCGGGTGGCGCCTACTCAGGTGAGAGCTTTAAGCTCAATGCATCACAACCCTTATATTATGGAGGAGAGCTCATAATAACCATTAAACAAGCTGAAGCGAATTTAAAATCAGACATATATAAGTATGAGCAAGAAATTTCAAATGCGGCTGGCTCGGCCGCGCAAGCATATAATCAAGTTGTTAGTTCAGAGCATAATTTGAAGTATCAAGAGGCTTTATTTAAGGATTTAACGGAATATATGAATACGGCGAATAAGGCTTATGAACAAAAATTGATTGCGGAAATAGATCATCTAGAGCTTACTTCGATTCTTGATCAAGCTGAATTTCAATTCATTTCAGCGCAAACACAATTAGAGGCCGCAAAATTAACTTTGGAGCAAGCTATGGGAGTGCAATTGGAAACCTCGTTGGCTATTGATTTGGGCCTTGAGTTCAATAAACCCGAAGTCGAATTAAAAGATTTTTTGAGTATGGTTATGAATAATAATATGGAAATTAAAATCAAAGAATCGACTGCAAAAGTTGCTTATTATGGTTTGAAAGTATTTGATGCCAAAAGGAAGCCACGTGTTGATTTGCGAGGAAGCTTAGGTTTGGCGGGTGAGGTCGCCGTTGACCATGCCACCAGTCCAGATCTGGAAGATGAAAAATTCATTGCAATTGAAGTCACCATGCCATGGGAAGCTAATACGCTGAATTATTCGTATAGACGACGCTTCTTTGGGCCAACGATATCGTCTTTTCTGGGTTCAGAAGATTGGCAGCATTCATGGACGATGAATTTATTAGATAAATTGGCTGATGCCACAGATGAAGATATTGCCAAGGCGGATTACCTTAAAGCCAAGGCTGAGTACGAGAGTGAAAAAATTACGCAGGAAATTGCGGCAAGGCAAGCGTATTACGAACTCAAAAATGCTGTATTACAAATCAAAACAGCTGAGACTAAGATTAAGTTTAGAAGTAAACGTTTATTAATTCTGAAACATACAACGGGTATGGAAGAAGCAAAATTATCAGAATTGCTTAATGAAAAAGTTTCTTTTGCTGAAGAAAGCTATGCAAAGATAACTTCATTGATTAGCGCTAAAGATGCAATAAATAATATGAATGGTTTGATTGGAATAGAGGGATATTATGGATTCGAACGAAACTAATATAGACGTACAAAAAACTGAGCCTAGTAAGAGAAGACGGCTGCTTAAGAAAAAGCGCCTATTCAAAATAATTATATTTATTGTTGTGTGCATTCTAGCGTATTCCTATTTATCAAAATTCGTGGAATTTGAGAATGGTATACCACGTCTAAAAAAAGAAAAAATTATTGAGAAAAAAACCATCGATGATATAGCTATTCCGGTAAAGGGCTTTAAAGTATCGCGAATTGATTTTACGGACACTTTGCCTGCTCTGGGCACAGTTAAAGGCTATAGAGAAATTGAAATGCGCTTTTCCGAAAGCGGGTATTTGGAATATATTAATTTTAGAGATGGTGAAAAAGCCATTGAGGGCGACATCATTGGTAGCTTAGATCAACGCGAAGCTTTGTTGAAATTGGAATATTCCAAAAATGAGATGGAGCGCCAAGAAGCCCTATTCGAATTAGGTTCTATTATTGACGCGAAGGTTCAACAAGCTCGCTTAGAATATCAATCTGCAAGGCTTGAATACGAAAAAACCAACTTGGTTGCGCCATATGACGGTTATATTGGAACAGTTGAAAAGCAAAAAGGTGATTTTGTAACTCCGAATGACATTTTTGGCTCGTTTGTTAACCTAACAGATGCTTATGTCGAATTTGGTATTATTGAGAAAGATATGAATAAAATTAAAGTAGGTCAGGAAGTCACTATGACTGTTGATTCATATCCGCAAGATACCTTTAATGGTGAAATAGAATCTATCTCGCCTATAGTAGAGGGCAGAACACGCACATTCAAAGTTAAGGCAAGGATAGTTAACGAAGACGAAAAATTAAAAGCTGGTATGTTCGGCCGTGTTGGTATTTTGATTTATGAAAAAGACAATACACTAGTTATTCCCAGTTCGTCTTTTAGAAAAAAGGAACAAGAATACTTTGTGTATGTCATTCATCCCGATGGAGCTGACATTGCACCTGAGGGGACGCCTGAAGAAGGAGCTGAAGAATCTGGTGAATCCGATAATAAAGACGAAAATTCAAGTCAAGCCCTATTGTCCGATGAAATGTCTCAGGAGATAATTCAAGGCACTATTGAAATTCGCCCCATACAAATCGCGTATGCGACACCTGACGCCGTCGAAATTAAAGCAGGTCTTGAAGAAGGCGAAATATTAGTCGCAGACATTCAACAAGACTTAGAAGAAAAATCCAAAGTAGAAGTTACTGAAGTTCAGGAAAATATATTCTAAGAATATAGAAGCCGATTAATCATGTCTCTACCATCATTCTCAATTAGACGCCCCGTATCCGTGATTATGTTTTTTGTGGGTGTGCTATTATTTGGCTTTATTTCTATAACTAAATTAAGCCAAGAATTATTCCCTCCAATTGTTTATCCAAAATTAACCGTTGTTACTAATTATGCCAATGCAGCGCCTGAAGAAATTGAAAACTTAATCACTAAGCCCATAGAAGAAGCCGTTGGTAGCACGCCTGGCTTACGTAGCGTTACATCCGTATCAAGAGAAGGTATTTCTTTAGTTGTGGCTGAGTTTGGTTGGAGCCAAAGCATGGACTTTGCGGCTTTGGGCGTTCGTGAAAAAATAGATTTGATTAAAGCGCGTTTGCCACGAGATGCGGAGGAGCCTACTGTAGTTAAATACAATCCATTTGAATTGCCCGTTATTACTATTAGCGTGGCAAGCGATAAGCGGTCGGGGGTGAAGCTAAAACATTTTGCGACCAAGTGGGTTAAAGATGAGATGGAAAAAATTAATGGGGTTGCCTCGGCTAATATTTCTGGGGGTGCAGATGAAGAAATATTAGTTTCAGTTGACCAGGGCAGGCTCAAAATATCCGACCTTGGAATTGTTGATATTCAAAAGACAATATCTGAATCAAATTTGAATTATCCTGGCGGCACCATTAAGGAGAACTTTTATGAATACTTAGTTCGTACCATGGGTGAGTTTCAACATATAGATGAAATTGGCAAGATTGCTGTAGGCCGTGATGAATCTCGAAATCCATCTAAGTCTCAGCCTGGTAGTCCTGAGGAAATAAAAGATCGTTCAAGTCTTGTATTGCTCAAAGATGTCGCTAAAATTGAACGTGTAACAAGAAAGCGGACGAGTTTCTCGCGGTTTAATCAATCAGAAAATTTGACAATTTCAATTCATAAACAAGCGCAAGCTAATACTATTCGTGTGGCTGCGGATATCATAGGACGTTTGAACGAATTAAAACTAGAAACTCCAGATGATATAGAAATGGATGTTATATATAATCAAGCCACATTCATTGAAGAAGCGATTAATGGAGTTAGAGATTCCGCTATCCAGGGTGGTTTTTTGGCATTCTTGATCCTACTTATTTTTCTAAAAAGCGTTCGCACCTCCCTTTTAATTATAATAATTATACCTATAACAGTTCTGGCAACATTTACGCTTATGTTCTTTAGCGGAATATCACTCAATGTCATTTCTCTTGGAGGCGTTGCGCTTGGCGTGGGTATGCTGATTGATAGCGCCATTGTTGTGATTGAGAATGTAACTCGTCATGCGGATATATCCAAAAGTCGAGACATGAAAATACATGCCCTACGAGGAACTGAAGAGGTTATAGCACCGTTGATTTCTTCGACATTGACAACCGTTATGGTATTTTTGCCGATGATCTTTGTTACGGGAATAGCCGGACAAATATTCAAAGAATTAGCTTGGGTTGTGGTAGTCACCCAGCTTTTTTCTATTCTGGTTTCAATCACGCTTTTACCTATGTTAATCGTGATGTTTACGCCCGTAACACCGACGGCTGAGGAAAATGAAGCTAGGAAGCAGACCCGGATTTATAAAACATTAGTTATGGCGGGCCGACCAATAGATGTGATATTTACCTATTATAATAGCCTACTGCCTAAGGTTTTGGCTAAGAAGGGGCGATTTCTATTTTTTGTTTTAATTTTGTTTATTGGATCGATCTATTTATTGGGAAGTTATGAAAAAGAAGTTATGCCAAAGGTAGATCAGGGGCAATTCATTGCCAAAATTAATATGCCGGTGGGCACGAGAGTGGAAAAAACGAATCAAATTGTATCAATATTAGAAAAGTATTTTTCTAAATTTGATATTGTCAAAAGCGTTTCTATCATTGTTGGTTCATCAAAGGGTGGCGGAAGCAAGAGTGTTGTGCAGCAAATCGGCTCACATGAAGGGCAAATGATAGTGACTCTAAAAAAAGATCGACCCATATCTACTAATGAGTTTTTGCAAACTGTCAGGCGAGATTTAAAATACCCCGCGTATCGCAAAGTTCTGGGTCGTTCTAAAATTAGTTTAGTTTCGCAGGAATCAGCTTTTAAGGTTGGTGGCGAAGATAATGCGCCCATAGTTGTTAATATCAAGGGTGCAAATTTGGATACTTTGACCCAAATGGCTTTAGACATCGAATCTAAGCTTAAAGATATACCAGGAGCTGTCGAAGTTAATAATACTATTCCTGAGAGCGCACCTGAAACTAAGATTTATATTGATAAAGATAGAGCCGCCTTTCATCGTTTATCCGTAACGGATTTGGCCACAGCATCACATATATCCATTAAGGGAAGTGTTGCCAGTAAGTTTAAAGAAGGCGGTAAAGAAATTGATATTAGAGTTGTTCTACGAGAAGAGGACCGTGGTGGTTTGGCAGATATTCCAAATATGATTATGCATTCATCAACTGGAGGTGTTCCTTTAAATGAGGTTGTGACTCTAAAGTCAGGTCAGGGCCCGAGTGAAATCAAACGCGAGTCTCAGGAACGTATTATTAAAGTGACTTCTAAAGTGTTTGGGCGATCTGTTACAGAGGTTAATACGGATCTAATAGCTCAATTTGACACAATGGATATTGCTAAGGAATATTCAGTGTCTATAGCGGGCGAAAGTGAGGAAGTGCAAGAATCGTTTAAGAGTTTGCAAATGGCCTTAATATTGTCAATTATTCTTGTATACATGATTATGGCCGCTCAATTCGAATCGTATTTTCAACCATTCATAATCATGTTCACATTGCCACTATCAATGATTGGTGTAGCCGCGGCTTTAGGAATTACTGGAACCCCAATCAGCGTCGTGGTTGTTCTGGGAATTATATTACTTGGTGGAATTGTGGTTAATAATGGAATTATATTAATCGATTTTATAAATGGAAAAGTTCTGGAAGGGTCATCCATTAGAGAAGCTGTGCTTCAGGCAGGCTTAGTCCGCTTTAGACCGATTCTCATGACCGCGCTTACGACTATTCTTGGTTTGGCTCCGTTGGCAATGGGGCTAGGTGAAGGTTCAAAGTTACAATCTCCAATGGCTATTGCTGTGATGGGCGGCTTGCTTGTGGCTACATTTTTGACATTGCTTGTTATTCCAGCTATTTATGAAGGCACAATGACATTAGGCCAAAAGTTATTCAAGAAACCCAAAACCCAAACGAAGCAAATCTAAATCACATCTCTATGAATTTACCTAGCGTATCCGTTCGCAGACCCACATCGGTTATGATGATGGCCATAGCTTTGATTATTATGGGCGCCGTTTCATTGCTTAAGTTACCTGTAGAACTGTATCCCAATACGAGTATGGGTGAAATAAGCATTGTTGTTAACGTGCGCGGTCAAATCCCACCGACTGAAGTGGAAGCCCAAGTCACTCGTCTCGTTGAAGAAGCTGTTGCTACTACAAGTAATCTCAAACAAATCATGTCTATTACTAAAGAGGGCGAATCGACTGTCATTCTGAGCTTTGAACCAGGAATAGACATGGATTTTGCAGCTTTGGAAGTTAGAGAAAAGTTTGCCAAGATCAAGAATAAATTGCCTAAAGAAATAGAAAAGCCAATTATTGCCAAATTCAAGCAATCCGATGTAGCCGTAATGGTCGTGGCTTTCACGAGTGCTAAGCGAACACCTGAACAAATAAGAAAAATAGTGGATGAATGGGTTAAGGAGCGGTTTAAGCGCGTGGGAGGTGTCGCCAATGTAGAAGTCGCTGGTGGTAGAGAGAGAAAAATACTTGTCGAATTAGATATGCAAAAAATGTACGCCTATGGCGTTACCAGTGACGAAATCACGGGAACGTTGGGGAGCAACAATCTTAATCTTTTGTCAGGCGATGTCGAGCGTGAAGATGACAAATTACTCATCCGCATGATTGGTGAATTCGAAACCATTGAGGAAATTCAAAAAATCATGATTCGATCTCTTGAATTTGGTTCAGCTTTGAGGCTAGAAGATTTGGCCACTGTCAAAGACGGTTATTTAGATCCTAAAGAGCATTCCAGGCTAAATGTAAAAGACAATGTGAGTTTGTATATCCAAAAAGAGAGTATCGCCAATACGATCAAAGTGTGCGCTAACCTACTTAAAGAAAAAGAATTTGTGGCTTCGGAGTTGCCAAAAGATATTAATATGGTTGTGACTTCAAACCAAGCCGGCTTTATTGAAAAGGCTATTGAAAGTCTCAAAGGTTCCTTGCTACGGGGAACGCTATTAATATTCTTAGTGCTATTTTTATTCTTATTTATCATGCCTTGGTATTTAGTTGTGGGCATTTTTGGGCTTATTGTGGCCACTATAATGGCACCCCAATGGGTGCTCTTGACCATATTTATGGCCCTATTAATACTTATACTTTTAAGACCGCGTCTGCGCCCCGTGTTGATAGTGGTTTCGCCCATACCAATTGCGGTAGTCTCTACTTTTTTATTCATGCGTTTTGGAAATTTGACTTTGAATGTCATGACATTATTTGGATTGGCATTGGGTGTGGGTATGCTTGTAGATAATGCCATTGTTGTTTTTGATAATATTCTCAAAAAAAGAGAAGAAGGCGCGGGCATGGAAGCAGCCGCAATTGAAGGCAGCCAAGAGCTTCTGGTTCCTATTATTGCCTCAACTTTGACAACTGTAATTGTATTTTTGCCGATGATATTTATGAGTAAAGAAATACAGCTTCTGTACTCAAGTATGGCTATGACAGTCATATTCTCGTTACTAATCTCATTACTTTGCGCCGTTACTATTGTGCCTATGGTTGCTTCACGTAAGTGGTTTGCTAGCCACTTGGGTAATATGAATGCAGAAGGTGCTGAAGATTGGGCCGCTAAAGCGGCTCCGTTTGAAAAGAAAATTTTGTTCAAGACGATGCGTCATAGCAAATTAATGATGGTTATGGCGGGAGTATTGTTTGTAGGATCTATGTTTTTTGCTTCTAAGATACCGGGTGATTTATTGGGAAGTACTGAGCAAAATAAGTTCACTGTATTTGTAGAAATGCCAACGGGAGTTAAATTAGAAGTTAGTAATGACGTTGTGCATAAAGTAGAAAAGATAGTCGATGAAATACCAGAACTCAAGTCAGTCACTGCAAGAGTTGAGGCTTGGTCTTCTAAAGTATATGTCGAGCTCGTTGATCCTAAGGATAGAACTCGTTCCGTAGATCAAGTCATTGAATCCATAAGGCCACAAACCGCTCGGCTCGAGCCGGCCTTTATTTATTTTGAACAAGAAGAGCAAGTTGGGACTAAAGAAATCATCGTTGAAGTATTTGGCTTTAATTACAAATCTCTAAGGCAATTAGCAATTGGTATTACGAACCGCATGGAGCAGGTTGCAGGTTTGACCGATTTAAAAATTCGTATGCGCGAAGGCCGTCCAGAAATGCGCATAGAAATTGATAAGAACAAAGCAGCTTCGCTCGACCTTAATACTCAACAAATTGCCGATCAGGTTCATGGTGCTATGCGCGGACTTAGGGCAACTGTTTTTCACGAGGCTGGGAAGGAAGTTGAAACCATTACACGTTTGCAGGAGAAATATAGAAAGACGTTTAGAGATTTATACAAAATGGTTATTACTAATAAAAAGGGCGAGCCTCTATTATTAGAGCAGGTAGCAAATTTTAAATTTGATTTGGGACCGAGTGAGATATGGCGAAAGAATAGGGAGCGCATGATCCAAGTCAGCGGAAATTTGGGCAATTTGCCTTTAGTTGAAGCAGTCGCTGAAGTGCGCCAAGCATTGAGTGACTTAGAATTCCCTGAGGATTATTCTTATAGGATTGGCGGAGACTATGACAAATTAATTAAATCTCAAAAGGAAATGAAGCTAATCATCCTCATGGTATTAATATTAGTATATTTGGTATTGGCTAGCTTGTTCGAGTCCTATATTCAGCCCTTTTTAATCATGGTATCTGTGCCCTTAGCTTTATCAGGGGCTATTATATTGCTTTATTTTGGCCCTAGGACGATAGGTATGGGCGCTTTATTAGGCATGATGATGTTAGCTGGTATAGTTGTTAATCATTCGATTATGTTGGTCGAACGTATTAACTACTATCGCAAAGAAAAAAATATTCAGCCCATTAAGTCCGTTATTCTGGCTAATAAAGACAGGTTGAGACCTATACTTTTGACCACTTGCACAACTATTTTGGGCCTAATACCCATGGCATTAGATAAGGGTGAGGGTGCTAACCTATGGTCACCATTGGCCTTAACCGTTATTGGTGGCCTCATAAGCTCTCTAGTATTAACATTATGTGTGACGCCTTCCTTTTATATAGGTGCCATAGCCTTTAATAATCAATTAAAACGCCTCTATAAATTCATAAGTAAATAAATGTAATACCGAAATGGCACGCCCATTTCACCCACCCACCGCCTTAATCTTGCTCGTAGAGAGTGCAGAATTCTGTGTGTTTAAAGGTTTTATATAAAAAATGCACTCCTATGGTTGTGCGCTTACCGTAAATACTCCGCGTTCCCCAGGATGACAATATATGTCGAGAGTGTCGAGTTCTGTGTGCCCAAAGCACCCTCCTTAAGCTTACTTAGTCATCCTGAAGCTCTGCGGAGCAAGAGCTTCAGGATCTCCCAGAATGCTTTTAAACTCAATAAAAGAAACCTATTACACGTTTCTTGCTGTTAGATTCTTACGCCATCTGCTACGCGACGGCTCAGAATGGGCATAATACTCACAAAGTGTTGGTTTTTAAAATCGTATTAGTTAAGAGAACTTATTAGCTGATTACTTGTTAAAGTCATTGTGAGGCGCGTAGCAGGCGTGACAATCCCACAGCAAAAGGCTTGTCTGGGAGATCGTTACAATGCTTGCTTCGCGCAGTTCACGATGACGGGATTGGAATTATACAGTGTTTTTAACATTATAAATCACCTTCCATGAGAGGGTTTATGGAAGGTGAGATTAATTATCATAACCATATTGTAGTACAACATGTTACAAATACAGCGACCAACACTTTGTGAGTATTATGTCCAGAATGACGTTGTTAAAGCAATTCATTCCAGACACACAGAATTGTACATTCTCTATTATCCAACTAGCGGATTACGGATTAGCAGAAATAGACACTCTTCGGGGTTGTACCACTATTTAGTTTATTAACATCTGCCTTATCGAGAACGGGCAATATGCATGATACGTAAAGGCGACCAAATACTTTAATTCCGCTACAAATATAAGTCTAAATAGAAAAAAACAGTACAAAATAGGGTGATAAACAGCAAGTGACTATAAATAGACAAATTCTGGACAAAATGATACAAATAGCCATTAATACGACCAAATACACTGATATTACAGATGGCTGAATGTGTCTCAAATCTGCAATATTTATGCTGTTAAAAATGTAAAATTTAATATTTAAACTATTTAATATATGTCCAAGAATAAATAAAAAAACAAGAATAAAATGAGATTCTAGAAGTGAATATATTGAAAGAATTCCTTTTAAAAAATACTTTATAATAACTTAGAATATATTTGACTTTTAGATTAATCAAAGGCATACTTGTGGTTGAGCGCAAGAGTCGTCAAAGCTATGTTTAATTGGGGATTCTTACTGTATTAATTGCACAATTAGAACTATTAAGACAAAGGCATCAAATGAAATCCAATCGGATTAAACATAATAGAATTGCCCCTAAATTAAATATATTAGATTGCCATTTTGAATTAATTAGATTTATGTATAGAATCATATATTTTGGCTTAGAATAATTGACTATTAGCTCTTATCGCTGTAAAATATGTAGTATTGATTTGCTAATACCAATACGTATATACGAACCTATATTGGCTTTTTGAGACTTTTTCGTGCGTGCTTTTTTAGTCACGCCATTGCTGGTTTAATGAATAATTAACTACTCGAATCGAATAGATGAACTCTGATAGTAATATTCAAAAAACTAAATATAAATCATCTTATAATAAGACTATAAAGATATTATCTCTTATAGTCTTAAGTGTATTCGTCATTCAAGACTTCAGTATTGCAGCAGATGACATCTTCTCGCAGCGTTTTAGGAAACAAAAACAAAGCGATAAAAAATTCCTACCTCGTTATATTCTTCAAAAGCAAAATAATGATGACATGGTCGCAGCCAAAAATGCCTTTAATAATTTTGATCAATTAGACGCCCTAGAAGGTGATTTCACCGATCGCATGCGCCGCAAGGCCGGAATAAAACCAGAGGATGATAAGCGAGAAGGTAATCCAGCAGGACCTCCCCAAGCTCCGATTCAATTCACATTAGATGATTACAACGATGAAACGGAAGAATATGAAACACTCAGAAAATACAATTATGAAGGCGATAAATTAGCGTCGATCACGGAATATGATATTTCAGGCTCTGAATTGGCTGGTTATTTTCGTGGTCAAGTCGAATTGATTACGCCTGATGAGGGGGATCCATATATGGGGTCATTCACCGAGGGCTTGAATTATGAGGGGCTCTTAGATGAAATGATGAATAGCGTGACTGTTTACGTGACGGAAGGTTCGGAAAACAATGTTTCGTATATTTTGTCGGCATTCGATACGGACAAGCCAACCGAAGTGACAGTTTATGAGCGTGACGACGGGGCTTTGAAAAAGACGACAGCTTATAATATTGAAGATTTAGACATTGATTTTGGGGAGCTCGCAAAAGCAATCAGCGTAACTCTTGAAGAATTTGAAGATCAATTAACTGATGCTGAATTAGTTGATGTCACGCTTTATGAGGGCGACAAAGATGAAGAGAAACGCGTTCGTTCATTTAATGATTTTGATGCTGATAATTTGCCACTCAACCTAACGCTATACTATTACGAGGGTGAGGGGGACGAAACCAAGCTCATCGACAGCAAAAATTTTGATATCGAAGACATTTCTGAATTCTTTGACGGCCAGTCCAATTTTGACTACTCAAATAGTCAATTGATGGCATTGATGCTTAATTCAAGAATGAATGATTTGGGCATTGATGAATTATTAGAAGCGCTAATAGCTAATGGTTATTTGGATGAAAGTATAGACAAGGCTAGTTTAGAAGCCTTAAAAACTACCGCCAAAGAGGCTCTTACGGCAGAAGAGTTTTTGACATTACTTATTGAGAATAATTTGATCGTAGATTCACAAGGTAATGCGTTGGATTCATTAGATGCTGTTTACGCATTATTGGGCACCGACTCAAATTTTATTAAAATATTAGAGAGCTTAGACGCTGACGAGTTATTCGAAGTATTATTGGCCAAGACGCTGTTAAAAAATCAGGATCACGATCGCTTTATTGAAGAATTTAATTCTGCCCTAACCGCTAAAGGACTTTTAGTAGAAAACCTAACTTTTGATCAGTTACTAAATGAATTAGATGACGCTAACTTACTCAATACAAGCATATCCAGCGCGCGACTTGCGCTAACTACTAATATTTCTGATTATGCAACTATTGTTAAGTCGACTCTTATTGGTGAGCTATTGGCCGACAATAGTTTATTAGTCTCAAATTATGACGAAGCGCTTAATACCCTGACCACATCTGATTATTTAAAGGCGATGTCGACGAATAATGTATTGGCTTTTTTAATCAAGGCCGATGTATTCTCCGGAGATTTGGATGAATTAAAAAAATCATTAGTCTCCAAGATGCTTAATGGTTTATTTAATGAGGAAGACGGTCTGTCAAAAGTATTAGAATTTTTGATGGATACGGGCTTACTAGATGAAGATTTAACAGACGATGAAATTAATGCTTTAAAGTTACAAGCCAATGAATTGGAATTATTTAGTGCTGCACAATTACTTGCTTTTTTAGTTTCTAAAGATGTGGTCGTTGATCAGAATGGTAATATTTTGGATGATTTGGATGCTGCGTTTCAGATATTGGCCATAGAGAGCTTTGATCAAACCGTAGATAAGCTGGGCATCGAAAGTTTATTCAATGCAACAGTTAGTTTAGACATCCTGAGCTCAAAGGCGAATTTTTCAGCTTTGGATTTACTAAAGGCGAATGCATTTGATTTATTAAACGCAAAAGAACTACTTCAATTATTGGTCAATGCCGAAGCGTTGAAAGATGAAAATGGGGAATTGATCAGAAGTGTCGAGGCTGCATTAGAAATATTGCAACTAGGAGATATTATTGAAGAAGTGATCGAGTCTATGGATAAAGACCAACTATATACATTGTTAGCAGCAAAAAAATTGTTATTGGATGAAAATGAGTTAGAAGGTCTGGATGAGTTCAAAAGCATATTAGATCAGTATTTGGCGCAAAATGGCCTCACTTTTGAAAATTTGTCATTCGACGAACTACTGGATGCTCTTGATAAGACAAAATTACTTTCAAAATCCCTAGATGAAGCAAGCTTCGCATTGCAATCTGGCTTCACTGATGTTGTTGAGATTTTGACGGCAGATCAAATGCTTCTTTTGCTAGGGGAGTCAGATATATTAAATCTGTCTAAAGACGAATTGCTAAAATTAGTTTCCGCAAAAGATATTCTGTCCGTGTTGGCCACATCAAAGAAATTAGATTTTTTTAGTCACGTAACCTCCCGAAGCCTAACCTTTGATGAGTTGATTGACGCTCTTCTACGTGAAGAAGTCATCGAGTCTCTAGATGAAGATCAAATCTACGAATTATTATTAGCTAAAGGCCTTTTGGATCAAAACGAAACCTTAGCTAGTTTTAGAGCGGCTCTTGATGCTTATTTAGCTGACAATGGATTAAACTTTGATAGCTTATCGTTTGATGAACTGCTGAATGCTTTTGATCAAGCGAACTTGCTAAGCAAATCAGTCGCCGAAGCTACTAGCGCCCTACATTCTAGCTTATCTAGTTTACTTAAACTTTTGACTGATGCTCAAATAGATTTGCTTTTGGGCAAGTCTGATTTAAGTGAATTAGATAAGATTCTTTTTAGAAGCCTTATTGCAAACGAAGACTTTAATTCAATAACATCGTCTCTATCCTCGATCAAAACAACACTCTTTCAAAATGAGCAAAACTCGAGAAGCTTAACCTTTGATGAGTTGATTGATGCTCTTCTACGTGAAGAAGCCATCGAATCTCTAGATGAAGATCAAATGTATGAGCTTTTATTAGCCAAAGGCCTTTTGGATCAAAACGAAACCTTAGCTAGTTTTAGAGCAGCTCTTGATGCTTATTTAGCTGACAATGGATTAAACTTTGATAGCTTATCGTTTGACGAACTGCTAGATGCTTTTGACCAAGCCAACTTACTTAGCAAATCAGTCGCTGAGGCTACGCGCACCTTACATTCTGACCTAGCTAGTCTACTCAGACTTTTGACTGATGCTCAAATAGACCTTCTTCTAGATAAATCTGACTTAAGTGAAGCTGATAAGCTAATTTTTAGAAGCCTTGTTCAAAGCGAAGACTTTAATTCAATCCTCTCTTCCTTATCATCTATCAAAACAGAGTTACTTCAAAATAACTTAACCTTTGATGAGTTGATTGATGTTCTTATACGTGAAGAAGCCATCGAATCTCTAGATGAAGATCAAATGTATGAGCTTTTATTAGCCAAAGGCCTTTTGGATCAAAACGAAACCTTAGCTAGTTTTAGAGCAGCTCTTGATGCTTATTTGGCAGACAATGGATTAAACTTTGATAGCTTATCGTTTGACGAACTGCTAGATGCTTTTGACCAAGCCAACTTACTTAGCAAATCAGTCGCTGAGGCTACGCGCACCTTACATTCTGACCTAGCTAGTCTACTCAGACTTTTGACTGATGCTCAAATAGACCTTCTTCTAGATAAATCTGACTTAAGTGAAGCTGATAAGCTAATTTTTAGAAGCCTTGTTCAAAGCGAAGACTTTAATTCAATCCTCTCTTCCTTATCTAGTTTAGTAACCCCAGCTATCCCCTTAGATGCTTTGTTAGAAAAGAATGTAATTGATGCAGAATCTTTTTTAAGCTCTCTTTTCTTAGGGTCATTGTCTGAGGAGGAATTACTTGAATTAGCAGTTAAGCCTTACCTTAGTGGAGTAAGCCATTATGAAGGTGAAGCTGATAAAGAAGTTGTTATTTATTCAACGTCTGACTTCACAACAGGTAAAAATGGATTGCGTATCTTTGGAAAAAGAACAGACCAAATTTATCGCGATGGCGGAAAGGATGATGACGAAAAAATACTAATCGAATCAAAAACGTATGATGTGCGTTTATTGGCTGAGTCCAATAAATTAACGGCTGGTTTAGGTGAATTGGAATCTATTTCTGATTATATAGGTGGCGCCCAAGGTCGCGAAAGAATAGATCGCATTGTAGGATCATTTGATGATGGCCAACCGACAACACTATCGCAATATGCTTACAATGAATATCGCAAACAACTTTTATCTGTCAAGCAGTATGGCATTCAGCTTTATGTGGATGATATGTTGGATTCGAACCCCTTGATGTCCTTAGACGCATTATTAGAAAATTTGAAGAACTTAGGCATTGAACAGGCCTACGCATTGGGCTTAATCGATTTAACTACCGAAACTGTTTACACGGGCCCTAAAGGCAAGGAAAGAGATATGCAAACACTATCTTATAATATGGATGGTGAGGTGGTTAGTATTGAAGATGTTATTTATGCAGGTAGCTCAGCTCGTAGGAGAAAGGATCATAATGAAAGTTACGATCCCGCCTCACCTGATGAGATATCCAAGACCTTCTTTTATGGTAGTGCAGGCCGTGAAGTCGTCATGATGAATACAGACATGCGTGATATTTCTGCTGAAGATATGGGCGCACCTCCTATGGACCCTAAAGAATTGGTGACCTTAATAAATGGTGATCCAACGTTGGGCATAGGGGGTGATCCAACGTTGGGCCGCGTTGTAAGTCAGGCTGGTCAAGTAAAATACGTGGTTCTTTATAATGAAGACGGCGAAGAAGATGCGGATGGAGATAGAAAATATGATCGTATCTACATATTCCGTTACAATGTTCAAGTTTTGGAAGAACGTGATGCCGTTGATTATGTAGAAAACACAATTGCCATTCCCACATCGGGTGAAACCGTTATTCCAGAACCAAACACATATTCTGAGAAAATGCAGTTTCAATATAATACAGACGGTTCGTTGGACGTCATTTTATTTGCACAAAGGAGGACAGATTATACATACTCTGCTCCTGGCATACTTTTCAAAACAACGACGAGTGTTGACATCATTGATAGCCTTGAGAGAAAAGTTATATCCGAAAGTTTTTATGAGCAAGAAGAGGATTCACTAGAGACTCGCGTACATTTAATCAAATCATACAAGTCTAACGAGGAGCTGAACACAGTCACTGTATATACCTACAAGAGTTCAGCCTGGAAAGTAATTGATTTCACGCGTGAGTTTGATGGTGAAGATGGCCGCATAAAAAGTCATGTGCAGTATTCTGGCCGACAAGGCAGAGAGCGTATTTCTGAGATCAAAGCCTATGCGGACGACGCCAATTATTTTGGAACTATATCTAACGGAACACCTGTGTATACCGGCGCTTTGCCAGTTGATAGTGAAGTGCGATTTCATAGTGTTTATACATTTGATGATGGAAATGATGGTTTAGAAGATTTGGATTATGTGACTCAGTATCGTGGAATGAGTACGGGTGCCGCAACAGATGTGAAGATCTCCGAAACCTTTTATGACGGCAAACAAAGCCAAGAGATTATTCTCTATGCTTTGAATTATGATTATTTTGGAGAAAAAATCAAGACACGCATTGAATATGAATATGGCGTAGATGGAGATGACGGACTTGACCGCACGACTCAATACAATGTGGCGAGTGTTCGTTTTCCAAGTATATTGCGCTCTGGTGAAAAGACAACGCAGACATACTATGTGGGCTATGAAGGTAGCGAAATTGTTGATTACAGTGTTGAATTAAAACCCGATGGAGCTATCCGAACAACAACAGTCAACTTTTATGAAGGTGGCCTTAGAGCCACTCGAGTCATTGATGATAAATTAGAAGATTTATTAGCCTTGGAACGCACCGTCACTTATCGTGGACCCGCTCTCTTAAATGGCGTTATTGACGGAGACGACAAAAAGATTCAAGCCGTCTTCTATTATATAGGTGAGGGTAAGGGTGAAGAAATAGTAGACTACTCTGAGAGCTATAGAGGTGCTACTGGCGAAGAAGTCCGAAGTACAACCATTTCTTATTATGAGGGTGATGTACGAGCTAAAGACGCCGCCAACCTACCTTTAAGACGCCAAGATACTTATAAATATGATTTAAATCCCGCGCAATTAGCTGGCACAGATCTGGATATTGATAATCGCAAACTTTCATCGACATTTTTTCAAGGTGATCGTAGTGAAGAAAAGCAAGATTATTTAGTTAATTACCGAACCAATGGCGAAGACCCATCGAGCACAATAGTGAGCTTATATGGCGAAGAAAGTGATATTAGGGCAATTGATGCCGTAGGCCTACCCTTAGGCATGCAAATCACTTATAGAGATGGTTTGGACGCTATAGAAGTGGCTAATTTCACTTATAGAGATGGTTTGGATGCTGTGCGATTGGCTAATTTATCTAATGTCAATAATCGCCTATTAGCCAAGGAAGTTTATTATACGGGCTTCGGCGAAGGTGCCGAAATACTAGACTATCGTCTGAATTATACAGGGGCTGCAGGTTCCGAAACAGTTCGCAATACAGTCATCAATGAATATGAATCAAATGAAAATAGGTTGCCTACGCGCTCTGCTGCTCCGAGAATCATCCCTGCAGATGCCGATTCTAATACAACCGGATATCAAATTGGCGAAAAGCAATATGTGCAAGTTCAATTCTCAAATATTGATCCAGACGGAGACTTGTTAACCTATACTCTTCTGCGACCTGACGGCGCTGAGGGTGCTACATTTGATGCAAAATCACAAACATTGTCCTGGTGGGCACCCACCGTTAATAGTGCGACAGATTACGAATTTACCCTATATATCAGTGATGGGACAGAAGTTAGTGATGAGGAAAGGACAAAGGAAGTATTTAACGTTTCTGTAATACCCCAAGATTATGAATACTTAGAACATGTATCTAGCACAGCATGGGCAAACTCAACCATTACTTTTAGCTATATGCAGGACGGGGCAACACTCTTTGGTGGTGGATTAAGTAATTTATTTGCACGTATGGAAAATCAAGATGAATTAGACTTTCAGCGTGATCGTTGGCAAGGAGCTATAGGGAGGGCATTCGCGACTTGGTCATTATATGCGGGTATAGATTTTGTAGAAATTGAAGAAAATGGCATTATAGACTTTGCAGCACCAGGCGCAATACAAGGCGATCCTAATTTTGGTGATATTCGCATCGGCGGTAATCAAAGTTATGCAGATGATAGCGATACTCTAGCCGAAGCTTTTTTCCCAAATTCAGATAATACTACGGGGGGAGACTTATTCTTTAATACCAATAATGTCGAATTTGGCATAGGAACAGATTTTGATTTATACACTGTGGCTTTACACGAAATTGGACACTCGCTTGGCCTAGACCACCCACTAACTAATAATAATGATCCTGTAATGGCGGAAACATATAACGGCATTGTGACTGGGCTCACCTCAGATGATATTGCAGGTATACAGGAGATCTACGGAGCCAGCTTACATGATGTGTATGATACGCCATTGCGCAATGATGCCTTTATGGAAGCCACTCAATTACCCTTGGATCAAGATGGTGATATTGTCTTAAGTGGTGATATTTCCGAATTGGGTGATGTGGATTATTATGAGTTCACTGCTCCAGCCGATTCTAATGGACGAGTTGATATTCAAATATCCAGCCAAAGCTTAAGTCAACTCGATACAGCCATTAGCATTTATGATGAAGACTTTAATTTAATCCAATTCATAGATGGTGCTTCAATTTCAACAGATTTTGAAACAATTAGTATCGATGATCCGAATACTATTCTAGGACGACAAAAATATTATATTGTTGCCGAAAGTCTTAATGATTTATTTGGATCAGGCCGTTATCAGCTTAACGTAGACTTCGGCACAGGCGGTTTAACGGTTCCAGCTAGTGTTGGTGGTCAAGTCATAGCTAGTCCATATCGTCGGGCAGCAAGTGCCTCAGCAAATGCAGCTTTGGCTCGCCAAAGAACTTATAAAGGTGATGCGCGCATAGTCAATGCCAATGATGACAGCAATAGAGATGGTTTTAAAGACAATACTCAATTACAAAATGAAATTTATTATCATGCGGCTTTTGGAAAAGGTAATGAAAGACAAAATTACTCTCTAAGCTATGGCGGTTTAGCTAACTCAGAGTACGTTAAGACGACAACCATATCGTTTTATGGAGACAGTAAAAAGCGCTTAACTGATATTTCTGCCACAGAAGACGATGCATTAGCCATGCAACGTGTCTTTAAAGGTAGCATGTCCAATTTATCCGATGTGGATAGCTCTTTGCATTATGAAGATAATAAATTATTATCCGAAACTTTCTTTGCCGGAATTGCGGGTGAAGAAAAGACCGACTTCGTTCAAGCTTATCGAGGTTCAGTAGGTGATGAAGTCGTGCGCAGTACAACTGTCTCCTATTATGAAGGCGATAATAGAGCCACACATTCTTCAATCGGACCAGACTCTTACCTTATTCGCACTGAAACGAACCAAGGTGGTTTACCAGGACAAGTAGCCGAATTAGGCAAAAAGTTAAGCAAAACTTATTATGCTGGTGACATATCAGGCGAAGAGCGCGTTGACTTCACGCAAAATTATCGTGGCGCCCAAGGATTTGAACAAGTCCGTAATACAACTATCTCTTATTATGAAGATGAAAAACGCGCTTCAGACTCTGATATTGGCGTAGACGCTTTTTTAATCCGAACCGAACAATTCAAATTAGGGGATGAACCAGGGGCTGGAGTAGTTGGAGAAGTAACGGGTCTAGATAAAAAATTAACGTTTACGTATTATGCGGGCACTGTCGCAGGTGAAGAAAAAACAGATTTTGTACAAAATTATAAGGGCGCCAAAAACGATGAAACTGTACGCAGCACCATTATTAGCTATTACAAAGACGGTAAACGCGCAAGCGTTGCCGACGCCGATGATTATTTAATCCGCACCGAACAATTTAAAGACGGAGCTGAATTTACCGATGATAATCTCGGTAAAAAACAAACTTTCACTTATTTTGCCGGTAAATCAGTCGGTGAAGAAAAAACAAACTTTGTCCAAAATTATAGAGGCTCCAAAGGCAACGAAGTTGTGCGCAATACAATCATTTATTATTATGAAGACAATAAACGCGCCACAGATCAATCGGTAAGCTCAGACTCCTTTCTTATCCGCACTGAGCAATTCAAATCAGGCGATACAGACACTACTACTGGATTGGGCAAAAAACAAACATTCACTTATTATGCCGGTGACATAGCTGGTGAAGAAAAAGCTGACTATACAATCAACTATAAAGGGGCCGCCGGTTCTGAAACAGTTCGTAATACAGCCATCAACTTCTATGAAGGTCTAAGTAGAGCTATTAACG
>JBLINS010000007.1:0-51749 GCA_047639455.1 Candidatus Omnitrophota bacterium
ACGGCTCTTAGAGCTAAAACATTTTCATACGTACGACTATCACCCATAACGCCAACCGTTTTGACTGGCAAGAGCACGCAAAAAGCCTGCCAAATCTTGTCATATAATTTAGCCTTTTTAATTTCATCAATGAAGCGATAGTCAGCTTCTTTAAGTATGGCCAATCTATCTTCCGTGATAGCTCCTAAAATACGAATGCCCAAACCCGGTCCTGGGAACGGATGCCGGCCAACCAAATCTTTTGATAAGCCCAGAGCTTTACCAACTAATCTCACCTCATCTTTAAATAATTCCTTAAGTGGCTCAACTAACTTTAGCTTCATGCGCTTAGGTAATCCACCAACATTGTGATGACTCTTAATCACAGCTGAAGGCCCTCCAAAATGGGAGCGGCTTTCAATAATGTCTGGGTACAAAGTTCCTTGGGCTAAGAATATCGCATTTTTTATTTTCTTAGATTCGGCCTCAAATACACGAATGAATTCACGGCCAATAATTTTGCGCTTACGCTCAGGGTCTGTTACCTTCCCTAATGCATCCAAGAATCTTTTGCGCGCATTGATTATTTTTAAATTCGTTTCAAATTGTTTGCCAAATATTTGGCGCACTTGATCAGATTCGCCCTTGCGCAACAAACCATTGTCGACAAATATGCAATGTAATTGTTTGCCGATGGCCTTAGACAATAATGCCGCGACAACAGAGGAATCAACGCCACCAGATAGGCCACAAATAACTTTCGCGTCCCCAACTTGATTTTGGATATCTTTAATTGTTTGGCGCACAAATGATTTTATGCTCCAATCGCCAGTCGCCTTACAAATTCCAAAGATAAAGTTCTTTAACATGGCAGTGCCTTGCAAAGTATGCGCGACTTCAGGATGAAATTGAACGCCATAGATTTTACGCACTTTATCTTCACAAGCAGCATAAGGCGTATTACTTGTCGTGGCAGTTTTGACAAAACCTTTGGGTATTTTGGTGACTGCATCACCATGGCTCATCCAAGCCTGGCTAGACGTTGGCAATTTGGATAATATGCCTGTTTTTTTAATAACTTTGAGTGTAGCTCGACCGTATTCATGTTTTTTGGAATGCTTAACTGAGCCCCCTAAATGATGACATAATATTTGCATGCCATAACATATACCCAATACAGGTACCTTGAGATCCAAGAGCTCCGACTTCAATTGTGGCGCGTATTTGTCATAAATAGAAGAAGGGCCACCAGAGAGAATGACGCCTCTAATATCTTTATCTTCAATTTCCCTAGATTCAAAATTTGGTGGTAGTATTTCGCAATAAACACCCATTTCTCGAATGCGTCGAGCAATTAATAAATTATATTGAGATCCATAGTCAATAATAAGAATGGTTTGCTGTTTCATTATTAATTTTCTTTCGTGATTAATTTAGCAACGGGCTGAAAGCTCTTGCGGTGTATAGGTGTCGGTCCAAATTCTTCCAAGGCAGACATATGCTTGGCGGTTCCATAACCCTTATGTGTATCAAAACCATATTGAGGATAACGTTGGTGGTATACCATCATCAAACGATCACGCGTGACTTTGGCAATAATAGAAGCGCAAGCAATCGCTAAAGACTTGCTATCACCAGAAATAATTCCACGTACTTGAATGCCAACTTTTAAATTAATAGGTCCATCAACCATTACTAATGCGGGCTTTTCTGCCAATAATTTAACTGACTCTTCCATAGATTCAATTGTGGCTCTATATATATTGATGGCGTCTATTTGTTCGTGTGATCTCATTGAAACCGCAACAATGCAGTTTTTTTGAATTTCTTCAAACGCGAGTTCGCGCATTTTTGGTGAGAGTTTTTTTGAATCATCTATGCGCACAGTGAAATTAGGATTTTTGACAATAACTGCGGACGTGAGAACAGGTCCGGCAAGCGGCCCTCTTCCTGCCTCGTCCACTCCAGCAACAGAACCCTCAACGGAATTCTGAAGCTCTAAATCATACTTGAGGAGTTTCTGATTTCTTTCGGCTGGTGACAACAGACTCAATGCGACCTTCTTTACCGCTCTTATGACGTAAATAATAAAGCTTGGCTCTTTTTACTTTGCCCTGACGAGTTACGGTAATGCTTTGAACTGTAGGCGAATGAACTGGAAATGTTTTTTCTACACCTTCGCCGAAGGATATGCGACGAACCGTAAAA
The DNA here is from genome assembly GCA_047639455.1 of Candidatus Omnitrophota bacterium. Classification (GTDB taxonomy): domain Bacteria; phylum Omnitrophota; class Gorgyraeia; order 2-02-FULL-51-18; family JAGOUK01; genus JBLINS01. The sequence goes on from JBLINS010000007.1 coordinate 2,188, forward strand.
GAAGTTTGGACGCTAGCACCTTTTTTCTTAATAACAACGCCTTCAAAGGCTTGACTACGAGTTTTGCTTCCCTCAACAACTTTTTGGACCACTTTAACTGTGTCGCCAATATTGAAAGATGGGATATCACTTTTTATTCCTAAAGCACTAATTTTTTCTATGACTGCATTTCTCATTTCTGAACTCCTTATTATCATTAAGTATTACGACTTTGACTTGTTGCGCCTATCAATCAAGTCAGGACGTTTTATTTTTGTCCGCTTAAGTGACGCTTCTTTTCTCCACTCAGCTATAGCTTTATGATTGCCTGATAACAAAACTTCAGGAACACATTGCTTTTTAAATTCTGCTGGCCGCGTGTACTGCGGATATTCCAATAAATCATTATCAAATGTTTCTTCGGTTGTTGAGTCTTTATTACCTAAAGCCCCGGGCAATAAGCGCATCATCGAATCTATCAAAACCATGGCTGGTAATTCGCCGCCAGTCAAAACATAGTCACCTATCGATATTTCTTCAGTGACCCATGTATCAATTATACGCTCATCAACACCTTCGTAGTGACCACATAAAAGAACAATTCGCTTTTTTTGAGCCAACCGCTTCGCTGTCGCTTGTGTTAATGGCTTGCCTTGCGGTGTCAGATAAATAAAACTCGTTTCACCCTTAGCTTTGTTTCGTAATATTTTTTTTGCTAAGCGGTCAATTGGCTCTGGTTTCATAACCATGCCCGGTCCGCCCCCAAAAGGCTTATCATCGCATTGACGATGTTTATCTATTGCATAATCCCGAATATCATGCAAATGGACCTTAACCACTTTTTTTTCTATAGCACGCTTTAGTATCGAGCTAGTTAAGGTCGACTTGAACATCTCGGGAAACAGAGTCAATACATCGATTCTAAACATAGTCTTACCAAAAAGAATAATATATGCGGCCAAATACAAAGGTCCGCATATTAATCACAATCAGTTAATTAAACTGCTTCGCGACGTGCTTTTTTAATAATATTTCGAACGGTTTCCGAAGGCTGTGCGCCTTTTTTCAACCACTCATCTGTTTTAGTCAAATCAAGTCTGTAACTTGTTGGTTCCTGATTCGGATCCCAATAGCCTAATAATTCTATAAAACGGCCATCTCGTGGGCTTCTTGAATCAGCCACAACAATACGTCTCTTGATCTTCTTTTTGCTACCTGTCTTGGTAAGCCTAATTCTGACAGTCATTAGTGCTCCTAATACCTTTTAAACCGAAGTAGATGAACCCCTTATGGGTTATCGAATTATAATTCGGAAGTTGGGTATTGTAGCTATTATCACCAAAATGTGCAAGAAAAACTGGGTCATCATGGCGCTTCCCCATCTAAAACCATTAATAGTGCCTTATTAGCTATTTTATGCTTAATTTTGCTTAATTTTGCCTAAATTGTGGAAGTAAATTCGCAGCAACTAATTAACTGAGTGCAATCCCAAAAATCATCATAGGTTACCGCCTCTAGCCTAGCACCTCTAAAACCGAAGGTCTTAAACAGCACCAAAAGTTATAGTGAGCTGTCGCTCCTAGACTGGCGCCTCTAAAACCGAAGGTCTTAAACAGCACCAAAAGTTATAGTGAGCTGTCGCTCCTAGACTGGCGCCTCTAAAACCGAAGGTCTTAAACAGCACCAAAAGTTATAGTGAGCAGTCGCTCCTAGACTGGCGCCTCTAAAACCGAAGGTTTTATATAGCCCCTAGACTTATCCAGGTGCTTCATTATTGCTTTAACCGGAGGTTTATAGGATCTCCACTATCATAGACTCCGCGGCGGTGCAGGATGCCCGCTGCCTATAGGTGCATCCTTTTGTTTTTTTTAAATAACGTATTAAATATAACTTCTAATTATATTTATTAACTGTATACCCACGTTAATTATTAGTACCTGCATAATCACCATATCCGGAACATTTATGATTGTTGACGTATTTTGTTATGAAAAGAAGTTCCGCTCAAGGGGCATGCTGTTGTCAAAAATTTATGTTCATGCCCCTTGTGCAGGAACTCTGAATAACAAAATTAGTCTATACAATCATGATGTGGAGGATATGGTGATTATGCGGGTACAGACTTTTACTAGGCGGGATATTACTTAACTTTTAATTCTTTTTATTTTTGCTCCGAGTCCTCGGAGTTTTTCTTCTAACTTCTCATAGCCTCGATCTAAATGATAAACCCTAGAAATCTCCGTTTCTCCCTTAGACGCTAAACCAGCAATAATCAAAGCCGCACTTGCGCGTAAATCAGACGCCATAACAGGTGCTGCACTCAATTTTGACACACCTTCAATAATAGCACTTGGCCCTTCCAATCTAATCAAAGCCCCCATGCGGCCCAACTCTGCCACATGCATGAATCGATCAGGAAATATTTTTTCGGTTAGGACACTAATTCCAGGAATGACAGCCAACAAAGCCATCATTTGCGCCTGTAAATCCGTCGGAAAACCAGGGTAAGTATGCGTCGTGAGTGTCATGGGCTTTAAGGCCCCAATATACTTCACATGAATTTGTTTGCCCTTGACCGTAATGCCAACACCAGCCTGCTTCAATTCATCTATAACAGCTCCCAATTGTAGTATGGGTGCGTTTTGAATCACCACATCTCCACGCGTGATTGCCGCGGCTAATATATAAGTGCCCGCTTCAATGCGGTCAGATATAATCGAATACTCGCACCCCTTGAGTTGTTTAACCCCGGTAATCGTGATAACGGGTGAACCCAATCCCTCAATTTTGGCTCCCATCTTAATCAAGAAATGGCCCAAATCAACGACTTCTGGCTCACAAGCGGCACTCACAATGGTCGTCTTACCTTTTGCGCGAGACGCGGCCATCATAATATTGGCCGTTGCTAATACGCTGGAGCCGAAGGCTCCGCCCAAATATATTTGCTGCCCTACCAAACCCTTGGTATGTACATTGACATAACCGTGTTCCAATGTAATTTTGGCACCTAATTTTTTCAAACCCTTTAAATGCAAGTCTATCGGCCTTAAGCCAATCACACAGCCACCCGGCATTGAAATTGACGCCTTATTAAAACGTGCCAATAAGGGCCCTAAAAGGCAAATCGAGGCGCGCATCGTTTTGACGTAATCATAATCAGCCACGCTGCTATGAATATTTTTAGGATCAATTTTTAATACAGAGCCACGAAATTCAACTTTGGCACCTAAAGCTTTGAGAAGACTTACCATTGAGCGAACATCACTCACATTAGGCACATTCCTCAAAATGAATGGTGTCTTAGCCATGACGGTAGCAGCCATTATAGGTAGAATTGAATTTTTGGCACCGGATATCTTCACACTACCTTTAAGGCGCGTGGGTCCGTTGATGACGATAGAGTCCATTATATTTTTTTCACAATCACTAAACGAGGGTGATTATTAAAATCCTTAATTATATTCACCCATTCTAAATTAGGCTCGGAATCAATTAATTGCTTAACCATAGTGCTCTGATTATAACCAATTTCACAAAATAATTGACCGCCAATTTCTAAATGCGTAGATGCAAAGGCGAGGCAATATTGAATCATTTGTAAACCAGCATCCTCTGCTATTAAAGCTAATTTTGGCTCTTGCTTAACAGATAAGTCCAATGTCTCATATTCATCCCTCGATATATAAGGCGGGTTAGCCAAAATAGCTTGATATGTTTCAAAGGCCGTATTTTGTGTATCGCGATAATCAGCTTCGAAAAAGTTTATGGAATCGGCGCTTAATTTTTTAGCATTTGTTTTAGCTATAACTAAGGCCTCGGAGCTAATGTCTATAGCATCGATACTTAATGTTGGGCATCGCAGCATTGTGGCAATGGCAATGGCGCCCGAGCCAGTCCCCAAATCTATGTATTTTTGAGCTGCTTGGGGCTGAGCATCATTTCGTTGTTGATAATAAGCAATGACTGCCTCGACTAAAAGACTTGTTTCGGGTCTTGGGATTAAGACATTGGGCGAAACTTCAAAGGTGAGATTCATAAAATCTTCGTGTTTAAGGATATAGGCTAAAGGTTCGTCGTTTAAACGTCTTTGGATACGCAATTCTAATTCATTGCATATAGATTGCGATAAATGTGTATTACCAGCCATCCAATCTAAAAATGAAACATTAGTTAATGATTCCACGATTGCTTTTATCTCCCAATCAGCGCTATGGGGATATTTGGCTTTTAATTGGGTGAGTGCGCCATTAATCTTTTGTCGATTATGAATATCTGGATTCAATTTTGGACTAAATGCCTTTGGCTCTAGTAGGTCATTGATGCGCGGCATGCTCAATCTTCGCGGGATTGTTTATCAGCTGAGTGTAGCGCATCCACCACATTATCCAAATCACCCTGAAGTATTTCTTCAAGACGATGTAAGGTTAAATTAATGCGATGGTCCGTCACTCTTCTTTCAGGAAAATTATAAGTTCTTATTTTTTCACTACGATCACCACTACCGACTTTTGTTTTGCGTATTAGGGAGTGTTCCTTGTGCTTTTCGCTTTGTATCAAATCAAAAAGGCGCGCTTTCAAAATTTTCATGGCTTTACCCTTATTCTTTAATTGGGATTTTTCGTCTTGGCATTTAACAACTAGGCCGGTAGGTACGTGTGTCACACGTACGGCCGAATCTGTCGTATTAACGCTTTGACCTCCGGGACCGCCTGATCGAAATACATCGATCTTAATATCTTCAGTCTTAATTTCAATTTCTACATCTTCCACTTCAGGAAAAGCGGCGACGGTGATAGCTGATGTGTGGATACGGCCGGATGCTTCTGTCTTGGGCACTCGCTGTACACGATGAACTCCGCTTTCAAATTTGAACCGACCAAAGGCGCCAGCACCAATGACTTCAAAAACAACTTCACGCATACCACCGGCTTCAGTGAGTTGCTGACTCAAAATCGCTGTCTTGAATCCCCCAATTGATGCATATTTGGTATACATTTTAAATACATCACCCACAAATAACGATGCTTCCGCGCCTCCCGTACCAGCGCGTAATTCAATCATAACATCGTGATTATCCATAGGATCCGTTGGAATAACTAATTCTTCCAATAAGGCTAAAGATGCCTGTTGTTTAGGCGCCAATATTTCAGCTTCTTCTTCAGCCATTGCGCGCATATCGGCATCCGTTTTAGGATCCTCGAGTAATTGCTTAGCTTCAGACAGAGCGCCCTCTAATCCGGAGTGAGCATCAAACACCTGCTTCAAATGATTAAGCTCGCGGAGTTCTTTGCCCAATACGCTCATTTTTGACATATCACTAATTACCAAAGGATCTTGCATAGACGCTTCAATTTCTTGCAAGCGCTCAAGACGTTTGTTAACTTTTATGGCCAAAATCTCAAACATAAGATTTAGTTAAGCTGCGGGTCATCAATTATTTATTTTTGGCATATTTTTGTTTAAATTTCTCAACGCGACCCGCTTTAGAAGCGAATGTTTGTTTGCCCGTAAAAAATGGGTGGCAAGAAGAACACGCTTCTACATGAGTGTCTTTTTGTGTAGAACGAGTCTTAATTACATTGCCACACGAGCATTTAATATTCGTTTCGGTGTATTCAGGGTGTGTTTCTGTTTTCATCGTTTAGCTCCTTATTTTTTATTTAAATTACCTAAGAATTCTGCATTCGTTTTTGTTTTTTTAAGTTTTTCTATTAATAATTCCATAGCTTCTGCAGAATTTAAGTCGTTAAGAACTTTTCTCAAAACCCAAGTCTTTTGAAGCGCTTCTTTTTCAACCAATAATTCTTCACGACGCGTATTTGAGCGTTTGATATCAATGGCTGGATAAATACGTCGTTGGAATAAAGTTCTATCCAATTGTAATTCCATATTACCTGTACCTTTAAACTCCTCAAAGATAACTTCATCCATACGGCTACCCGTATCAACCAAAGCTGTAGCTATAATGGTCAAGCTACCGCCCTCTTCGACTGATCTAGCGGCACCAAAAAAGCGTTTTGGTTTATGTAATGCATTCGAATCCACACCTCCAGACAATATCTTTCCAGAATGTGGCTCGGTTTGATTATAAGCACGTGCCAGACGTGTGATGCTGTCTAAAAGGATAACAACGTCTTTACCACATTCGACTAAGCGCTTAGCCTTTTCGATGACTATTTCGGCAACTTGCACATGGCGCTCAGCTGGCTCATCAAATGTTGAGGCAATCACTTCGCCCTTAACATTGCGTTGCATATCAGTCACTTCTTCTGGGCGCTCATCAATTAGCAAAACTATGATATTTATCTCGGGATGATTCACGGCAATGCTATTGCAGATCTTTTGCATCAAAATTGTTTTACCGCTATAAGGTGGGGCAACAATTAATCCACGTTGCCCCTTACCTATGGGACTTAGGAGATCCATCACGCGCGTTGATATATCGGTTGGATCACATTCCAAATCTATGCGATCTTTAGGATAAAGCGGAGTTAAGTTTTCAAAAGCGATTTTGCCCTTACCATTATTAGGTGTAGTGAAATTCACTGCATCCACACGTAACATAGCAAAATAACGCTCGCCTTCTTTGGGCGGTCTAATTTCACCACCGACCGTATCACCCGTCCTAAGACTAAATTTTCTAATTTGAGATGGTGAAACATAAATATCATCAGGGGAAGGCAGGTAATTATAATTAACGGATCTCAAAAATCCAAAGCCATCCACCAATACTTCCAAAACACCTTCACCGCGCATGTCACTAGCCTTGCCCGTCTGTTTTTGGAGTATTCTAAATATCAAGTCTTGTTTTTTAATGCCATTAATTCCCTCAACGCCACTTTTGCGCGCTAAGTCTGAAAGGTCTGACATTTTCATTTTTTTTAACTCAACTAAATCAAGACCCATTTTTGCCCCTCAGCTCTCTATTTTTTATATTTTCACAAATCATTTGCACTTGTTTCCTTAAAGTCTTTATATCGCCATTGTTTTCAATAATAAAATCAGCTTGTTTAATTTTTCTTTTCATATCCCATTGGCGGCGCATAAACGCCCGAAATGTTGCCAGGGACATATTTCTTTTATCCAGATTTTTCTGTTGCCTTGCTGCCGTCACTTTCATCACGGCCACTTTATTCATTTGTGCATTCATACCAGTCTCAAATAATAGCGGTATTTCAAAAACGCATAATTGCTTAGAGGCCTTATGACTAATTTTTAAGCTTCGAACATAACTTCGAACCTCGGGATGCAGAACTTTTTCCAAAAACAAAAGATTATTTGAATTTTCGAAAGCTTTCTGACGAAGGCGGGTTCGATCTATGACTCGATATTTCTTTAAGATTGCGTAACCAAATTGCTTTAAGATTTTTTTATAAGCTGGGCGGCCTCTTTTTAAAGCTTGATGAATAATGGAATCGCTATTCACCACTCTAGCGCCGGAGCCTTTAAACAATCTAAGCACCTCGCTCTTCCCGCTACAAGGACTTCCGGTCAAACCAATGGTGTACATCTTACCTTGTTATTCAAAATTTTTCGATAAATTCGTTCATATTCCTTAGCTGAGTGATTCCAACTAAAATCACACTTTTTACCATTTTTTCTAACAAGACTAAGCTTAGATTTATGGCCATATGTTTGAATAGCACGGTCTACGGCACCCAAAAACGCTTTAGACTCATATTTCTTAAAAACAAAGCCATTATTGGATGTTGTGTCCGCCTGCATATCAATGACCGTATCAGCCAAGCCGCCCGTGCTGCGCACAAGCGGAATAGCGCCATAACGAAAGCTAATCATTTGGCCCAAGCCACATGGCTCAAAACGCGAAGGCATCAAAAAGTAATCACAACCGCCATAAATCAATGATGATGATATTTCAGAAAATTTAAGCCAAACACCTATTTGACCTTTGTATTTTTTGGTAATTTTTTTAAAGAATGACTCATAACGAGCATCGCCTGTTCCCAGCAAAACGAATTGAATACCACGTGACATCAAATCCTCAAAGGTTTCACAAATCAAATCTAATCCCTTTTGCTCAGCCAACCGCGTCACTATTCCAAATATAGGTGGATCACCATCTGGCTTAAGTTTCGCTTTAGCTCTCAAAGCGCTGCGATTATCAGCTCTATATTTTGCTAAATGAATATTCCCATTATTTTTCAAAGCCTTATCAGTTTTAGGGTTCCAAACAATATGATCTATGCCATTAAGTATGCCGTACAAATCTTTTTTTCTGCGTTGTAAAATATTCTCTAAACCACAACCATGTTCTTTAGTTCTAATTTCTTTAGCATAAGTTGGGCTAACAGTTGATATCGCGTCTGCAAATTCTAGTCCAGCGCGCATCAGGCTAGCTCTCCCATAAAATTCCATATGCTCCAATACTGATTTATCTGCAGACACAACCTGACTAAACTCATCCATCTCAAATATGCCTTGATATGCCAAATTATGAATAGTGAATAGACTACGTGTGTTTTTAAAAAATGAGTCCTCTTTATACTCCGTCTTTAATAATGTGTTGATCAACCCCGTATGCCAATCGTTGCTATGTACGATATCCGGAACAAAATTCTTTTTCTTAGCAATATCCAAAACCTCGTGGCAAAAAAAGGTGAAGCGCTTGAGATTATCAGCATAATCACCTTTTGGGCCACCATAAATCCCGCCGCGATCAAAATAATGCTCATTTTTTACAAAAACAACCTCAACATTAGGAGATAATTTCTTTGCTTTGAGCTTGATGCCACGATAGCGAGGCGTCACAATCAAAACGCGGTGCCCCAATTCACCTAAAGCATTTGGTAATGATCCAGCAACATCGGCTAAACCACCTGTTTTTGAAAAAGGATACACTTCACTAGATGCAAAAAGGATATTCATTGTGCTCATAGTTAAATTTTTAGGGCTTCCAAATCCAGCCAATTAACTCCCGTTTTTAAGGTGACTTCAATCGGCACGTCTAATGCGACAGCCCCTTCCATTTCATTGCGAACCATTAGGCCAAATTCAGCCACTTCAGATTGCGGTAATTCAAAAACTAATTCGTCGTGCACTTGAATCAAAAGTCGATTAAATTGCTTCTTTTTCACTAATCGTTGATGAATCTTAACCATAGCTATTTTGATCAAATCACTTGCCGTGCCTTGAATGGGTGCATTAATAGCTGTCCTTTCAGAAAATTGACGCATGCGACCATTCGGACTCAATATATCTGGAATATATCTTCTGCGCTTGCACACTGTTTCGACAAAACCAAATTCTTTAGCATACTCAATCGTTGCATCTAAATATTGCCTCACCTTGGGGTATCGATCAAAATAGGCATCTATAAAGTCTTTAGCTGCTAATTGTGAAATGTGTAATGACTTCGATAGACCAAAAGGGCTCATGCCATACAAAACACCAAAATTCACTGTTTTGGCTTCATTGCGCATTTGTGGCGAAATATTCTTTATGTCTTCACCAAAAATGAGACTAGCTGTATAGGTGTGGATGTCTTCGCGATTCTTAAATGCCGTTTGTAAGTGTTCATCTTTAGAAAAGTGTGCCAAAACCCTCAATTCAATTTGAGAATAATCTGCGCATAATAAGGCGTTGCCCTTACCCGCTTTAAACGCTTTTCTAATTTGTCTTCCAGCTTGGCTTCGAATGGGAATATTTTGCAAATTAGGGTCAGAGCTAGACAAACGACCTGTGGCGGCAACTGTCTGATTAAAGGAAGAATGTATGCGCTTGGTATTGGGATTGACCATTAACGGCATAGTGTCAACGTAAGTTGATTTTAATTTAGCAGTTTCACGATAATTAACGATATATGCGGGTAACTCATGTTCAGAAATTAATTGACTGAGCACATCCGCATCGGTAGACGGACCCGTTTTGGTTTTACGAATAACAGGTAAGCCCAATTTATCAAATAAAACCTCCGCCAATTGCTTAGGTGAACGGATATTAAACTCACAATCTGCTATTTTGTATATCTCCTTCGTTAGCTTGCCTAACTCAGTATCCATCTTCTTTGATAAGCCATCTAAATAAGGAACGTCTATCGCAATTCCATTAAATTCCATTTGGGCCAAAACATGGATTAAAGGAATTTCCATATCATCCAATAATGGAGTTAAGCCCGCAGCAGCAATCTTAGTTCTTAACACTTTGCTCAAGCGCCACACCACATCACTATCCTGGCAACCATAGGGATACAATTGACTCACATCCACCTGATCCATGGTGATTTCTTTTTGGCCTTTGCCGATTAATTCCGTAATTGAAGTTAATTTTTCATTCAAATGTTCCAAAGCTAAGTCATTCAAATTATGATTTGGCTTAGCGGGATTCAATAAATACGAGGCCACCATGGTGTCGTTACCTATGCCCCTTAATTCAATTCCGCGGCATTTTAAAATAAGCATTTCGTATTTAATATTTTGACCCAATTTGCTAACTTTGGAATCTTCAAATAATGTCTTTAATTCGCCCAAAACCACATCACAACTCAATTCGCTCTTTTTTGATACATGGTTATCAAAAAGGACAAAGGCAGCCTCGTGGTCTTTAAAACTAAAAGATATCCCAACTGGTTCTGCCAACATTGGATTAACGCTAGTGGTTTCAAAATCAAAAGCAAAACTCTTTTGTTTTTTTAACGTGGCTAGGAGCTTACGCCATTGCGTTTTTTTGCTAATTAACTCATATTTTTGGAGTGAATTTTCTTTCTTCGATTCAGTTGCCGGCAATGTCTTTAAGAAATTATTAAACTCTAATTCTGTAAATATTTGTGTCAATTGCTCAACATTGGGCTCTGACACCAAAAGTTCTTTTTCGCAAATGTCTATATCGACATCGCAATCAATGGTAGCTAATTGATATGACAAATCAGCTTGTTTAGCATTATTAATTAAAGATTCTTTTTTTGCTGATGGTTTTAATTCACTCACGCGCTCATAGAGACCCTGCATGGATCCATATTCATTGAGTAATTGACTGGCATTTTTGGGACCAATGCCAGGCACTCCGGGAATATTATCAGAGCTATCTCCAACTAAAGCCAAATAATCAATCACTTGATTGGGGTTAACGCCTAATTTGAGTTTAACTTCATCTATGCCTAAAACGGCATAACCCTTGCGAGGATCCATAAGCTTGACTCGTTCAGTCACTAATTGGCAGGCGTCTTTATCGCTGGTCACAATCGTGACATCATGTCCCTTGGCGGCCAATCTAGTTGAAAGTGTACCCATCAAATCATCAGCTTCAAAACCATCTTTCTCAAATATGGGTATTCCATAAGCTTTGACAATATCTTTAACGACTGGCATCTGCAAAATCAAATCATCAGGCGTCTCATCGCGATTCGCTTTGTATTCTGCATATTGCTCATGCCTAAACGTGGGAGCGCCCGTGTCAAAAGTAACAATAAGTCCATCAGGCACATAATCGTTCAAAAGCTTACGTATAACTTGCGTGAATCCGTAAGGAATCTTAGTCGGAAAACCCTTAGAGTTCTGCATGTCCGGCACACCATAAGCAAAATACGCTCGGTAGGCAATAGCGTGACCATCTATTAAATAAATATGCATCGGGATTACTGTTCTCCAAATAGAGACATGGCTAAATTAAAGAATTGTTCATATAAAAATATCAATTATTAGTTAGAGATTTAGGCAGAGGATACGATTAGATATAATAATGCAAGCACGACAAAAGCGCTGATAAAATAAAAATCATTAAAATAAACAAAATCACGAATGGCTTCAAGAAAAGAGCTTCCGCTCCCAGCGGGGGCATTTTGATGCTGTTGCCTATCAACGGGAAACAGTTCTGCTTTAATACGAGTCTTAGACTTGTATTCCCAAACCTGGTCCTTTCTTAGCCGCAATAAATTGGAGCCAAGCTGAAACGCAGATAAGTCATGGATTTGAATTAAGGCCTTAACCTCTTCTTCTGGCATTTCGAGTATTGAAGAAGCTTCGGCAATGCTGATAAAGGTCTCAGCTATTTGATCATTCCGCTTGCCACCCATTCATCCACCTTCTTTTTATCAAAACGCCAAGTTGAGCCTTCACGTATACCAGGTAATTTGCCCGAATCTGCCCATTCAAACACTAATGCCTTTTCTACAGACAAATATTTGGCTAATTCATTGGCATTATAATATTCAGCGCTACGATTTTTGAGCGACGTATTTTTACGCTCACCACCCTCGGCGATCATATTCAATTGGCCTTGCAAGACAGCGCCCTTTTGCATAGCTACACTAGGTGTTGTGACCTCACCAATTAGGCGGCCCTTAGCATGCAACTCAAGCGATATAGTCGCAATAACATCGCCAATAAGCTCGCCCATTAATATAATCGCTTCACCAGTAACCTTAGCTCTAACTACGGCTTGCTCACCAATAGTCAAAGTGCCTAATGTATCCAAGGTGCCTTCAAAGTCACCATTAATTCTAATATTAACAGGATCCTTAAACGTCAAATTTCCTTGCATACTTGCATCGATATCAAGAATCTTTTCGCTATTTGTTTCTTTAATAACTTCCTGTGTTTTTCTCTTAAGCATTTTCATATCTCCTAATAACCCGCCATGTCTACATCCGCGCTTTTACAAATGATCATCACTATTTTTATTTCGTTGAGCCGCAATCTTATCTACCATAGGTCTAAATAATGTGAGTGCCACAACCACAATAACTGTTGTCACGCCGCCTGCTAAATACAAACCCGAACCTACTGCCAATCCAATAGCCGCAACAGACCAAAGCGTTGCTGCCGTTGTTAGGCCTCGAATTCGATCGCTCGCCCGAATAATTGTACCCGCACCTAAAAAACCAATTCCGCTAACAACTTGGGCACCCATGCGGGTCACATCCATAGTTGTTTGGTTATTGTATTGCTCGAATAATTTAATATTCGTGACCAAAATCAACGCAGACCCCAAGCACACCAATAAATGTGTTCTGAGACCCGCTGGATGACCCTGCAGCTCACGTTCAAGGCCAACAAGCGCCCCAAAGAGTGCTGCGACCAATAATCTTATGATTAATTCTTTTTCTGACATATTTAGGAGATTCGAAAGGTTTTGGTTAATGAGAATAAGAAGCTATTCTATACTTTAATCAATAGAGTTGTAAAGTTACAAAACGGGACTAATCTGGCGTGTTGATTGAGGGTAAATAGAAAATAGCTGAGGAATCAGACATATGCGCCACAAAGCCTGCTAAATGGTTTTGTGAGGATATTCGGGGTAGGGTTCTTGGGCGAATAGTTTGGATTGGGTGGCTTTGGAGAGAGCTTTTTTACCTTGGAGTTTGGCGATTGCCTGGCCTAGACCGGCAATCATATTGGCATTATCAACGCAATAATTCATGGCTGGAAAGTACACTCGCATGCCCTCAGCTTTGGCGGATTCAATCATTCTTTGTCTTAGACGTGAATTGGCGCTCACGCCGCCGCCGACTGTTATAACATTAATTTTATTAGCTTTGGCTGCTCGAATGGACTTCTGAACCAAGCAATCGCATGCTGCTTCTTGGAAGCTTGAGGCAATTTTGGCCTTGGTTGCCTTGGTTAATTTCTTATTTTTGGTATAGTCGCGGACTTGATAATAAACGGATGTCTTCAGGCCGCTAAAACTAAAGTCAAAATCCTTATCCTTTAATTTGGGCCTAGGAAATGTCCAAGCCTTTGTATCTACACCCTGCGCAATTTTGTCAATCGTAGGTCCGCCTGGATAGGGTAAGTTTAATAAATTACCGACTTTATCAAAGGCCTCACCTGCAGCATCATCAATAGTTTGACCAATCACTTTCATTTGCTGAGCCGACATGACTTTGAATATTAAAGTATGCCCACCGGAAACAACTAGAGACATGAATGGAAATTTAATGCTTGGATTTTCTAATTTAGCCGCATATGCATGCGCTTCAACGTGATCAACGAGTATCAATGGTGTGCCTGTGCACAACGCCAGCGCTTTGGCGCTCGATAGACCGATGAGCAATGATCCAATCAACCCCGGGCCCTGTGTGGCAGCAATTAATTGAATATTTTTTAGCTTTTTTTTGGATTGTTTTAAGGTTTCTTCTAAGGCGGGAAGCAAGCTTTCTAAGTGCTTGCGTGAAGCAATTTCTGGAACGACACCACCGTATTTAGAATGCAAATCGCTACTACTAACGACACATTCGCCGATAACTTTATGCCCTTGAATCAAACATATAGCAGTTTCGTCACAAGATGATTCAATGCCCAGAGTCAGCATTGGCTACACCTTAAGAGGTATTTTTTGCATGCGCTTATATTCAAGCATCTGACTAAGCGATATCACCTCTATACCTTCGTTTTTCCACTGAGGCAATATAGCCTCAATGGCTTCAAGCGTGATCACTTCGTCATGCCCAATGCCTATAGCCATACCCTGCACTAAAGCTCTTTTCTTTAATTGATCTAATTGCAGCTCAATAGCTTCCTCATTTCTTTCATTGTCTATAAAGACATCACGCTCCAAATAAGGAATACCAGACTCTTCTGCCAAAGAAAGCGCGACTGCATTAGACGTCACTAAGCTGTTTAGAAAAAACAAACCTCTACCTTGACCTAATGCAAATACTGTCTTCAAGCCTTGCGTGTCGTCAGTGAATTTGGAGCCCATATGATTTGAGAAACCGCGAATATAAGGCACTGCGCTGAGAGCTTGATAAAATATTTGTGTGATGTCCGCACCAGTCATTGAAGTTAATAATGTATTTTTTTCTAGGGACACATTACCTATAGGCTCCATAGGCATATGCAAAATTATTTCATGTCCCTGATTGTAGGCTCCTATAGCGATTTTTTTTGAATATGCCAAATGAGGTAATATGGCTACCGTGATTGGGGTTTGTAAATTGATGAGTTTGTCATAGGCCTTGAGATTATAGCCCCAATCATCTAATACAATGGAAACATAAGCTTTGGTCTTACCGGGTTGCACAGGATCTGAATAACGGTCAAGTGTTGTCTCGGCAACTTCTGTCACTTCGGTAGATGCTGCGGATTCAAGCACTGCATTATCAGGAATTTCTTGAATGGATAGTTTGGCCAAATTGTATCCAACCAAAGCACCTAGGCCCAAAACCAAAAGTAGCCCTAGAAATATTTTAACTTTCATTAGTCTACAATAACTGATTTTGTTGAATAAACTTTAAGCCCTTGTATCAAATCCATGGCTCTTTGAACTTGATTGTCCGCCGCAATTAATTCCATCAACTCTTCATCTAAAGGCTTTTGAAGTCCACTAGCATCAAATTTATTAAAAAAGTCTTGCACAGGTTTGCTTTTATTGGCTTGATGTTTAACCTTATCAACTTCATATAAATCCTGATATTTGACCAAAACATCTGGCGCTAAACCAATACCATGAATAGCGATGCCATTGGGAGTATAATATTTGCTGGTAGTTAATCTGAGTGCTGATCCATCGCGCATAGGTATTACTGTTTGAACCGAGCCCTTACCAAATGATTGTTCGCCTAATATCACTGCCAATTGATGGTCCTGAAGTGCTCCCGCCATGACCTCAGACGCGCTAGCCGAGCCTTTATTAATCAAAATAACAATTGGGTAGGACTTTTTTTCTAGAGGTCCTTTAGAAACATACTCTGCGTTTTGATCGATTAGACGACCACGCGTAGACACGATTAATTGACCTTGTGGTACAAAAAGTTCAGCCACGCGTATAGCTTCCGGGAATAATCCACCTGGATTATTACGCAAATCTATGATTAGACCTTCTAAACCGGTTCGCTCCAAATTAATTAATTCTTTTTCAAAATCAGTGGGGGTCTGTTCTTGGAATTCACTAATACGTATATAACCGATGCCTTTATTGATGAATGTCGCGTATTCAATGCTTTCTACTTTTACAATATCCCGTGTAATGGCAATATCGAGCATGCGACTTTCGTCTTCACGCACAATGGTCAAATTCACGATAGAACCTGGTTTGCCTCTTAATAATTTGACACAATCATCTAGGGAAAGACCACGCGTTGACTTAGAGTCAATTTTGGCAATGCGGTCGCCTGGCTTCATACCAGCTTTAGCGGCAGGAGTGCGACTAATAGGCGAAATGACTGTCAAAACGCCATCCTTAACAGAAACTTCAATGCCTATGCCACCAAACTTGCCCTCTGTTTCCACTTGAATGTCTTTATGTGATTCGGGTGTCAAAAATTGACTATATGGATCTAGGGAAGCTAATAAACCCTTGAGCGCGCCATAAATCAATTTTTTGGGAACTGTTTCATCAACATAATGTGAATCAACAATGGTTAATGTTGTCGCAAATATTTCTAAATCGTCATATATATCTTCCAGGCGCTCAAGCTCAATATGGCCATCCAATTCAATTTCGGCGCGGACATTGGATGTGCTTATAAATACACCAGTAAGTAGAATGGCAAGACTTATTTTACTAATTTTTTTTAATCGGCTCAGATTTAGGATAGTTTTTTCTCCAGCATTTCTTTAACCATATTGGGATTAGCCTTACCTTTAGATCCACGCATAACTTGACCGACCAAGAACATTAAGGCATTTGTTTTGCCAGACTTATAATCACTGACAGACTTTGGATTATTAGCAATAACTTCATCGGCCTGTTTTTCGATAGCGCCAACGTCAGAAATTTGGGCCAATCCTTTAGCTTTAATAATTGCTTGCGGAGGCGTGTGTTCCTTTAAAAAAACTGGGAACACTTCTTCTTTAGCCACTTTTAAACTAATTGTACCCGCATCAACTAATTCGAGAATTTCTATGAATTGATCGGCATCCATTCCCAAGCCATCAATTTCGCAACTTTTTTCATTAGCGGCTGCAGCAACGACGCCCAATAGCCAATTGACTAAAGATTTGTAATTCTTGTACTTAGTGGCTAATTGTTCGAATAAAATACATAAAGACTCATGAGTCACTAATTGTTTGGTGTCATAAGGAGATAATCCAAATTCTTCAACAAGACGGATGCATTTTTGGGCGGGTAATTCGGGCATGCTCTCTTTAATGGACTGAACCATTTTCATGTCGACTTCAAACGGAACCAAATCTGGGTCAGGAAAATAACGATAATCATGTGCGTTTTCTTTTGTGCGCATGCTATAAGTTTTGCCTTCAGCAGCATTCCATAATCTTGTTTCTTGTATAATCGTTTCGCCCTCATCTAATATTTTGGCTTGTCTTTGAATTTCGTATTCCAAAGCGGCTCGTACATATTTAAAAGAGTTCACATTTTTAATCTCAGCACGGTCACCAAATGGGTCATTGACTGTTTTTCTTAAAGAAATATTTGCGTCACAACGTAATTGCCCCTTCTCCATATCGCAATTGGATACACCAGAAGCCTTTAAAATAGCTTTCATATTAGTTAAGTATTGATAAGCTTCTTCGGGGGTTTTTAATTCAGGTTCTGATACAATTTCGGCCAAAGGCACGCCAGCTCGATTCAAATCAACCAAACTCTCACCATTAGGCTGATGTGTTAATTTGCCCGCGTCTTCTTCTAAATGCAAACGGGTTAAATTAATGAACTTAGGGCCGCCCTCATTCTCAATTTCAATTCCACCACCGACTCCAATGGGTTTATCAAATTGAGAAATTTGATACCCCTTAGGCAAATCAGGATAAAAATAATTTTTGCGGTCAAACTTCACGAGCGGTGCGACTTTACCACCTAAAGCCAATATGGCGCGCATGCCATATTCAAAAACTTTTTCATTCAAAACTGGCAAAGTGCCAGGCAAACCAGCACATACTGGACATACTTGTGAATTGGGCGTTTTGCCAAACTCAGTTGAACATCCGCAAAAAATTTTGGTCTTTGACGCCAATTGACAATGTACTTCTAACCCAATAACAATATCGTAATCCACGGTCTTTGATTCTTTTTTAGCCATATCCCTTAGTTCCTTTTATGTGATTCAGACCGCGTCATAATGTTTCGTCATTCAGACTGTGTCATAATGTTTCGTCATTCAGACTGTGTCATAACACCCCGTCATTGCGAGGCCGTATTTTGGCCGCGGCAATCTAAGACTAATGACTAATGACTAATGACTAATCGATTTTATTTATATTCGACACCTAGTATCCAATTTAACCCAAGATTGCCACGTTGCTGCTACGCGCACCTCGCAATGACGCAATTTTCTGCAAAGTTAACTTGAGATTCGTATGCATGCGCAATTTGGAATAAAGTCTCTTCGGCAAAAGGCTTGGCCATGAATTGAATGCCTATGGGCATTTTATCTTGAGTCAAACCGCCGGGTACTGAAATAGCAGGTATCCCAGCTAAATTAGCCGAAATAGTATAAATGTCTGATAAATACATGCTCAATGGATCCGTTGTTTTTTCGCCAATGCGAAAAGCACCCGTTGGCGAAGTTGGAGTTATTAATGCATCCACGGTTTTGAATACCTCATTGAATTCAGAAATAATCTTAGATCGAACTTTCATGGCGCGAACATAATATTGATCATAATATCCACTCGATAATGCAGATGTTCCCAAAATAATGCGACGCTTAGCTTCTGTACCAAAACCCTTTTCGCGGGTTTGTACATACATTTCTAATAAACTCGCAGCTTCCGTATCCCTTGCGCCAAAACGAACACCATCAAAGCGGCCTAAATTGGAACTGGCTTCACATGGACCAATCACATAGTAGACGGGAATTGCATACTGTGTATGTGGCAAACTAACTTCTACAAATTCAACGCCCAATCCCTTGAGTGATTCAATAGATGCTTGAACACAAGCTCTGACATCAGAATCAGCCTCATCTCCAGTAAACTCCTTAGGTATACCAATTCTCATACCTTTCACCGATTGATTAAAAGTTTTGGAATATTCAGGCACGGGCAAGTCAGCACATGTTGAATCTCTATCATCTTTGCCCGCCATAACCTCTAGTAAGATGGCTGCATCTTCCACAGATTGAGTGAATGGGCCAATTTGGTCGAGGCTAGAAGCGAAAGCGACTAAACCATAACGAGATACACGACCATATGTTGGCTTAAGTCCTACCACGCCGCAAAAAGAAGCTGGTTGACGAATCGATCCGCCTGTATCTGAGCCTAAAGAGGCTACGGCCATTTGACTAGCCACAGCAGCAGCTGAGCCACCGCTTGATCCACCTGGTACGCATTCTTGATTCCAAGGATTTTTGGTAGGGCCATAACACGAAGTTTCGCAACTCGAGCCAAAGGCAAATTCATCCATATTCACACTACCCATCAAAACAGCACCTTCAGCCAAAAGCCGATCTATAACCGTTGCATTATAAGGCGCCTTATAACCTTTGAGGATATTCGAAGAGCAAGTTACATCCCAACCTTCAACATTCAAATTATCTTTGACAGCTATAGGTATGCCATACAATTTGCCACTCTCTTTACCGCTAAGACTTTGGATGGCTTTATCGGCATCCGAAAGTTGATTGCCTATGAAACAATTTAAATCAGCATTCTTTTCTTGAATCACACCCATATGCTTATTCAGCGTTTGTTTAGGGTCGTGCTTATTAGTTATTAAATCTCGTATTTGTCCCATTTCAATTCCTAGACTTCACTTTTTTTCTTCAATCACTTTGGGGACGCGAATCATATCCCCTTTGGACTGCGGTGCTATTTTCATTAATGTATCCGCCCCTAAGCTGGGTCGAACTTCATCTTTTCTAAAAACATTTTTTAAATTGAAGGGATGGCTAACAGGTTCAATGCCATCCACATCCAATTCATTGAGCTTTTGTATATGTTCCAAAATATGATCGAATTCACCGGCCAAAGTTGCACATTCATCTTCTGATAATTTGATGCGCGACAATCTACCCATGTTTTTAACTTCGTCTGCGTTCATTTGTATCCCCTAATATTAAGTCTGTAAAGATCCGTTATTCTATCATCAACGCCTTACCCAAACAAATCCACTTCTCAGCGCTCAATGCCTCGGCGCGAGTTTGGGCTGGTATAGAGCATTGTTCCAATGCTTCACACACCTTAGCTTTATCCCACCCAATGTCCGGTTTTAACAAACTATTCGACAAAGTCTTACGCCTATGGCCAAAGGCTGAATGAATACATTCATCTATGCTCTGAGATTCATTGGCGTCAAAACCCATTTCCGACACGGGTTTGGGTAGGATTTGAATTAAAGATGATTTGACTTTAGGGCGTGGATAGAAAAAATCGCCAGGAAAGTCACAAATGATTTTGCAATCGGCATTCAAGCCCACCCAAACCGATATCGCTCCACAGTCGCGATTTCCGGGGAGCGTAACCAAACGTTTTGCAAAATCCTTTTGCACAGTAAAATAGACTTCTGACCACCACAATCTATATTTAAGAACAATGTCTAATAATGGGGAAGAGATTTGGTAAGGGATAT
Organism: Candidatus Omnitrophota bacterium; assembly: GCA_047639455.1. Taxonomy (GTDB): domain Bacteria; phylum Omnitrophota; class Gorgyraeia; order 2-02-FULL-51-18; family JAGOUK01; genus JBLINS01. The sequence goes on from JBLINS010000007.1 coordinate 22,591, forward strand.
TTCCAATCAAACTAATACTATGCGGCTTAGGATCGTGGCCCAATATAGATTGAATCTGTTGCTCAAAATCAAATTTCATAATGTCTTGATGAAATATCGTCACGTCCGTCCTATCGCTGAATTGATCCATTAAATAATTTGCATATTTCTTGTCTAATTCGATAGCTATTAGCGGGGTGTTTGGAGATTTATTCTGAGCCAAATGCTCAGTCAAAAATCCCAGGCCGGGCCCTATTTCAATAATCAAGTCTTGCTGTGACGCTTTGATCTGTGTCGACACTCGCTCTAAAGCGCTTTGTCGGATCATGAAGTTCTGTCCCAAACGCTTCAAAGGGCTAGCTTCTAATTCTTTGAGTATTTGTTTAGCCTGGCTTAGGTAAGAGGGTTTGGAGCTATCATCCGCGATAGGAGATGTATGCATCTTCACGTAATTCTTTAAGCCATGACTTGAGAAGTGCTGACGTTTTTTTCTTATAAAGCATGCCTTCAATGCGGTTTCTGATTTCACTGAGGCTCAAAACAACGCGTTCCTTTTGTTTCTCAACCCTAAAAACGTGGTAACCCAATCGTGTTTTGATGGGTGTGCTAATCTCATTTATTTTAAGGCCAAAAATAGCTTTGTCCAAATTCTGCATATATTGACCTTGTTTGACCCAACCCATATCTCCGCCAGCATCTTTTTCACTGCCTTCAGAATATTGAGTTGCTAATTCAGCCATATCTTCTCCCGCAGCCAACCGATCATATAATGATAACGCCACTTCTTCAGCCTCTTCATCAGATCGAGTGTCACCTGCACGAGTCAAGATTTGACGCACCCTAACTTCGGGTGGAGATAAAAATTCATTTTTATGTCCGTCATAAAAATCTTTAATTTCTCCCGGGGACACTGCCACACGCGCTCTAACCTTAAAATCAATAATACGCCTTTTGATAATATCATCACCAAAACGTTCACGTAATTTTTTACGTGTGAGCCCCTGCTGTTGAAGCACACTTTCAAAAACCTCATCTGTCGGAAACTTAGAGCGCATATCATCCATCATTTCGTCCACCTCAGCCTCATCCACCTCGGTGTCTGTAGCGTGAGCTTCACTAATGATTAATCTATCGTCGACTAATTGCTTTAAAAAAGCACTGCGAGCCTCATTACTTTGGCGCTTAAAAGTAGCTTCATCTACGGTTGCTTTCATTCGCGAAAGTATCGGCTGCAAAACCCTATCCAAATCAGACTCAGTGATAATTTGATCGTTGACCACAACCAATATACGATCAAGCGTTTCGGATGCCTGCACTTGGTGCATGCCCATAAAACCCAGCATCAATGCTAAACAAATAATTTTTTTATTCATAAATAAGCTCATTTCTCTACTTTAGAATTTGTATTCAAATCTGGCTCTGGAATCACATACTCAAATTCATTTAATGCGGCCGTATTAATTTGAACATCTAATTTTTTCTGCAAACTCACAACCAATTCATCAAAGTATTGACTCTTTTTTTCTAATATCAATCGTTCTTCAATAATATCTTTAACTGAGTCAAAAGATTTTGTCTGCGGCTTAGCCTCACCTGTTACCTTGACTATATGAAAACCAAAAGATGATTCAATAACTGGACTAAATTCGTCCGCGCGCAAACCAAAAGCAGCTTCTTCTACCTCAGGAATTAATTGACCTCTCTGAAAATACCCAATATCTCCACCCTTAATAGCCGTCGGATCCAAGGAATATTCTTCAGCGGCTCGCTCAAACGGTTCGCCTAATTCGAGCATTTCGTGAATTTTGTCAGCTTGCTCTCTAGAGCTAACCAAAATATGCGACGCTCTCAAACGAAAGGGTGTCACAAAATCAGTTTGGTGATTATCATAATAAGATTGCACCTCGCTGAGCGCCACTTTCACTTTATCATCGACGGTTTCTTCAACTAATTTAGCAACTAGAATCCGATCTCTAGCTTGACGAATCAAGTGATCGACGTCTTTCATATGCTGCAATCCACGGATTTCGGCTTCTTGTAATAGCAATTTTTCAGTCACAAAGCTTTCTAAGAATTCTTGCTTTTGTTTGAGCGCCGCCCCCCGAATCGTTTCGGGCAAATTCTCCAATGTCTCCCTAAAGTCCTCTTCAGTGATTTTACCACCATCAAACGTAGCCAAAGCCGGAGATTCGCTCTTTTTCTCCAAACAACCCGTTAAAGTAGTGGAAGCTATTAAAATAATTAGTATATATATACAAGTACGCCTAAACATGCCAAAAAGCATAGCATATTGGACTGGGTGTGGCAATGTATAGAGGGGCTAAACGCAAATGCCGTCATTGCGGGTCGTGCGAAGCTACGACGTGGCAATCCCAGACTATGCGGCCCAGAAAGTAGCGGCCCAGGAGAGAGTCTCTGCGTCCAAGTCTTGGCCTTCTAGGACAAGGATTGAATTTCCATAAACCAGGTGTATTCTTGTACTTACGGCAGTGTGCATGGCCTGACCAACCTCTAGTGATAGAGCTTTGCCATGATTGTGTCGTACCAAACGACTTTCTCGCCAAGCACTCATTTGATAAACATCGCTTAATCCAAAAGACTCCAAACCTATAAATTCAGTCATTATAGGCAAGAGCGGCAATCCAATGTCATAAGCCTGGTCCGAAACCAAACCTACGCCCGCAGAAACCCTTTCTAATGTTTGGCTAAATTCATCCCCCATATCACCTAGCTTGGACTCACCCATAAGTGTCACCACCACCACGTCGGGGTGATTTTGTTTATAAATTTCAATTTGGGCGGCTGCTTCGGTGGGGTCGTTATAATTCACTGGCGTGACACCCAAAGTAACTTGCTCACCTGAAGCGTGTTTAATACTATCCGTGATATTGGCTATATTCGCCATAGTCTTAGGCATATGCTCTAGAATTTGTTGGCTAATAAAAAACATAAGGCTAATTGGCTTAGCATCCCGCAAATCGACGAGTCTTCGTTTAGCATCTTGCAAGGCCATAGCCTTAGTCACCCCGCCCTGTATTCCATCCGTAATGATGCTTGATCGCCGTGCAGGAACAATTCGCGCTTGACCAATGGATGCGATTTCAGCCTGCATAGCTTGTTTAACCTCCAAAAGTGCTCGACTCAATTCCACGCGACTACTATCCCTCAAAACAGCCCCAGTTGCTTCCAGCTGAGCGCTAAGGAAATCATTGTCCCCAATAGCCAATAATACTTTAGCACCGTTTAATCTAGCACCAAATGCCGCAGCTGCCAATCCACGTTTGACCCAAATTCGCTCCGCCTCATTCAACTCACCCCAGTCAACTTCTCTATTAGGCAAAACTAATCTAGATGTATTCGATTCTAATAATAAATAGGTCTCCAAGCTCTGCCGCACAGTCATCCGTGGCCTTACTTCTGGAATCGGATTACCCTCATAGAATTCATTCGCGTCACCGACAAGCCCATTATATGCAGCTATATCGTCTTTTGAGAGGGGGGTATCAGATTGCATTTTGGTTTGAATGCGAGTATTAAGGTGGTTTCGCAAATAGTCATCAATGGCTGCATAATAACGGAGATGTGTTTTAGTTCCGTCGACACCGGTTTGCTCAAAGAAATGTTGACGAGCTATCAGTAGATATTCTATACCGGATAAAATTCCCCCAGCATTACCCTCAAATGCATCTAAGACACCATTAAATAAAACTTGAGCGGCCATATTTTGAATCCACTTCCAAGAACGACCTCGAGTTGCGCGTAAAAATTCTATCAATGGATTCATGTAAGCTAAAGGATCATCTAGTCCATAGGTTTCCGTATCACCCGTATCAAGAATATAGACCGCCTCACCATCAACGCGCAATTGTTGTGAGAGTGTGTCAGTTACAAATATGCGCAATCCACTACGTGCCAAAACGTCAAAATAAGACTGAATCGCCCTGCGCTCCCAAAGATATGTTTCTTGAATATCTAGGTTAGATGCGCCCTCAAGTATCGTATCAAAACTTTGATTATCATCATAGGCCTGCACAATGACTGGAAAGTCGATTTGTGTGCCAGATGAATCAACTCGCACTTGCGTCTTAGCTAATAAAGGTATTACAAACGGGCTACGCGTTGATTTTAGCAAATCATAATTTTTATTTTCGCCAAGCAAAACTCCAATTTGCCTAGGAGAATGCAATACCAACTTAACAGATTTATTTTCTCCGCTTATTTGAAAATCAACTTCGATTAAATGTGAGTTTTTCTTTGTTGCGCTTGGAAATTTTTCCAAAATCCTAATTGCTGTAATATCACTTGACTGCATACCTTCATTGCCTGGTAATTCAATGATGGCATCAGCAATCAACGACGTGGTACGCAAAGCATCTAAAAGTGCTTGTTTTATTTTAGGGGTATCAGCATGATTTTCCCCATATGTATCGATTAGAGAGATATTCAAATCACTATCAAATTCATCATAAAAATTAATCGATGCCGTAAGCTTAGTGGTCATCCGTGTCGTCACTTCTGAAATGGGATCATTACCCTCCGCAAAGAATTGATTAGCTTCACGCACAAGTTCATTGTATGCAGCTATGTCGTCATCTGAGAGGGGGTCGTCAGTTTTCATTTTGGCTTGGATGCGGGTGCTGAGATGATCACGGAGGAAGTCGTCTATTTTTGCAGCATAGTCGCCGTAGTCAGCGTATTTTTCTGTATCCTTATTAGCTTCAAAAACTTGGCGGGCTTTGATTAAATAAGCTATGCCCGAAATAATGCCGCCTTCATTTTGCTCAAAAGCATCTAATAGACCATCAAACAATGTAGACAGGTCTTGCTTTTTTACCCAATGCCAATCAGTTTTATATCGATGTTCCCGAAATGCTAATAAGGGTCTTGTATAGGCTTCGTCTGAACCCACATCAAAAACAAACTGATCACCCAAATCCACAATATAAGCACCATTTGAATCAGTGCTTAATTGCCGTGGTAAGGGATCGCCAATAAATAAGTTCAATTGGCTTCGGGCCAAAACATCAAAATAGGCGGCTACAGCTGGGCGCTCCAAAGCTAATTTAGCCGCATCACCAAATTGCTGATCAATAGCCTCTGGTAGTGGCGTTCGACTATCATACTCCTGAACAATTACAGTGTAATTACGCGTTTGTTCGCTTGGATTAAAAGTCTCTATTATTGTTCGAGATAATAAAGGAATGACTCGAGGGCTTGCTACCATTCGAACTAAACCATAATGTTTAGCCTCCCCAAAACGAGCGTCCAAATCAGAAGGAGCGTGAACAACCAATTTTTTATTTTTGGGACTACCGTTATACTCATATCGCACCTCAATCAGGTTCGAGTTTTTGGCAGACGCACTATAAAACTTACTAATAATTTGAATAGATATGAGGTCTGAAGGCGCTATAGTCTCACTCGGCACAAGTTGATTCAAAGCATCTGCTATAAGACTTGTTTGACCCAATGCTTTTAGGATAGCTCTGGCCTGAATATCCCCAGGATTGTCTTTAATCCCATCATAATAACCAATATCTTGTAACCCCTCCGCAAACCCCTCATACACCTCCACCGGAATATCAATAGGTATTGTCATACGTGCGGGTGGTAATTGCAAAATGGTATTAGTATCTAAAGTTTGATTGGTGCGATCTATTAGTCGATTATAGGCCCGCCTATCATCTTCGCTCAACTGCCCTTTTTCACGAATAGTGTCTTGAATGCGGTCACTCAAATAATCTCTTAAATAATCATTAATAGCTTTATAAAATCTGCCATATTCCGTATTTCTGCTTGCGTCGTGAATGCGAAGTTTGTTGAATAGGTCTCTTGCTTCCAATAAATATTCAATGCCTGATGTGAGCCCACCAGCATTGTTTTCAAAGGCATCTAATACACCATGAAATAATACCTGGTATTCTTTATCCCGATGCCATAACCAATGCTTCGCTACTGATTTTTGGAGAAAATGCTCCAATGGGTTCTTGTAAGCCAAGGCTGGGTAATTCTCATAAATTTGTTTAGATCCCGTGTCTAATATATAAACCTTCTCTTCATCTATGCGCAATTGATCTGGATAAGCATCATCTACGAAAAGGCGTAGTTCACTGCGCGCTAATACATCAAAATAAGCCTGCATGGCCTTACGCTCCCATGCTAATTTTAGCTCACGACTCCCATCTATCGAATCAAACCCTTGCCGCTCATCATATTCCTGAGCAACAACTTGAAAGTTGCTACCCTCGATGAGCATCTCATTACGCGCCAATGAGGGAATAACATGTGGGCTTTGAATGGATTGCAATAAATCCAATTCATTATATTCATCTAAATTTGCGCCAACTTCTACTGACGTGTGCAAAACAAATTGATGTGAGAGATTTTGACCATAATGTTCAAAATTCACTTCAAGCAAATACGAATTCTTTTTTGTAGTACCTGGAAATTCCTTTAAGATCTGTGTTCGAGTGATATCTTCTGAATACACAGGTTCCCTCATGATTGCTGTGAGCGAATCTGATATCACTGGCGTTTCATTCAATACTCTTTTTATGGCTTCACTCACGCTGGCATCGTGATCCACATCAAATTCTGCATAGGTGTCAATAGGAACTCTTGCGATTTGTGCCATATGTGAAGTTCGTAAGTGTTGTTGAACATAATCAATGGTTTGGATTATTTCTTCGGCATCAATTGGCATAGACTGAGGATTATCCCGCCATAGTCTTAACGCCTTAAGTGCTTTGGTTAGGGCTGCTTCACCAGGAATTTGTGACGTGATACTTAATATTGTCTGGTCTTGTGACGATATGATGTCCCACTGGGCATTAGTGTCTTGGGATAACATCTCCGTAATTATATTCATCCCACCGCCTCGATTGTACTCTGCAGCAGAACGTAATTTTTTTGTACTCAAACGTTCTATGGACAATAAATCTTTTAATGTTAAATCTTCCAACTCACTATCGAGAACCAAGTCATATTCTTGTTTCCACCTGAAATTCCATTCCACTTCTTCCTCATCAGCTTCCATTGTTGCCGCTTTAGTTTTTAGTTTCCCTGTTACTTTTTGGCGATAAACGCCCATCAATTGAGCTACTTCAAGCATGCTTTTTTTATCAATCTCACCTTGATTAACAATGGTCAATTCAAATCCATTCGTTTGCCGCACGCTATTAATCCGCACATCTATTGGACTTTGGCCGCCATTTGCTTCCTCCGCATTTTTCATGGCCTCACTCAGCGCTTTCAACCATAGATCTGGATGGCCTTGTGCAAATAAGATTGGCAATCCGCGCAAGTCTTCAGAAGATTGAATCTCACGGTCATTAAAATAAAAATGTACCTTGTCTTTTCCAATGTGCTGCCAATCCAAGCTCGATTGTCCTTTTTCACTTAAATAATAGGTATATAATTGATTCCATGTCGTCACCAAATCTTTATCACCAAATGTCATACGCGGGGGCATATTGGCAATACGGTAATTTGGCTCTTCATTGCGAGCGAGATTCTGCAATTCCTCAGCGAGTCTGCTTGACCCGAAGTCTAATCTTGATTTAATTAGCCGCTCATGACGCTTTAATCCCCGCATTGTTTCTTCATTATCGCGGCTAACCCAGGAATCAATACGCAAACCTCGGGGGGTTTTGGTTTCGGCGACACTTTTGGCTAAGTAGGGATTGTCACCTAGCTTTTGTTTTAATAATTTTTCTTTGGATCTAAAACTAGCTAGAAGCATTTCTTCATATTTGGCATGGTCTGTCACGGCTTTGACTGTCGGTGTAAGAATTAAATAGGAGTGTTGACTCTCTTCAAGTAATTGCTTTAAGTGTTCTGTGTGATAACCACCTGCGATGAGTATGGCGGCATTTTTGTCTTCATCATCCATAATGCGCTCAGCATTTTCTATAAAGGCCAAATCGCGTTTACCAACAAGGGTATAAAATTCTCCTAAGCCAAGACGCGCTTCGTCCAAATAGGGTTCTTTAGGCAGCATAGATTCAAAGAATCCAAAGTTCACTAATTTTTGATTCAAAAAAGACAGCCAACTCTCAGTCTTAAAGTCGCCTTCATTGAATTTCAACATATCAAATTCATGTGATGACATTTGCAGTTTATAAGCATTGCCTAATAATCCAATAAAGCGATCAATGGCCCTCACTTTTTTAGCATCATTAGTAGACAAGTGATTGTTATAAACATTATCTTCCAAACGCTCTAGCTCCTTGAGCAATCTATCCATATGCAAACCAATGAATTGTTTTAAATAATCCTGGTATACCAATAGCTCAGGAAATACATGCATAGCAATTTGTTTTTGCTTGGCTACATTCAAGACTTGAGTCACTTGTAAGTATTGCGACATTTGGGTGCCCTTGAATTGTTTGGAAGCTGCCAGGAATTCCTGGACCGTGGATTTGGCTCCCTTGGCAATGAGCTGACTAAATAATTTCTTTTGTTCTTGATTGGCTTGCTCAAAATCAACTTGATCTTCTTGAGTTTGAATTTTTTTAAGCTTTTGTACTTCTGCATAATCCGCTAAATTGGTATTGGATAATTCCGCTAATATGAGCAAGGCATTGATTTGTTTTTGAAATCCAGATTGGGGGGCATCAGTCGATTCCTTTTGTGATTCATAATTCAATAAGGATTCGGGATAATAGCGCACTTTGAGTTTTTCCAAAGCTTGTTTGGATTTATAGAGGTATTGCAATATGTCTTTGCGTTTATCTACGAGGGCGGCATAGGCGCGAATACTATCATCATACAATTCGCGGTATTCAATGCCCTTAATTTGCATGGCATGTTCTGTCGTGAGATTAAGGTATTCTTCTCCAGATATAAGGCCATCATAAAGAAAACGTCTGGCGATGACTTTCCATTCCTTGAGGGGTGCTAATTTGCGTATAGAATCAAGTGATGAATTCCTGTCACTTCCTTCAACCAAAACCAAACCCAAATCATATTGAGTCATCAAGGCATCCAAGGCCTTAGCCATAGACTTCTGCCCACTCAAATTAGCATGCGCATCTTGTATATGAATAATGAGTTTGCCCGAAGTGCCCACATGAAAGTCTTTGACACTCACATGCTCATAAGGCAATTGAATCGCACTAGGATTAGCAATCAAAGGCTCAATCGAAAGCCTTTGGACAGCTAAACTAGCTGGCGCCGAGCCAATAGGAGCCGCATAGCCCATATCGGCCGCAATCAGCAAAAGAGCCATTAAACTAGCTATAGCTTTGTTAAGCATATATTTTTGCATGGATGTTTAGGCTGAGCTGAGCGTTGCTGCTAGGTTACGGATACGTTGTGACAAGTCGATAAGCTTGCCGCGAATTAAATTAATACGGCTAGATAGAACTAATTGAAGGCTAATGCCTTCACCTGTTTGCAGGGCTTTCAATTTACTGCCACGAATGTTTTGATTGGTTAGGCGCCTAACAATGGATTTAATCAAACGCAATTCTCCAGCACTCTCTAAATCCACAACTGACAAGAGAATTTGCAAAGCATAACTTGCGGCTGGAGGTGACATAGCCAATTCTTGCTTAGAGAATTCTGAGGGAGTTGTGAATATGGCTCCATGATTCTTCAATGTTCCTAACTGGTCTAATGCCATTTGCTCTTTTCCGGCATAAGCCACAAGCGATGCAATGGGTTGAGCTTGTGTTTCTCCTAAATATCTTTTAGCTTCAGCAGATCCATAAGGCAAATAGTCGAATACTTGCGTCTTCGTATTCAGGGATTCCAAAATAGCATCTCTTGCTTTTGCGTAGGCGATATCCATACTCTCGACAGCTGGATTAGTTATATCGATGACTTGTTCTTCCCCATTAACATCAATTGTAGTGACCGTATATTGTGGTTGAAAATCTAAACCTCTCGAAAGCAATGCTTTATTCACATCAATAATAGCCTTCACTTGCCTTTGGAATGCCTCAGGAATGGCGTGATTATAACTCAAATTCACAACTGGCCAAGCTGGTGCAACTCGTTCCCTATTCTGAATTAAATTAATCAAACGAGACATATCCCGACCCACTTCTGCATGCTGATTCGGAGCAATGGAATCTTCCCTCGCCATTGCCTCTAATATGTCGTCACCATTCACAGCCGCTGGAATGTCCGAAGAAATTGCCCGAATCAACAAATCTCGCTCCACCCCTCCCAATGGTCGAAGCACACCCAATTTATTCCTCACTTCGGCTACGCCATTGCGCACAAATACTTTGGCGTAACTATCTTCATCAAGAGCCTCTGGAATCGCGCCATTTTTAATGCGCGCCCCAAATATACCGGCTGCAGCTGTAATTACACCAGCTTGCGAGAATTCCTCTGCACCTACTAACTGCGTGGGCAAACCCTCATTTAATAGAAGTCTCTCAGCAAAACGACTTCCGCCAATACTCGATTGAGACGTAATGCGTGAAACACCTGCTTTAACTAAAGCTAAAACCAATGGCGCAATATCTAATTCATCCTTAGTGGCCTCTTCGTTAAAAAAATATTCTTCCCTGATTTCAGTTCCTCTAGAGTTGATAGTCTCGTTAACTCCATTGAGAGCGCTTTCCAGATCTGCTTCTGTTACAGCTTCAGCCTCCATATCCTCCTTAAATTTATCGATATAATTCCAAGCTTTATCCAAATAATCCTCCCTATATAATTCATAGGCGCGAAAATATAAATCCCTTGTATCAGACATGTCGAAGGGGTCGTTTAAAGCCTTTAATACGTATGCTTTATTTAATTTAGTATTCTTTAGAAATTCGTCAAAAATAATGCCTTCATTCAAATCCTGATGAACAATTTGACTCTTAAGCCTGGCCCACTCTATTAAATCATCAATATTCGCACGAGCATGATCTGCCGCAGCGCCTTTGAGCGCCTGAAAAGTTGGTTGGTCGCTCACTGAGTCAGGCATCTGCTCACCTGACTCCAACAAACTCTCAACATGCTGTTTTAAAGTAGGTTTGGCTTGAAATATAGAAATCAAAGGTGCCAAAAACCTAGAGTGCACGCTTGCGGTGGCTGTTTGTTGTTCGTTTTTCCTAGGATCTCGCAAACCAGCTGACGAAGCTGTGTCTGCAAGGAAATTCATGTCATCACGCAATATTCCTTTTTTTTGAATAGCATGCCCAAACCAAAAATAATCAATACTAAGCCCATAGACATCCTGCAAAGCTTGTTTAAACTTATCCTGAAATTCAGATTCCTCCGTGAAACCAGACCAATTATCATAATATGAATTTTGTCTAAAAATTGAAAAGAATGGGCTCAAACCTATGGTTAGCTGTGTCTCCACGTAGTCTAATAAGTCCTCACCTTCCAATTGATTTTCTAAAACCCCACTAAGTAATGGCTCGCTGTTATCAACCCGAGGAACACCCCCTTCAGTTCTCGAACTTGAATCATATTTAGTAATTGTATAGCCCACTCTAGCATGCGAAAAGACGTGATTATTGACGATTGTGATTGTGTTTAAATTATCAAAGTACTCTTTAATCCAAGTCTTGGACCCATCGTTCAAAAATTCAGAAAATGGTACAGGCGTTAAATCCTGTTTTGAATTGGGGTCAGAAAATAATTCTTCTAAAGTGTCGTGAATATCTGCCTCCCACTTCTCAACGGAAAAGAGTTCGCGCTCCATTAACTCCGACGCAATTTCTTTGGCGCGCTCTAATTGTTGGCTTGGATCCATTTGCGCAAGTGTTTCTTTCTCTTCCAACTTGCGCAAAACACGTCGCACAATATCATCATGATTCCCTATATTAGCCACAACTTTAGCTCCACGTTTTTCGGCGACCTCTTTCAAATCAACTATGAATTTGAGTAGGGTCAAATTAGGCGTTCGGCTACCGTATACCTTTTCTCTCACGTCAGAACTCCTCAAAGGATTGTCTTTCTTTAAATGAGTGTCTACGACATCTCCCAAAAGGACCAATACCGCGTTTGCATCCAAACCTTGTAAATATTTGTCTGATTTATTGCTAATACTAATTCTAATGTCCTCCAAAATTTTGGGCGTTAATAATCCAGGGTCATAATCTCCTTTAGCATTAGGATAAGCTGGAAGGATTGACTTAAGACCCGCACCCTTTTTTGACTTGGTCAAAAGTTTGGGGTGTGTAATCAAGCCCTTAATGATTAGCTCAAGAATAAATTGCCTAAAGTCTCCATGATTATCTCCAAAGACATAAACATCTGTTGCATTTTCATAAGCTTCTATTTGCTTATTTGGACCCCCGAATAATCGATTGATTTGAGGAGTTTCAGCCTTATGTTCATCTGTTTTTTGAGAAAGTTTTTTAAAGCGCTTTAATAATTCGGGCTTCATTTTTCTAAATGCCCTTCGCTCTGGACTGTAATAATCTTCAAATTTGAACTTAAGCTCCAATAATAATTTCGTTACACGAGAAGCTAAAGTATCATCTATACTTTCGCTGCGCTCAGCCATGCGTGTAGAAACAACTTCAAAACCATCAGCGAGACTTGGATTTCTTAAGCCCCGTGGTGTTTTGATTTCAGCGAGTCTTGAGGCCATAAAGGGATTGTCATTTTTTCGGCCTAAAACATCTTGATTGGAATCTAAGTGGGCTAGAAGGAGTTTTTCATATTTAGCATGATCTGTTTTATGCGACACGGCGGGTGTGAGAACCAAATAAGAATAATCGTCCGCTCTAAGTAATTGAGTTAAATGTTCTGTATGATAACCACCGGCGATTAAAAAGGCGGCTTTGGTCTCTGTTTCGGCCATAATACGCTTGGCATTATCAATAAAGGCCACATCACGCTGAGACACTAAGTCGTAGAATTTGCCCAATGAATTGCGGGCATTATCTAACTCCGGCTTATAAGGCAATACAGATTCAAAAAAGCCTACTTCCGTGAGCTTTTGATTCATCAATGCCAACCAGGACTCGGTCTTAAAACTAGATTCATTGAATTTGAGTAATCCAAAGTCTTTGGAAGACATTTGTAATTTATAAGCATTGCCTAATAAACCCAAAAAGCGATCAATGGCTCTAATTTTTTGAGCGTCAGCATTAGCCAATATAGCCTCATAAGTCCAATCTTCCATAAGCTCAAGCTCATTCAATAATGTATCCATATCCAATTGTGCAAACTCAGCCAAATAGGATTTGTAGCTCTCTATTTGAGCAATAGTTGTAGGGTCTACTTTTTTACTTTGGGCCATATTTAATAAATTAGAAATCAACAGGTATTGAGACATTTGATTGTGATGTTTAACTTTGGAAGACTTAGCGTATTCTTTAACAAAAGCCTTAGCACCTTGATTCTCCAATTTCTTCAATACATTCTTTTGTTCAGCGGTGATTGCCACAAAGTCCAAATCAACTTCTTGTTTACGAATTTCTTCTAATTTCAAAACTTCTTTAAGACTCGTCAAATCGACCTGGCCTTCGTTTGCTAGCACAAGCAAATCTTCAAACTTAGATTCAAAATCAGTGTCATCTTTGAAGCTAGGGTACTTTTCTTCAAAGGCCAATAAAGTCTTAGGGTAGAATTTGTTCTTAAGACGATTCAAGGCTGTTTTGGAATCATGTAAATAATGCAATATGTCTGAACGTTGATCAACCAATGCCGCATAAGCCCGTATACTCTGATCATATATATCTTTATACTCCACCCCTCGTATCTTCATGGGATGTTTGGTGGTGAGATTCAAATACTCTTCGCCAGAAATAATTCCATCAAATAAAAATCGGCTGGCGATTATCTTCCAATCCTTTATCGGCGCCAATTCTCGCACAGGTGTCAGCGTCGAATCTCTAGCGCTTCCCTCCACCAAAACCAAATCCATATCATAACGATTCATCATATGATCGAGTGCCTTGGACAATGATTTCTGACCACCCAAATTCGCATGCGCATCTTGAATGTGCACAATTAATTTGCCATTCGTTCCCTGATGATAATCTTTGAGCGTGACATATTCAAAAGGGATATCTAATTCGGAAGGATTGGCGATAAAAGGATCGATAGATATGCGGTCTAAATTGGGAATAGGCACAGTCAAAACCGGTGCTGCCCAAGCCATTTGAGAACATGGCATGAGGACAACTAATAGTAATGAAATAAGTCTTATTTTATATCTTTTATATGTAGTCATAATTATATGCTCTATCTATACTTATAACTAAAGTCTACACGAGATCCGCCAAATTTCAACCTTTCTCCATTTTTCCCACACTAACATGTCCTAAACAAAAACCAACACCCCCCAACACAATACAACCTGATTGGACTCTCAAGCACTACCCACCTGATACGCGTCAAAATGAATGTCATTGCGAGGCCGTTTTGGGGCCGTGGCAATCTAAAAGTTTATGGAATATCATTTAGTTCTATAATGCCGAATTTGTTACGGTGGCTCTAGATTGCCGCGTCGCTTGCTACGCACTCCTCGCCTGTCTGCCGACAGGCAGACAATGACGCTCAGGAACATCTGGCTAGTGAGATATTGGTAAGTGAGTAAGTGCTGGTGTGAACATGCGGGACGAAGTTCCGCACACTAATAGTAAAATGACACACCTTAAGCACCCCAAACTACAAATAAACTGATGGAGCTGTGTCTCAAGTATCGGGGATTTAGTGTGTAGATTGGACTACTAATAGGCACTAAAGCGGCTGAGCGTTAGTGAATTTGGCTTAACATGTGGGGCGAAGTCCCACACACTAACAGTAAAATGACACACCTTAAGCAAAATAAGTTACAAATTACCTGATGCAATCGCGCTTGAAGTATTGGGGATTAGAGTGTAGGTTTGGCTACTCAGAGGCGCTGAAGTGGCTGAGCATTGGAGAAAAATGGCACTGTTTTACAGAATTTTGTTTGCCATTTTTTGGAATATGCTCTGCCGCTTTAGCGGCCATTCAGAGCCAAGCCTACACTCAATCATCCCAAACTTGATCGCGGTCACCTGTTAATTTAATAGATGAGCTTAAGATGTGCATTGTCGCTAACCATAGTGCTAGGACAATCCATATAAATGCATCACCAATTTGCCGATACGTAGATATGCTAGGCGCAAGCGTGACAGGAAATGTTTCATAACCTTGTACCATAATCTCTTCGCCGTCTTTATTCACTGTCTCCTGAATCTTTCCATCAGGACTAATAAAACATGACAAGCCTGTATTAGCTGCCCTAATAACTGTCACGCGATTCTCCACAGCTCTAAACACAGATGATTGTGCATGTTGATAAGCTCCAGTAGATTTTTTGAACCAAGCATCATTGGTGATATTAATGAGCAAATTACTGCCGCCATTAACATAACGTCGACATAAGTCCGGAAAGATATCTTCGAAACAAATCAAGACAGAAAACTTGGGCCTGAAGCTTTCTAGTGTTTGTGTTCCCATAACTTTACCTATATCGGATGGCAATTCAATCACCGTCATTAATTCACCTGGAGTAAAATGACCGATATCATCAAAGAATTTGCGTACAAATTTAAAAAAGGGAATATATTCGCCAAAAGGTACTAATCGAATTTTGTGGTGCCGTGTGATTTCGCCACCATTGCGAGAAATGAAGAGAGCGCTATTCATGCGATGCCAAAAACCCTCTCCCGCTTTAAGAGTCGGTGCCCCAATTAAAAAATAAGCCCTTAAGTCTCGTGCTAATTTAAATACCTTTTGAGCCATGGCCGGTTCGTCTTCCCAATAACCTGGGAATGATGTTTCGGGCCAAATAACCAAATCTGGTTTATCCATAATGACTTGTCGGGACAAACTATTATACTTATCAAAAATAATATTCTTTATGCGGTCATTCCACTTTTCTTCTTGCGGAATATTACCTTGGATTAATGACACTCGATATTGCTTGCCCTCAACTAGACCTGTGCGCACCTGTTTTAGGGCCATATCCCCATAAGTCATATTCAGCATAGGAATGCCTGCACCAAACATCAATAAGGCCATTGCATTGGCTAATAGAGATCTACGTGAGGTGCGGGACCGGGTCCCGTTTGCCGTTGGGACCTGGTCCCGTAAAACGCGGATGAATAAAATCACAAAGGCAAATAAAGCCATATTAGCTATTGCCAAAATAAATGAAACCCCATAAGGGCCAATCATATCTGCCGATTGAATAAAAATGAGGTTTTTCCATTGCGAATAGCTAAATAACGCCCATGGAAACTTCATAATGGGAATGCTGCTTCTAAAGAATTCTATAATTGTCCATATGCTTGCCAGTGTAAATATTTTGATCCAAGCAAAACCATGTCCATCACTACCAGCCAAAGCCAATATTTTGACCTGCCTAAAAGCCAATACGCTAAATATCGCTGTATAGACTCCTAAGTAAACGCATAAGGCTAAGAAGCCAAATTTAGTGACATGTAATATCCAATAATAGGTCAGCGCTGTTTGTAAGACACCAGCTATATAACCAAATATAACCGCTTCGCGCCTAGAAGCGCAACTTTCTATACAGAATAGTAGCGGAATTAAAGACAGGAATGCTAGAGGAGCTAATTTGGGTGAATGAAATATAAACGATTGTGCAGCTACATATAAAACAATCAGTATTATTTCTTTACGATATAATCTTAATCTCATGCTCCGTGGCACTTCTTATACTTCTTACCACTATCGCAGGGGCAAGGATCATTGCGGCCTACTTTTTTTTCCTTTGGTTGATTGGGTGTATTTAATTGAGGTTCGGTTCCCATATGTGGCGGGAGGGTTTGTTGCGCTTGCGGTTGTGCCGCTTTTGGAATAGCGGAGCCGGCCTCCGCATGTACAAACTTTAAGTTTTGATGAATTGGTGGAGGTGGTGGTGTATTTAAAAAAGTGTTGTCTGATTTAGGGGCCTGTGCACGCAAAAGAAAAGAAACAGCATCTTCTTTAATGCGTCTGGTCATTTCTTCAAACATAGCAAAGCCTTCATGTTGATATTCCACAACAGGATCTTTTTGGCCATAAGCTCTCAAACCTATACCCTCACGTAATTCATCCATATCTCTCAAATGATCTTTCCATTTAGAATCAATCACATCTAATAGAATCATACGCTCAATTCGACGCAAAACTTCAGCGCCAAACACACTTTCTTTTTCGTCATAAATTTTCTTAACACGCGCAAAAAATACGTCACGGAATTCGTGGGGGTCAGCTAATAGGGCTTGCTCATGCTCAACTGGGAATATAGACGTCAAATACTCAGCCACTTCTTTGCGCAAATCCTCAGACTTATCATCATCGGCAACTTGCGCCGCCTTATCTAAGCCCTGAGCCGCATCTTCAACCATATCTTCGCAGCAATCAGAATAATAACTCTTTAAGTTATCGCCTTCCAATGTGCTTTTTCTCTCATCATATATACTTGTACGCTGACGATTCATAATGTCATCGTATTTAATTAATTCTTTACGAATATCAAAGTTGCGACCTTCAACGCGTGCTTGAGCTGTTTCTATGGAGCGAGTGACGAGCGGATGCTGTATGCTTTGGCCCTCATCCATGCCTAATTTTTCCATAATGCCCGAAATGCGATCAGAGCCAAATATACGCATTAAGTCATCATCGAGTGACAAAAAGAATTGTGATGAGCCTGGATCACCTTGACGGCCTGTACGACCACGTAGCTGGTTGTCTATACGCCGCGATTCATGCCGTTCTGTTCCAATAACATGCAAGCCGCCTTTTGCTGCCACACCCTCACCTAATACAATATCCGTACCGCGACCAGCCATATTAGTGGCGATGGTTACGGACCCACCCTGACCTGCGCGGCCAATAATTTCGGCTTCTTGTTCATGAAATTTGGCATTCAAAACATTATGTGGAATATTCGCTTTTTGAAGCATGCGACTTAATTCTTCAGAATGTTCAATGGATACAGTACCCACCAAAACAGGACGACCCGTTTTATGGTTCTCTATAATATCCACAATCACGGCTTCAAACTTTTCTTTGTGAGTCCGATAAATCGCATCGGGAATATTTGTGCGCGATAAAGGCTTATTTGTTGGCACACAAATAACCTGCAATTTATATATTTGAAAAAATTCCGCCGCTTCTGTCACAGCTGTACCCGTCATACCCGAAAGCTTATCGTACATACGGAAAAAGTTTTGGAATGTCACACTTGCGAGGGTTTGATTCTCTTGTTCTATTTTGACCCGTTCTTTAGCTTCCAAGGCCTGGTGTAAGCCGTCGGAAAAACGACGTCCGGCTAATAAGCGGCCTGTGAATTCATCCACAATAATGACTTGATTCTCTTGTACAACATAATCCACATCTTTTTTGAACATTTTGTGCGCACGTAGAGCCTGGCTCACATGATGTACTAATTCAACATTATTGGGTGCATACAAATTTTCAAGCGACAAAAATTCTTCGATTTTTTTAACGCCCTCATCTGTCAAATGAATGCTTTTGGTTTTTTCTTCAATCGAATAGTCTTCTTCAGATAATTTGGGTATCAGAACATCAAGTCTTTCATATAAATCAGTCGCATCATCACTCGGGCCCGAAATAATCAATGGCGTTCTTGCCTCGTCAATCAATATAGAATCAACTTCATCAACAATGCAGAAGTTCAATTCTCTTTGAGATCTTTGCGAAGCATGCATAACCATATTGTCACGCAAATAATCAAATCCAAATTCATTATTAGTTCCATAAGTGATGTCACTCGCATATTCTTGCTGCCGACGACTCGGTGGTGTGTCATTCTGAATGGCGCCAACACTTAGGCCCAAAAATTCATATACGGGCCCCATCCAATTGCGATCACGTCCAGCTAAATAATCGTTAACGGTGACTACATGCACGCCTTTTCCGGTCAAGCCATTGAGATAAGCTGGCAAGGTTGCAACCAACGTCTTACCTTCACCCGTAACCATTTCGGCAATCATGCCATTGTGCAATGTGAGCCCACCAATCATTTGCACATCATAGTGACGCATGTTCAAAACACGTTTTGAAGCTTCGCGCATCACGGCAAAAGCTTCAGGCAAGATTTTGTCTAGCTTTTCTCCATCAGCAATTCTTTGTTTAAACTCATCAGTTTTGGCTTTGAGCGTGTCATCGTCCAAAGCTTCCAACTCAGGCTCTAAGTCGGAAATTTGTTTAACTATAGGCGCAAACTGCCTCAATAAACGATCATTATGTGTGCCAAAAAATCTTCTAAAAATATATCCAAACATATTGTCTTACTCCGCCTTTGCGCTAAATTTTAATGATGACTCCAAAAAACCGTTCAATACACCCTCTAAAACACCATGAGCATCAGACGTCTCGAATGATGTGCGGTGATCCTTAACCATATTATAGGGGTGCAGGACATAGGAGCGAATTTGGCTACCCCATTCAATTTTATTTTTACTTGCATAGCCCGCCGATAATTTTTCTTGGCGTTCCATCAGCTCAGCATTATACAACTTACTCTTCAACATTTTCATACAAGAAGCACGATTTTTGTGCTGCGAACGCTCGTTCTGGCATTGAACGACTATCCCAGTCGGTATATGCGTTATACGCACAGCTGAATCAGTCACATTAACATGTTGACCACCCGCTCCACCAGATCTATATGTGTCTATACGCAAATCAGCCGGATTGACTTCGATTTCAATATCATCTTCCACTTCGGGTATCACCTCAACAGATGCAAACGAAGTATGTCTGCGTTTATTCGAATCAAAGGGCGATATACGCACCAAGCGATGAACTCCGTTCTCACCCTTCAAATAACCATAAGCATAACTACCACGAATAATAAAAGTGGCATTCTTAATTCCAGCCGATTCACCGGCTAATACGTCCACTTCTTCGACACTATGGCCCTGATCATCAGCCCAACGTTTATACATCCGAATCAACATTGATGCCCAATCACAAGATTCCGTGCCACCAGCACCTGCATTCACACTAACGATGGCATTATAACGATCTGCTTCGCCACCCAATAATTTTTGGAATTCCATTTTTTCTAATATTTTGACTAGCGACGCCGCGTCTTGTGTGACCGCTTTAATCGAATCAATATCATCAGCTTCAACCATTTCAAGCAATTCCTTAAGCTCATTAACTTTGGATTCGCAATTCACCAATGGGTCATATTGAGCTTTGGCAGATTTCATGGATTGAATAATTTCTTGTTGCTGGTCCCCCGATGACCAAAAATCAGGAGCTCCCATCAAAGCTTCTAATTCAGTAATTTTGACCTTAATTTTGTCGACGTCAAAGATACCCCCTTAGGTCTCTCAACCTATTATCGGCATCATTAATTTTTTCTCTCAATTCATCTAACATTCTTTACCCTTCAAAAGCTGTTTGCGTATCCCAGAAGCCCCTAATCTTATATTGATTTGATATATAGTTCAATTTTTTTAGCTAAGTCTAATCCAAAACCACATTTAGAGGCTATCTCCTCAGCATTTGCCTCACGCAAACTATTAATTGTCTTATATTTAGACAAAATAATTGCTTTGCGCTTCTTCCCCACTCCTGGAGCGTCGTCCAAAGCCGACCACACCATTTCTTTGGCATGTAATTGGCGATAAAAAGTAATCGCAAAACGATGTGCTTCATCACGAATAGAGCGCATTAATTGCAAAACAGGCGAATCCTGGGGAAATATATAAGGCTGCAGTCGGCCTGGTTTATAAATTTGTTCTTGTTTTTTGGCTATAGAAATAATATCTAAATCAGCTAGGTTGAGTCTATTAAGCTCTTCCTTAGCACAAGCCAAGTGACCTTTGCCGCCATCAATAAAGACTAAGTCGGGTAAGGGCTTTTTTTCATTTAATAAACGTTGATACCGGCGGCTAACCACTTCACGCATAGAATCATAATCATTAATGCCCTCAACTGTCCTAATCTTGAACTTACGATAATCTGACTTCTTAGACTTACCATTCTCAAACACCACCATGGAGGCCACCGTATTAGATCCCGCAAAATTGGAAATATCAAAACATTCTATGCGTGCCGGATAGCGATCTAATTTGAGTATGCGTTGCAATTGAAGTAATTGTGAGGGTCTTCCAACAGGTGCCTTACGCTCAGACACAGTTACGAGCGCATTGATTTGGTCCCGATATGTTTTGGCTAATTCATAATTCTTTTGCTGGGAAGCTTCACTCATGCGCTTAGTCAAACTACGTAGCAAGGCATCGCGTTTGCCCTCAAGAAACATAACCAATTCATCAATCAATCTCTGATATTCCTCAACCCCAACCTTTTCTTCACAGGGGCCCTGACATTGCCCAATGTGATACATCAAACAAACTGATTTTGGTAAAGGATTACAAGTCCGCATGGGGAAAAGGCGGCGCAATATAGACACTGACTGCCGTAGCAGCTTTACATTCGTGAATGGTCCAAAATACTTAGATCCATCACTTTTGCGTCCACGCACTAATAATAACCGGGGGTATTTTTCATCTGTGATTTTTAAAAAAGGATAAGATCGGTCATCCCTCAAAGCAATATTGTATTTTGGCTTGTATTGTCTGACCAGACTCGCTTCAAGCAAAAGCGCCTCTGCCTCCGTTGCCGTTTCAACCAAGTCTATTTTGGCAGCGTCTCTGCGAATTAGCTTTTCTTTAGAATCGGGATTGTAGTCGGGATTAAAATGGCTAGTCAAACGCGACTTTAAAGAACGCGCCTTACCAATATAAATCGGCCGGCCGGGTTCATTGCGAATTATATAAACACCGGTTGTCGTGGGGCAGTTTTTTACAAACTCTCTAAGGATATGTGCGGTCATAAACGTCGCGTAATAAAATTATTGAGACTTTTGGCTTCGTGCGAACGCAAGGCAAGTGCAGACAAATAATAAATGATAGCGGACACTATAACCGAAACACTCAATGACCATATGCTCTGAGTAAACGAAGTGTTTAAGCATTTTACTATCCAAGGCTTGCACACAAATATTGCAAACACAGCCATAATCACAGCCGCAAACATGGATTTGAATACCGATAACCATATACCCTTAACATTAAATAATCCAACCCTTTTATGCAAAACCCAACCCAATATAATCACATTTAGCGTGGCGGCAATTGACGTTGCCAAAGCCAATCCACCAATTTTTAACTTCCACATAAAAGCAATATTCAAAATCAAATTAGCCACCAAACTAATCGTGGCCGTCTTCACAGGTGTCTTGGTGTCATGTAAAGCATAGAAGCCATTCACAAATACCTTAATCACAGAACAACTCACCAAACCAAAAGAATAAAATAATAAAGCTGAAGACGTGACCTGTGTTGAATAAGCGTCAAAGGCATTGCGCTTAAACAAAATAGTCACTATGGGCTCAGCCAATACAGCTAAACCAACCATAGCTGGAGCGGATGTGAATACAGTGTTCTTAAAAGCAAAACGCAAAGACTGACAAAAAGCTTCTCTGTCATCTTGCGCATTCAAATCCGACAATGTAGGCAGGGCAGCTTGGGCCAATGACACACCGAATATAGCTAAAGGTAATTGAAAAAGACGCGAGGCATAATAAAGGGCTGCATTGCCACCATCACCCACAATCCACGAAAATGAAGCCAAAATAGTGTCAATGAAAACAGATATTTGATAAACAGCTGTGCCCCATATGCGGGGTCCCAGTAGTTTGAGAACTTTGCCGAGTCCCGGATGCCATAAACGAGGCTTGGTGAATTGAATCTTCACTGTAGCTAAAGAGATACATTGCACCAAACATTGCGCAACACCTCCGACCAAAATTCCAATTGCCAAGCCATGAATGCCATATTGCTCCGTAGCAAATATCAAAGCCATAATCATACTCATATTCAGCAAACTAGAACCTATAGCCGAAGATCCAAAATTCCTAATGGTATTCAATACACCCATCATCAAGGCCCATAGACCTACCAAAAAGATGAAGGGATAGATTAATCGGGTTAATTCAACGGTGAGTGCAAACTTATCTGGGTCGGCAGAAAATCCAGGGGCTATTAGTCGAATAACCCAAGGTGCGAATACAACACCCAAAACTGTGAGCATGGTCAGGATGCCTATAAACCAAAACAATAAAACTTGAGCTAATTTCCAAAATTCACCCAAGCCTTGTTTAGTTTTGACTTCGGATAGCACGGGCACTATGGCGGAATTCATAGCCCCCTCACCGACTAAGTCCCTAAATAAATTAGGGAGCTTAAAACTAACCACAAAAGCCTCGGCTGCCATCGTCGTTCCAAAGAATTGTGCGATGAGCACGTCTCTAGCAAAGCCCAGCACTCGGCTAATAAGCATTAGACCGCCCAAAACTCCAGCTGATTTGGCGATAGATCTCTCGGTTGACATATGACCGCCCATTGTACTAGAATATCCACTCTTTTAGGAGGCTTAAGTTTTGGCAAATCGCAAAAATGCAATAATCAAAATCAATACAGATGAAAAACGGCGTGTAGTGAATCGTCGGGTTATAACTGAATTAAGATCCGTCTCACGTTCTTTTAGAGAAGCTTGTGAGGCTAAGGATTCAGCTAAAGCTACAGATATCTCCAAATCACTTTTTTCTAAGATAGATAAAGCTATTAAACGTGGCACAATCAAAGAAAATACAGGAAATCGTCGTAAGTCTAGATTCTCAAAGCACTTACTACTTATCAAAGCTTAAATAATCAAGTTTACACCAAAAAAACCTGAGCCAGGACACTAGTCCCGACTCAGGTTTTTTTTATGCCCTACCCCACCCCGCTCAAATATCCGGGCTCAAGAATTCAGATGTTTTTTGAAATAGTGTCTTTATATATTGATAGTATCAAATGACACTATCAATGAGACCTAACCCGCTAGGTTTATCTGAGTTACTGGATTTTTAGATTTGAGAGATTATTGATGTCACGAGCAGAATGGATAACACGAATGAGAACTAGCGCATTAACTTGCTGTTTGTAGAATATAGTGTAATTGCCAACGGGGAAGCTTCGCAGATTTTTAGCCAACTCATTGCGAGAACGGCCTATTTTGGGGGAAGAAGCTATTAGGTTAACTTCAGCTTCAAGCTTAAATAGGAAATTATCAGCAGCGACAGTATTGTCTTCTGCGATATAAATCCATATTTCAATAAGGTCAAGCTGTGCTTGCTTGGTGCGAAAGACTTTGAGCATCTACTTTTTCTTTAAACGCTTTTTACCTTCAATTTTAATCTCTTTAATATTAAATGGTTTTATATCCCCTTGGTTCGCTTGGGTGATACCAATGGAAATTTCGTGTTTTAGTTCTTTAAGACGCAGCTCTTTAAGCATATCTTGTTCTTTTAAAAGTCTTAAGCCTTCACGAATAACTTCACTGGAAGAATGATACATCCCTGTTTTTACCTTATTAAGAACTAGTGCTTCCAACTCGCGTGTAAGAGAAATATTCATAGCAAGACCCCCTTTATTCAAGTATGGATTAAATAACAATAAATGTCAATTATTGTTATCAGACGGTACGACAGCTTGGATAGGACGGGTTGGATGGAGAAAGGAGCGCAAGTATCTATTGGTGAGTCTAATTATTGAGGGCTAATATGCATTGCTCGAGGGCTAGGTCTTCTTGGAGGAGGCCGCGTTTGATTTGTTTGTCGCAGGTGTAGATGGCGTTTAAGTCATTGAGCATATTCTCGCGGGGTATTCTTGAAACGGTACGGCAATTCAATTCCGCGACATATGGGTGCACGCCTAGGGCTGTGGCAACTTCCTTAGCTTCCATTCCCCGCCCCAACATATTCTTTATCTTAAATAATCTCTCGAATTGCCATACCAATGAGGCCACGACTTCATGTGCTCTTGAGCCTTTGAGCTTAAGCCCTTTAAGAATGGCTAGGGCTGTATCAAGCCGCTTAGCCTTCAAGGCTTCGTATAAGTCATAAATATTTTGTTCGGCTATTTCGCCTAATAAATTAGCTGCGTCTTGAAGTATTATTTTGTCCTTACCATCCGTCATAATCACCAATTGCTCAACAGACATTGATAAGGCGGTCAAGCTCTTCCCTACCCGATGCATCATTAAATTAATGACTGGCATCTCAACTGCCTTACCCTCGGCTTTAAAACGTGCGGCCACCCAATTACGGATATCAGCTTCTTTGTAGGACGCTTCGCATTCGGTCACTTCAGCCATAGCAAAAACCTTTTTTAAAAAGGCGCTACGCTTAGCCTTACGCTCATCGGTCATCAAAACCCAAATAGCATAAGTTGCTGTCTCCTTAAGATGCGCCAATAATATTTTTTGGGCAGGAGCCTTAAGTGTATCTATATGGTCTATGATGATTAATCGTTTTTCGGACAAAAAGGGTGCTGTTTTAGCTTGATCTAGGGCTTGGGATAAGGGTTCTTTGCGGCAATCACATGTGGCTGTATTTAAATCGCGATTGGAGCCGGGGCCAAAGACTTGCTCTTTGAGTTTATTTAAATATTCATCGCGTAAGACAATTTCGCGACCGGCCAGAAGACTTATAGGCGGTATTACCATTCCTCCAGAATTCTCTCCACAATATTACGGGATAAATCTTCCAAAGCTTCGGCAACCACTTGATCTTCTGTTCTAGCTAGGCGTCCACTAGTGAAATATTCAGCATTTCCTGAAATAGCTGGAGTCTCCCAAAGTATTTCGTCTTTAATAACATCTCGCATGCGTACAGCAGCTTTAACATTGATCCGGAATTCCTGAATAGAATCATCCTGGTTATAACGCAAAGGGTCGCGATCAAAAGCCAATAAATCCATTTCGACAATGGCATTAGCATTATTTTCATTAGCAATACGTAAATGCCCGTCAAAAACAAAGCGTTCAATCAAAGCATTGCGAAGTTCAACATCTAAACCAGGTCGATAAGTCTGAAAAGCCTTGTCATTAGAAATCGACTCCGACAAATCAATTTTATTCGTGACGCTACGCACATGCACAGTTTGAACGTATTCAGGCAATGCAGTCCGATTAGTGTAGCCACAGGCGCTTAAACCTAAACTAAGTGTGATTGCAATAGTCATCAATGTGGGGTGTGGGGTTCTTATCATGAGTTATCCTATTAGTCTTTAGCAGCTATTATAGTTTGTATCAAAATAACCAAAACTTTTTCTTCTTAGGCTCTTTTTTTGCTTTTGGCTTTACTTTTTTAGGCTCAGGCTTTTTAGGCTCCCGACCCTCTTCCCTATCCTTAATGGCTTGTATCTTTTCTTTGGCAATAATGGCCGAGTCCGTTTCGGGGAATCCAGAAATAACATCTTGGTAATATATTTTGGCGCTAGGGAATTTTCCTCGCCCTTCATAAAACTCAGCTGTGCGCAAAACATTTTCGGCTTTTTTAGACCTCAACTCTTTAATGGCATCATTAGCGTCTAATTCCAGCTCGCTATCCGGATAGCTCTTCTTAAACCCCTCATAACGTGTCACAGCTTCATCCATACGTGTTTCATGGTATTGCTCGTCCAAAGCGGCATCAAACGTTATTTGAGCTAGCTTGTATTTAGCTTTCTCGGCATATTCGCTATTAGGGTATTCATCTATAGTTGTTTGATAGGCTACTTGTGCTTCATCAAAATTTCCGGTTTCTAATTCAGCATCCCCCAAGCGATATTGAGCCACCGCGCCATAAGGTCCATAAGGAGCTACTTTGACTATATGCTCATACAAATTGGCAGCCACATCCTTAGCCGGCATTATTTCCAAACCTAGTACACGGGTTTTTTTGCCAGCCATCATTTTCTCAGCTAACTCAAACTCGCGCTCGGTAGCATCATTGAGCCTCTCACTATAAGGATAGCGGTCAGTCAATACGCGATAAGCATCTGCAGCCTTGCCTGCATTATCCATTTTTTCATAAGTTAGGCCAATATAGTATTGAGCTTCTGCGGCCCAATTACTTCTAGGAAAATGCTTGATGACCTTGTTGAATTCATCAATGGCTCTTTTAAAATCATCTTTTTCAAAATAGATTTTGGCGGCAAAGAATTGAGCTTCGGGGGTGTCTTGAGGCACGTCTTTAGCATTAGACCATTTGCCCGAACCTGGACTCCACAGCCAAGCTGCGTGTGATGTATTGATAAAAGCTGTTAGTAGAAATGCGCTGAGTAATAAGTATTTTAATGGTTTCATAATCGCAAAATTATACCATAATCCCCCATTATCTCGGATATTGCATTAGCATCTACGCAACATAGGTGCTTCACTTTTGATACATAATTCTTAACTCTATACCATTAAACGAGATATGGGCTATTAATTAGCAAAAGTGACGACTTTCCAGGGATCTTTTAGGCTCTTTTTGGTGAATTGAATAGCGCCGTGATAATCGTTTCTATAAATGGGTTTATTGGTTTGCTTTAAATAATCCCAAGTCACCTGCTTGGGGTGACCGTAGCGGTTATCTGCTCCAACCGGTATAACCCACATATCAGCTTTGCTTCTATTTAAAAATTGCTGACCGTCTTGATTGATGGCCGCACCATGATGCGGGACTTTGACTATGCTCGCTTGAATCGATTGTCCGCTAAGGTTAATGCGTCGCATCGCCTCTTTTTCGATATCACCCGTTAATAAAACTGCTCCATATGCGGTGATAATACGTAATACAATCGAACGATTATTCAAATCCAAAACACCGTGGCTAGAGCTGCTTGGGTGCAAAACTTCTATTTTTACATCTTTGAATCCACGGATAGTATGGTCAGAGTCCAAAGTTAATAGTGGTACTTGTTTTTTGGTCATGCTCATTTTTGCGCGCTCAAAAAAATCTGCTTTCACATCATCGCCATTAGTTATGACAGCGCCAATGTGCATTTCTTCAACCAGTGCGCTAATATCCCCTGCATGATCATATTGCGGATGTGTGATCACAATCGCATCAATGCGATTGATTCCCTGAGCTCTAAGGAAAGGTGCGACAACACTCAACCCACTACCAAAGCCAGCTTTGCCCGTATCAACCAAAAGGCGGCCTCCTGAGGCAAATTCAATCAAAGTGCAATCCCCTTGTCCTACATCAAAAAAAGTTATTCTAAATTCATTAGGCTTTGTATGTGCTAGAACCGAATTCAATAATAGACAATTCGAAATAATTAATAATAGCGCGATTAGGCGAATTATCCTCCCTCGCATGGGTGATATGATGAGCCAAATAATTCCAAAACCATAAATCAACCAAGGCCAAATAGAAAAGGCTGTTGGAGTCCATTGCAAAACATCCCATTGTTCTACTACCGTCACGCATTGAATTAAAATGTCCGAAAGCCAAGCGATGTGTGGGCTAAGCATATTTCCAGCAAGCGGCAAAAAACTTGCTAAGCAAACAAAACATAGCAGCAAGGCCACCAATACGGTCACCACGGGTATCAAGACTATATTAAGCACAGGTGAGGCCCAATTAAAATTATGAAAATAATAAGCTGACCATGGCAAAGTGATGAACCAGGCACATATTGAAATCACCACACACGACATCGCATAGGCTTCTAATTTTTTATACCATATACCTGAACGCAAATTACGAATGTCATCCACCGAATAAAATAAAGGCACAATCGCAATCAAGCCCATCGTAGCCATAAAAGACAAAGTGAATCCAGGATTATGAATTTCGCTAGGATTAAAACAAAGCAATCCAATTCCAGCCAGACCCAATGCATTCAAAGCTGCCGGCCGGCGTCTAATCGACATAGCCCACAAAATAGCACAAGTCATAATCGCCGCACGCATAGAGCTAGAGCTCGCCCCGGTTAATAAAGCATAGTGCACAATAAAGATGCCTGTACATACATGTGCCCATATCCTTTTCAAACGCACACAATGCAGAATCCATAAGACAAACCCCGCCACAATACCAACATGCAATCCGCTAATGGCGAATAAATGCAATGTGCCGGTTTGAGCTAAGGCTTGGCGGAACTCATAATCCAAACCCTTTCTTTCACCCAAAAACAAGGCGGCGGCAATCAAGTATGTTTGTTCTGGTAAATATTTTTTTAATACATGGATATAGTGTGATTTATATCTCAGCCATAAACCACTCCACTGTGACGCTAGACCTATTTTTTTAATTGACGCGGCTGTTGCAATGGCAAATATCTGATTACGCGCCAAATACATTTGATAATCAAATCCCTCGGGGTTTCGCAAACCGGTTGGCTTTGTGAGCAATGCATTCACTTCTACCTCGTCACCATATCTTAGAGATGCAT
>JBLINS010000008.1:0-50812 GCA_047639455.1 Candidatus Omnitrophota bacterium
TCGCTTTATCATCCTGACTACGAAATAGTTAAAGATGAAGAAGATAGGCGGGTACACACGGGCCGAATTATCCCATTTTATGCATTAACACAAGATCTCACCCCGAGGCATATGCGCGGGGTTATGTATCAATTATTGGTTGATATGCTTGGCCAAATTCAAGACCCATTGCCGCCGAGTATTCAAAAAAAATGCGGTTTGGTGAATAGGCGTTTTGCTTTTAAGGAAATACATTTTCCATCCAGCGTTCAGAGCCTGGAGAAAGCTTATAAGCGTTTAGTCTTCGACGAATTCTTTAAGCTCCAAATCACATTGGCAATACGAACACAAACTCGAAAAATAAAAGTGTCGAACCGCATCACGGTCGACCAGGCAGTTTTAGATAAATTCAAATTGCTTTTGCCTTATGTGTTGACGCATGCACAAACAAAAGCCATTAATGACATTATCAGTGATTTTGATAAAAATCACTGCATGCGTAGATTGCTGCAAGGTGATGTTGGAAGCGGCAAAACGACCGTTGCAGCTTTTGGGATGTTTAGCTTAGCTCTGTCCGGATACCAAAGCGTGATTTTGGCGCCAACCGAAATATTGGCGCAACAGCATTACCTCACTTTGAGTAGATTTTTTGCGAGCTCAGGCATTGAAGTCGGTCTATTGACGGGGTCGGTTGAAGCAAGTGAAAGGGTACATATTCTAAAGGCGCTTAAAACCGGTAGCTGCCTAATGTTGGTAGCAACTCACGCTGTTATTCAGCCAAATGTAATTTTGAAGAATTTGAAAATGATTATCATCGATGAGCAGCATAAATTTGGCGTTGATCAACAAAAGGCATTGCGTGAAAAGGCAAAGGAACCTCCACATGAATTGGTCATGACCGCGACTCCAATTCCAAGATCTTTAGCCCTAACAGTTTTTGGAGATATGGACATTAGTGAGATGCTCACCAAGGGCGGCCGTAAAAGCCAAGTTGAAACGCTTTGGTTCTCGCATGAAAATTGGCCCGCCATAAAGAGCATTACTCAGACCATTTTAAAAAAACGTGAACAAGTATTTGTAGTTTATCCCGCTTTGAAAGAAAATAGCTCAGATAAGTTATCAGCCAAGGACGGTTTGATATTCTTGCAAGATGAATTTCCGTCAACTTCAATTGGCCTGCTACATGGGCAAATGAAAGGCGCTGATAAGAAAAGCGTTTTAGCCAAATATGCAAGTGGCAAAATTCAATTATTGGTTGCGACTACAATTGTCGAGGTTGGAATAGATGTGCCTAATGCCACTTTAATGCTGATTATGGGGGCCGAAAATTTTGGCTTGAGTCAATTGCATCAATTGCGGGGTCGTGTTGGTCGCGGTAGAAAAAAAGGCGTTTGCGTATTGGTTTCTAACTCAACTAGTGACGAAGAGTATCCGCGCCTAGATGCATTTGTTGGTACCGAAAGCGGCTTTGAATTAGCGGAGGCAGATTTAAAATTACGTGGACCAGGTGATATTGTCGGCGCAAGACAACATGGAATTCCAGCATTGCGAATTGGTAGTTTATCGCATGATTCAGATACTTTGGCGATTGCTAGAAAAGAAGCCTTTGCATACCTCAATGAAGATTACCCATCGCAGGATGCGGAGTATCGCCACCTGAATGAATTCATTGCCCAACTTAAAAAAGACGAGCAAAAGAATTGAGAATCTCATCTGGTATTTGGCAAGGGCAGGTAATCGATTATCCCAAATCAGGCTTACTCAGGCCAACTCAGCAAAAAGTCAAAGAAGCCATGGTGAATATGTGCCGCGCTCGCTTTCAAGACGCCAAGGTGCTTGATTTGTTTAGTGGGACTGGAGCCTTGGGTTATGAGGCAGTCTCAATGGGCGCGGAGCTAGTCGATTTTGTAGAGCTTGAGCGGCGCAATGCAAAGAGCATATCTAAGAATTTAGCCAGTTTTAAGCCACTAATTGATAGTGATGCCGAAGTGACTTGTATGTGCTCTATCAATTTCTTGAGTCAATTGGAGCAAGATGTGCCGGAATATGACCTCATATTTGCCGACCCTCCTTATGAAAAAGGGTGGGAAAAAAAGACGCTGGAGCTAGTGGCTCAAAAAAAGTGCCTCACCCCAAATGGGTATTTGATTATTGAGTCACAAAACAAAGAACCGATGCCCGAGGACTACCTCTACTTAAAGCTATATAAAACAAAGGTTTATGGAGATTCTAAATTAACCATCTACACGAATTGAGCTCAAGGTCGATTGATCCAGCAGTGATTTTTTAATCCTCCCAGGCGTCTGAATTAAATAAAAGGCCAAGCTTGCTCTATGGGCGCCCTTTATATATAATACTCCCTATTTCGTTATGACAAAACAACTTAACAAAAATCAGCCCCGTATAGCTATTTGCCCAGGTACATTTGACCCTATCACTTATGGTCATTTGGATTTGATTGAGCGTGCTATTGAGATATTTGACCAAGTCATTGTTGCGGTTTCGCAAAATGTGGGCAAAGAGCCTCTTTTTTCTTTGGAAGAAAGAATGGATATGATTCGTGTTGCCGTTAAAGATAGGCCGCAAGTATTGGTTGAGAATTTTACAGGCTTAGTTGTTGATTACGCTAGCAAACGAAACTCACGCGCTTTGGTTCGAGGCGTGCGAATGTTATCTGATTTTGAATACGAGTTTCAAATGGCTTTGACAAATCGAAAATTGAATTCGAATGTGGAAACAATATTTTTAATGCCCAATGAATCATATTCGTATTTGACTAGCTCTTTGATAAAAGAAATTGCATCGATGAGCGGCAAGGTGAATGACTATGTGCCAGAGCATGTAGCCGATGCGATTTATAAAAAATTTGAGAAAAAATAAGGTTTATTAAAAATGGCTATTAAAGTGAATCGAATACCAGTGGCTTTAG
Organism: Candidatus Omnitrophota bacterium; assembly: GCA_047639455.1. GTDB lineage: Bacteria > Omnitrophota > Gorgyraeia > 2-02-FULL-51-18 > JAGOUK01 > JBLINS01. The sequence goes on from JBLINS010000008.1 coordinate 2,909, forward strand.
TGAAGCAGGGCGAGCTTGATTTGTCTCTAAGCGTTGATGCGCAAACTTTAGATTTGGTGGATGAGAATAATAATGGTCCAGATAAATATGATTTGAGCGGACGCGTTTATGCGGTTGATAGCGAAATCATTGCTGACTTGACTGTGCGATGTGATAAGCAAACGACATGCTCTCGATGTTCCGAGTCTTTTGGCGAAGAATTTAATAAAAAATATTACATTGTTGAGAGTAGCCCCGAATCAAAATACTGGAATTTAGCAAGGTTAGTTCGAGAAGAAATTCTTCTTGAAGACAATATCGTTAATTTATGCAGCGCCAACTGTAAGGGCTTGTGTGCCACCTGCGGACAAAACTTAAACAAGGGCAAATGCAAATGTTTATAGGGAAATTATAAACAACATATAACAACACAGAATACAAAGGAAGCTAATATGCCAAATCCAAAGAGACGCCATTCATCATCGAGGCAAAAAAAAAGACGTACACATGATAAAGCAACGCCATCAGCTCCTTATGTTGACCAAGCAACAGGAGTTGAACATAGATCACATCAAATATGCGCAACAACAGGATTCTATCGCGGCAAACAAGTGTTGACCGTTAAGAAAAGCAAAGCTTCAGCTTAATGAGAATTGCGATTGATGCCATGGGTGGAGACAGCGCTCCTCGATCTATTGTCGAGGGTGCCGTAGATGCCGCGAAACTTTGGGATCATGAAATTGTACTCGTAGGTCAAACTCGGGCCATTGAAGAAGAGTTGAATCGCATTGGTAAAGTCCCAAAGAATGTCAGCATTATTGAAGCTCCTGACATTATTGAAATGCATGAGCCAGCAGCACATAGTGTTAGGCGTAAGAAAAAAGCCTCAATTTGCGTCGCAGCTGATATGGCAAAACGAGGCGAAGTGGATGCTGTTGTGACAGCAGGCCACACGGGTGCGGCGGTTGCCGCAATGACGCTTAAGCTAAGATTATTAGATGGCATTGACCGTCCTGGTATCGGAATAGCATTCCCAACTTTGAAGGGCGCTTCATTTTTGATAGATGTTGGCGCTAATATTGACACTAAGCCAATTCACTATTATCAATATGGATTCATGGGTACGGTTTATAGTCGCTATATTTTACATAAAGAAAATCCAACCGTTGGGATTCTTAATATTGGTGAAGAAGTATCTAAAGGCACAGATGATATTAAAGAGGCTCATCAAATCTTGCGCAAATCCAATCTTAACTTTGTTGGTAATGTTGAAGGCCGCGATATTTTTAATGGCACAACAGACATAGTTTTGTGTGATGGCTTTGTTGGCAATGTTGTTTTAAAAGTAGCCGAGTCCATTTCGGATGTTATTGGCAAAATTCTTAAAAAGAATCTCAAAAAAAATTATTTGACTATGATGGGCGCCTTGTTAACACGCTCGGCTTTTAAAGCGTTGAAGCGCGAAGTCGACTACGCCGAATATGGCGGAGCTCAATTATTAGGCGTTAAAGGCACTTGCATTATCAGTCATGGGTCATCTAACCCCAAGGCGATTAGAAACGCCATTCGCGTTGCCGCTGAGGCAATTGAGAATAAAATCAATGATCACATCGTTGCCGAAAACCAGTCCAAGGAAATTTTTGATTAATGAATATTGGCATCACCGGCATTGGGCATGCCGCTCCGAATAAAACCCTAACTAATGCAGACCTAGAGAAAGTTGTAGAGACATCTGATGAATGGATTGTCTCTCGCACAGGCATTCATGAACGGCGCATTGCTGAACCCGGGCAAGTGACTAGCGATTGGGCCTATGCCGCAGCCAAACAGGCGATTGCTCAGGCGGGCATCAAGGCTGAAGATATTGATTTAATTGTTATCGGAACAACTACTCCTGATATGCCATTGCCATCTTGCGCATGCATTGTCCAAGAAAAATTGGGCGCCACCAACGCTGCAGCTTTTGATGTAGCAGCCGCCTGCTCCGGCTTTGTATACGCTCTGACCACGGCCCATAAATTTCTGCTGTCCAAATCACACAAAACAGCTTTGGTGATCGGCGTTGATCAAATCTCTTCCTTTATAGACTGGAGCGATCGAGCCACATGTATACTGTTCGGCGATGCCGGAGGCGCTTGTATATTGCAAGAGGTCGACGGTCGAGGCATTATGCAAACGGCTATTGGATCTGACGGACGTTACAAAGATTTGATAACCATACCGGCCGGCGGCACTAAAGCTAGCGCAAGTCAGGCTACAGTTGATTCTGGTGGGCATTATTTAAAGATGAACGGTAAAGAAGTTTTTAAGCATGCCGTTAGAGGCATGGTGCATTCAATCACTGAATTATTAGAACAAAGCAATTTGACTGCTAAAGACATCAAATGCTTAGTTCCACACCAAGCAAATTTAAGAATTATTGACGCCGTGTCCTCAAGGCTAGATATGGAAAAAGAGAAAATTTATTTAAATTTGGACCGCTATGGCAATACATCGGCAGCATCTGTCATAGTAGCGCTTTCTGAAGCGCACCAAAAACAAATGTTTAAAAAAGGTGATTTGATTCTCTTATCTACATTTGGAGCTGGTTTAGTTTGGGGATCGGCGCTTTTGGAATGGTCGTATTGAGATGATAAACACTACCGAGTTCTGTTACCGGTTTAATTGTAAGGGGTTGAAGAAGTGAGCCAAAAGCGACGAGTAGGTTTATTGTTTCCAGGCCAGGGCGCCCAATATATAGGTATGGGTAAAGATTTGTATGAAAATTACCCTGAAGCCAAAGCTGTATTTGATTTAGCTGCTTCTATCCTAGATTTTGATATTTTAAATATGTGTTTTAATGGGCCACAAGAAGATTTGCAAAGAACACGTTATGCTCAGTCGGCCATATTCATTGTCAGCATGGCCGCATTTGCAGTCTTCAAAAGCGAGTATAAAGGGTATGCAGATACAGAATTTTTTGCAGCAGGATTGAGCTTAGGTGAAGCGACTGCGTTGACCACTGCTGGCGCTTTTGATTTGAAAACGGGCATAGAATTTGTGCGTGATCGCGGACTTTACATGGATGAAGCTTCCGAAATTGAACCCGGATCCATGGCCGCAGTTATGGGTTTGGATTTGGAAAAAGTAGAAATGCAATGTGAATTAAGCGGAGCTGAAGTTGGCAATTTGAATTGTCCAGGCCAAGTCGTTATTTCTGGAAAAAAAGACGCGGTTATCAAGGCTAGCGAGCTATGCGTGAAGGCAGGCGCCAGGCGCGTCATGCCTCTTCAAGTCAGCGGTGCATTTCATTCAGAATGCATGAATAGCGCCTGCGAAAAAATCGAGACTTTATTAAACCGTGTTGAAATCCATCCGCCCAACTTCACCGTTGTTTCAAATCTGACAGCTCAGCCAGAATCTGAGGTTGGTGATATTAAGCAGAATTTGGTTAAACAAATGAATCATCGAACCCTATGGCAAGATTCAATGCGTTACTTTTTGGACGCGGGTGTTATGGAATATTATGAGATTGGCCCAGGTAAAGTTTTAAAAGGATTAATGCGCAAAATAGATCCTGAAGCTAATGTTCAACCCCTGGGAACTGCAGATGATTTTAAATCATTTAATTTGGAGACATCTAATGCTACTAAAAAATAAGTCCGCTATTATCACGGGTGCTTCGCAGGGTATAGGCCGCGGAATAGCCATTGAATTCGCTAAAGCTGGCGCCCAAACCATATTAGCATCGCGTAATGAGTCAAAGCTAAATGCGGTTCGCGACGAAATTATGTCGCTTGGTTTTCTCGAACCCTATATAGTGCCAACGGACGTTACAAGCGAAGAAAGTGTACAATCCCTAGTCGATAAAGCGGTTGACAAATATAACAAAATTGATATACTCGTCAACAATGCTGGCATCACGCGCGACACCCTATTAGTGCGTATGTCCGAAGAGGAATGGGATGCAGTTATGGATGCAAATCTGAAAGGCGCCTTTTTCGGAACTAAGATTGCGGGTAAGGCAATGATGCGGCAAAGACAGGGTCGGATTATCAACGTTTCATCTGTGATCGGATTAGTAGGGAATTCAGGTCAAGCGAATTACGCAGCAAGCAAGGCCGGCATTATTGCTTTGACAAAATCTGCTGCAAAAGAATTGGCGTCACGAAACGTATTGGTCAATTCAATTGCACCTGGTTTTATTCAAACGGATATGACGGATGTGTTGTCGGATCAAGTGAAAGAAATGGTATTGAAGTCAGTGCCATTGAAGAAATACGGTACACCAGAAGACGTAGCAGCAACAGCAATTTTTTTAGCCTCAGACTTGAGTCAGTACATTACCGGACAGGTAATACAAGTTGATGGCGGGATGGTAATGTAAACATGTTTAGGATAAAAGGGGACAAAAGATGTCTGATACAGCTGATAAAGTAAAATCAATCATTGCAGAACAATTAGGTGTTAAGCTTGAAGAAGTTGTCGATAGCGCGTCATTCACCGACGATCTAGGTGCAGATTCATTAGATACTGTTGAGCTTGTAATGGCTTTAGAAGAAGAGTTTGGAATTGAAATCCCGGATGAAGATGCCGAAAAAATGGCCACTGTTGGACAGGCAATGAGCTACATCTCCGAAAAACAAGCTAGCTAATAGCAATGTCAGAAAAACGTGTCGTAGTAACTGGACTGGGTGCTATCACTCCGTTAGGCAATGATGTGCCCACCTACTGGAATGCTTTACTTCAAGGTGAGTCAGGCGTTGGCCCGATAACGCAATTCGACTGTAGCCAGCTGAGCTCTCGCATCGCAGGCGAGGTCAAAGGCTTTGTTCCTTCTGATAGAATATCCCCCAAACAGACTAAGCGCATGGAGCGGTTCACTCAATTGGCCGTGAGCGCTGCGATTCAAGCATTTGAGGATGCTGGCCTTAACGAAAGTAATTTCACTCCTGAACGAGCTGGTGTTATTGTTGGCTCGGGGATTGGATCAATGTCGATTATAGAGCGCCATCACTCTTTGTGGCTTGAACATGGTTCAAAAAAGTTTTCGCCTTTCATGATACCCATGTTAATAATTAATATGGCTTCTGGGTGGATATCGATGCTGTTGAATCTCAAAGGACCTAACCTAGCAGTTGTCACTGCTTGTGCTACTTCAAACCACGCCATAGGTGACGCTTTGCGTATACTCCAAAGAGGAGACGCTGACGTTATGGTTGCCGGCGGAACTGAAAGCGCCTTAACGCCGTTAGGCGTGGGAGGTTTTTGCGCACTCAAGGCTTTATCTAAGCGTAATGATGACCCACAATCCGCCTCTCGGCCGTTTGAAAAAGATAGAGATGGCTTTGTCATTGCTGAGGGTGCTGGAATCGTCGTTTTAGAAGAATATGAGCATGCTAAAAAACGTGGCGCCAAAATTTATGCTGAAGTGGCCGGCTATGGTATGACGGCCGACGCCTTTCACATGACGGCTCCGCACCCGGAGGGTGATGGGGCAACGAATGCTATGAAGTTGGCTTTGAAAGATGCAAAGGTTTCAACAGAAGACGTTGACTACATTAACGCACATGGCACTTCGACTGCCATGAACGACGCCATAGAAACCAAAGCGATTAAGCGCGTTTTTGGCGATAGAGCAAAAGAAATACCGGTTAGCTCCACTAAGTCTATGACGGGACATTTATTGGGTGCCGCTGGTGGCATTGAGTTTGTTGCCTTGGCATTATCAGTCGAGCAGGACAAAATTCACCCCACTATTAATTACGACACACCCGATCCAGATTGTGATTTGGATTATATTCCCAACGAGGCAAGAGATGCTAAGGTTGACGTTGCGGTAACAAATTCTCTAGGTTTTGGTGGTCATAATACAACTTTAGTCATAAAAAAATTCAAAGGTTAATATGTCTCAATTGCTAAAAGGAAAAAAAGGTTTGATTTTAGGCGTGGCCAATAAGCGCAGTTTAGCTTGGTCAATCGCACAGGCTGCGTCAAGTGAGGGTGCAGAAATTGCATTCACTTATCAGGGTGAAAGACTTAAGGAAAAGGTCGAAACCCTAACTCAAGAATTACCTGGCAGCTTGACCATGGCATGTGACGCGACTTCAGCTACAGAAATTGAAGCTGTTATGAAACAAATCGAACAAGCTTGGGGCAAATTGGATTTTGTCGTACATGCCATAGCTTTTGCCAAAGCAGAAGAATTATCCGGTGAATATTTGAATGTGACGGAAGAAGGTTTCTTATTAGCCATGAATGTTAGCGCTTATACTCTAAGCTCCGTGACTAAAGCCGCACGCCCTCTTTTGCGAAAAAGTGATAATGGTGGCAGTGTTGTGACATTGACATACCTCGGCGGCGAAAGAGTTATGCCAGGATACAATGTTATGGGTGTCGCCAAGTCAGCGCTCGACATGAGCGTTCGCTATCTCGCCAATGATTTGGGTAAGGAAAATATACGTGTCAATGCGATATCCGCTGGCCCAGTCAATACATTAGCCGCCAGGGGCATACGCGGTTTTTCTGAAATCCTAAAAATTGTTCGCGAAAGAGCTCCACTCCAACGCAATATCGAAGCTGCCGAAGTCGGCAAATCAGCACTCTTCTTGCTTAGCGACATGTCTTCGGGCGTCACCGGCGAAATCTTGCACGTAGACGCAGGATTCCATATAACTGCATAGAATCTGCAGGCTAACTCGCAGGGCGCTCACCGACTCACACCCGTTCGCAAGCTTACACTCATTGTTCGCAGCGCGCTCACTATGTGGATGCCGGATTCCAGAGCACTGCTTAAATATAACAAATTTGTTGTATCTGCTTATTTAGCATACATTTACAAGATATAGTAGCCCACCATTAATTACCCACCATATCTTGACAGCCTTAACCTATATTGATAAACTGATTTTAACTATTTTTTTATAATTTTCTAATCCTAATTGGCCGTTCGAACTTAAATAAAGAAGAGGTAATAATGCATTTTAAGCGTCTTGAAGTTTTTGGATTCAAATCATTTGCAGAAAAAACAGTTTTAGATTTTAACCCGGGCGTTACATCAATTGTTGGCCCAAATGGCTGCGGCAAATCTAATATTAGTGATGCTATTAAATGGGTCTTAGGCGAACAAAGTGCCAAGTCAATCCGCGGCACGAAGATGGAAGATATAATTTTTAACGGCACGCAAACTCAAGACCCTGTCAATTTTGCGGAAGTGTCTGTCACGTTCACCAATGAAGATAAACGTCTACCCATTGAATATGATGAAGTTGTTATTTCGCGTAGGCTTTATCGCAGTGGCGAATCTGCTTATATGATTAATAAAAATCCCGTGAGATTAAAGGACATCCATAGTCTCCTAGCTGGCACAGGTCTCGGTGTTGGAAATTATTCAGTTATCGAGCAGGGCCGAATCGATCGCATACTTAATGCAAAGCCTGACGATAGACGTCACTTATTTGAAGAGGCTGCCGGCATCACCAAGTTTAAGCAAAAAAAGAGAGAAGCTACTCGGAATCTCGAGGCCACTGATGTTAATCTTATTCGGGTAAATGACATCACTGCTGAATTAAAACGTCAAATTGGAAGTTTGGAGCGGCAAGCAAAAAAAGCTGAGAAGTATAAAAAAGACTTTGAAATTCTTAAAACTTATGACATTTATATGGCCGCTAATGAGATCGTTTCTCTCAAGGAAAAGAAAGGCACAATTGAAATTGGCTCCGAAGAAGCACAGCGTCAATTGCAAGAAGGCGAGGCTCGTGTTGCTGAGTTGAATGAGCAGCTGTCTCAAGCAAGGGAATCTTTTGCAGAAATCGAACAACAATACGCTGAGACAAAATCACAATACGCAATTTTTGAAAATCAATTAACGAATGCGGATGAGAAGACAGGCATATTTAATCGCTACTTAGAAGAAGTCTCCGAAAAGTTAATTCAATTAGATAGCGAGCTCACAAGTGCAGATTTACGCATAGAGCAACTCAATATTGAGAGCGTCGATTTACAGGCAAACCACGATGCGATTTTGACCGAGCGTCAATCTGGCGAGGAAAAGCTCAAGGATATAGAAACCAAAGCTAGTGAAGTGGAGGACGAAGTTTTTAAACTCGAGTCTCTTATTTTGGATGTCAGGAACGGGCTAGAGGAAGGTGAAGTGTCATTGCATTCCGTGCGGCGAGATATGGTGCGGATGGATGAGGCGCGAAATACGCTTGTGGTTCGAAAAGCTGATCTAAGAGCGCAATATAATAACTTCGCGGTATCTATGAACGATATCCAGCTTGAAATGGAGCAGCAAGAGAAAGGCGTATCCGAGCTATCCTTGGCGGTCCGCACAAAAATTTCAGAGAGAGAAGATGCAGAGGAAGCTTTTAATACTGGCCGGAATGAGCTGCGCACTGTTTTGGGTAATGAGCGTGAATTGCACGACGAAATCACGACACAGGATTCGCGAATCGAAATACTTGAGGGTCTTTTAAAACGTCACGAAGGATTTTCTGCGGGAGCGCGATTTTTACTTGAAGAAAGAAATAACGATCCGCAATTGCAAGCGGGTATATTGGGTGCCTTAGCTGATTTGGTCGAGGTTGATAGCGGTTATGAGCTTGCTTTAGAGGTTGCCTTGCAGCAATACGCACAAGCCGTCGTTTGTCGGACTTCAGCTGATGTTGTAAAAGCCTGCGGTTTAATTAAAGACAATGATAAGGGCAAAGCTGTTTTGTTGAGTCTTGATTTTGTTCAAAGCGCACGAATGCAGTCGAATTCATCTGTTGGCGTTTTTGAGGCAAAGCGGCTGAGCGAATTCACTCGCACGAGCGGTGAAGCTAGTCGATTTTATCAACACTTAATTGATCATATATACGTCGTGAATGGCGGTGAATCGGAGGCTATGGATTTGGCCCGCATTCATCCTGATTGCACCTTTGTCACCCAATCTGGCTCACTTTTCAAAGGCGCCCTTGCTGTTGTTGAGTCGGCATCTACGGTTTCTGACTCAGCCTTATTTGGCCGAGACGCACGTCTAAAAGAATCCAAAACACGCCTTGTGGATTTAAAATTAGAGGTCAGTCGTATTGATGAACAAAAAAATGGCATGACCAATAAAATTCAGGCTTTGGAAGAAACGATCAAATCCTTAATAGAAGATATGCCCAAAATTCAGGTTAAGCTTGCTGACACGCAAAGCCGGTTAGAGCACAGCCGCGCCGACTATCAAACTCAACAGATTAAAATGAGCGAAATAAGCAAACAAGTTGAAGGTATTGAAGACGAATTAGGATCAACTAGTGGAAAAGATACGGAATTACGAATGGCTTTAGGAGCTTTAAAAATCAATTTAAGCGCATTGCGACAATCGATATCCACAGAGGAGAAGCGTAAAGAGGCCTTGTCTGTTGAGAAAGAAGCCTTAATCGGGGAGCTAGCACGACAAAGATCACTTTGGGAAACATTGAGTGAGCGCACCGAGCAAAGCGAGCGTGATTTGGAGCGGGTGGGTAAAGCCATAGAGCATCATGGGCATCAAAAAACAGCCAGTCAACGAGAGCGCGAAGAATTGGAAGGTAAACAACAATCGACCAATGAAGACTTGATTACTTTAAAAGCCTCTACTGAAGCTATGCGCGAAAGCCGCACCGATTTGCTCACAAAGCACAATGAACTCATTTCTCAAAAAGATGAGTCTGTGAATTTGGTCAATAATTACGAAACAGAAAGAGCTCAATCGCAAGATTCGCTTACTTCAAATCAACAGTCGGTACATAAGCTTGAAATGGACCTCCAAGCATGCTTTCATTCCATGGAGCGCATAGAAGAACGCGTTGATACCAACTATCAAGTCAAGCTAGAGAGCCATTTGTTGACCCAAGAGCTACCTGAGGATTATGCAGCCAACTTACCCGATGCTGATACCATGGATATATTGAGAGAAAAAATTGCCAAAATCGGTGGGATTAATTTAATCGCAGTTGAAGAATACGATGATTTGACTGAGCGATATTCATTTTTGGATAAAGAGCGTGATGATTTATTAAAAGCTAAAGAGGATATCCAAAAGGCTATATTGAAAATTAATCGAACTACCAAAGATATGTTTTTGGAGACGTTCACGCAAATACAAACTTATTTTGTAGAGTACTTTAAATTATTATTTGGTGGCGGTAATGCAGAAATCGTTCTCTTGGATGAGAATAATGTTTTGGATTCAGGCATTGAAATTGTTGCCCGGCCACCAGGAAAAAAATTACAAAGCATCACTCTGATGTCGGGTGGTGAAAAGGCGTTGACCGCTATTGCTTTAATGTTTGCGGTATTTAAGGTCAAGCCAAGTCCATTTTGTGTTTTGGATGAAATTGATGCTCCCCTCGACGATGTTAACGTGCAACGTTTTGTTAATGTCTTGCAGGAGTTCATCAAAGAGTCACAGTTCATCATCATTACGCATAATAAACGCACAATGTCCGTAGCCGACGTTCTTTATGGTGTGACGATGCAAAAGTCTGGTATGAGTAATGTTGTTTCGGTGAAATTTGCTGATGAAACTACTAAAAAACAAGTTCAAGAAAATAAAGAACTGTTTACCCCAGCTCAAGCTACTGCGTAATATCTGCTTATTACAATAAGCATTTAACTCTACAAAGATACGTCGGAAGAGTGCTACGATATGCCATTCAGGCTGCGGTATTCAAAAACCAGAAAGATAATATGAAAAGTGAAGTAAAGGTCGAAAAAAATATTCCTCAATTCAAAGAAATCCGTCACTTATTTGATCAAATATCCCCCGGTTATGACAAATTTAATAAATGGACGAGTTTGGGCCGGGATGAATATTGGCGACAACAAACTTGCTTGCCCTTAAAACCGGGAATGGCTGTTTTGGATATTGGGACGGGAACTGGCGATCTCGCTTTTGAGGCCTATAAGTCCATAGGCACTAGCGGTCATATTGATGGCTTAGATTTTGCCGAAGACATGCTTGCAATCGCTGAAGAAAAGCGACGCGCGATTGACCCGGCTATGAAAATTCAATGGATAGCTAAATCAGCCGAAGACCTGCCATTGACTCGTAAATATGATGCGATTATTTCTGCATTTGTGCTCCGGAATTTGAATCCCAAAATTCACCATATCATTGACGGTGTTTACAAAACCTTGAAACCGGGCGGTGTCGTTTCGTTTGTAGATTTGACTGAGCCAGAAAATTGGTTTCTGAGATTGGGGTCGCGCATATACATGAAGACCATAGTGATGCTTATGGGTGTTTTTTGTTTTGGGACGGCCAAGCCCGTGAGTTATTTACAGGGGTCAATGCAGAGATTTTTTAGAGCGCGCAAATTTAGAGATTTATTAATTGATGCCGGCTTTGAGGGCGTTGAATACAAATCATTTTTATTTGGCGCGGTGACTCATTATCTAGCGCTCAAACCCAATCAAAGCAATGACGATGCGGCTCAATTACCTAAATAAAAGCTGATATGAATAAATCAAAAATACTTGCATTCATTAACCTAATCAAGTTGGAGCATACTATTTTTGCACTGCCCTTTGCCTATACGGGCTATTGGATAGGTGGTCGTGGCTTGATTCGTTGGGATGATATTATTTGGGTCAGCATTGCTATGGTTAGCGCGCGCACACTGGGCATGTGTTTGAATCGAATTGCAGATTTAAAATTCGATAAAAATAATCCTCGAACTTCTAACCGCCCGCTTGTCACGGGTGAGTTGAGCGTCGCTTTTGTGCGCAATGCAATTATTGTGTGCTTCATCATTTTTGTTATAGCGACTTTGCAATTAGATCCGCTATGCCTCAAATTATTACCTCTGGCCATGATACCCTTGTTTGCTTACCATTATTTGAAGCGCTTCACTTTATTTTGTCACTTTGGCATTGGGCTTGTATTGGCTTTTGCGCCCTTAGGGGCTTGGATTGCGGCATCAGGCAGTTTGGATAAAGCGGCATTGTTCTTAGCTTGTGCGGTACTATTCTGGATTGCGGGCTTTGACATTATTTATGCAATTCAAGATAGAGAGTTCGACATTAAGACCAATTTAAAATCGATACCCGCAAAATATGGAGTGAATGGGGCCATATTAGTTGCTGGAGTATGCCACTTAATTATGTTTGTCGCGCTTATTTTTGTAGCTAGACTGAGTTCAATGGGTTTTTGGTTCTATTTGGGTATTGGTGTCACCGCTTTTTTGCTTATGGGACAACATGTTTTAATGATTAAAGACAAGAGCAGAGAAGTGGGTAAATTATTTGTGCAAATAAATGGCTATTTGAGCATAGCCGTTTTTGTGGCTACTGTTGCCGACTTGGGCTGGCATTTTTGATATGTTGAAACAGCAAATCGTTTTGGGCATTACAGGAGGCAGCGGCGCCCCCATTGCATTAAGACTAATACAGCTATTATCAATGAATCCAGATATTCACCTATCACTTTTATTGAGCGATAATGCGCGCAAGGTCTTTCAAGTCGAATCAGGCGTTACTCTCGGTGAAAGCCCTGATCAAATCAAAGTCGCTTTGGAAAAACACTTGAAGCAAGACTTGGCCATAGAGATTTTTGATTCTTCGGATATGGGCGCATCTATTTCGTCCGGTTCTCGGCTAACAAAATGCATGATTATCGCTCCTTGTAGCATGTCGACTTTGGGTGCGGTGGCTAATGGCTTAACGATGAACTTGATACACCGGGTTGCGTCCGTAATGCTTAAAGAAAAGCGCCCACTTATTACAGTCCCGCGTGAGAGCCCCTTAAGTCCGATACATCTTAAAAATATGCTAGAATTGTCCCGATGTGGAGTGCACGTGGTACCCGCCACAATTGCTTTTTATCATCAACCTAAAAGCATAGAAGATATGATAGATTTTGTTTGTTTAAAAGTATTAGATTTGGCTGGTGTAGAACATTCAATTAGCCAGCGTTGGAAAGGGTAGGTAGATAAAGTTATGAAAGTTATTCGAGAATTTGAAGACATTTGGCAAAAAGTTCAAAGTCAAACTCCATTGTCACGCGAAGATGGATACCGTTTAATCCAATCACATAATTTGGCTGAATTAAGCCATATGGCGGACTATGTCAAAACTCAGAAGTATGGCAATAAAGCTTTTTATACACATAGTGTTAATTTGAATTACACCAATATATGTGTATTAACCTGTAAGTTTTGTGCTTTCGCTAAGAAAAAGGGCGACGAAGCCGCCTATGTGTGGGAAGTTGAAGATATAGTCAAAAAAGTTAAATCATGCGCCGAAAAAGGCATATGGGAAGTTCATGTTGTCGGTGGCTTGCATGCCGATTTGAAGCTAGACTATTATGAGGCAATGTGCAGAGAAATAAAAAAAGCTTGCCCTGGTGTTTTGATTCAGGGATTCACTGCTGTAGAAATTGATTTTTTTGCACGATTAGAAAAAATTACGATTAAAGAAGTTTTGACGCGGCTTAAGGCTGCAGGCCTAGGTGGCGTGCCTGGCGGGGGTGCAGAGATATTCGCAGAGCGCCCTCGAAAGCTGGTCTGCGAAACAAAGATTTCGGCAAAACGTTGGTTAGAGGTTCATGAGATTGCACATTCTATCGGCTTTAATACAAATGCGACTATGCTATACGGCCATGTCGAAACACCAGCCGAGCGTGTGGACCATATGATGGAATTGCGTGATTTGCAAGACAAGACTAATGGCTTTTTGGCCTTTGTTCCGCTAGCCTATCAACCAGAAAATAATCAATTAGATTGTAAGGGCACATCCGGGGTAACGGACTTACAAGTATTAGCCACCTCGCGTTTGATGCTGCACAATTTTCCACATATTCGCCAATTATGGAATTATGTAGACACACACTTAATTCATACAGCTTTGCGTTTTGGTGTTGATGATTTGGGCGGTACTAATTTTGATGAAACCATAGCCAAGGAAGCAGGCTCGGTTAATCAGGGTTACACTCATGACGAATTGAACGAATTGATTCTTAAATGTGGCGGTCAGCCCGAACCAATTAATAGTACTTACACCCCTATTGATAAAGAACATTTGGTCGCTGCCTAATAATATGCGTTTACGAGTAGGCTGCATTGATTACGTCAACTCTCTGCCAGTCGATTTGGGTTTATTGACAAGGGGCAAAAGCTTAAACTTTGATTTAAAACCTGGATTTCCTGAGGAGTTGAATCGCGGTCTTGCGACTGGCGAATTAGATATAAGCCCCATATCGACTTTTCATTATGCTCAAAATTTTGAGGACTTGATATTAGTTCCAAATATGTCCATTAGCTCGGTGAATGCGGTTCAGAGTGTGTTGTTGTTTTCTAAACGCAAAATTGATGATTTGAATTTTAAGAAAATATATATTTCCGCGCAAGGCAAGACGACTCCAGAATTAGCCAGATTGGTTATTGGGAAGCGATTTGAATCGAATCCAATTTTTGAATCTACGGTCATACATATAGATGATGTGATTGCTAACCAGCTTGACGCTGATGCATTCGTACTCTTAGGTGATGATGCTTTGATCGCGGCTGACAAATTATCTAGTGATTGGTTGGTTTATGATTTGGCTAAGGAATGGCAGGACTGGACAGGCTTCGCATTTGTCTTTGCCGTTTGGGCTATTCGTAAACAAGTTGCCAATGGGTATGGAGATTTATGCGATGAGGTTCTTGCTGAATGGCAAAAGTCACGTGAGTGGGGCCAGACTCATAAAGAGGATGTTTTGAATCGCGCGCAAGAAATCTCTAGCTTATCTCGAGTTTCACTTGAAAGTTATTTTGGTGACTTGAGATATGACTTAAAAGATGATTTAATACAGGGCCTAACTCATTTTTACAAACTTTGTTTTGAAGATAAGCGCATCGAGTCTGAAGTGCCAATTAATTTTTATGAAACAGTTAAAGCCAGGAGTTGAGATATGAATGAACGAGTGAATCAGATTTTGGATAATGCGCTTGAAGGTAAAAGGGTGTCCGTTGAAGATGGCGCGTTTTTATTTGAGAACGCGTCTTTGGCTGAATTGGGTGTTGCGGCCAATCAATTGCGACTGGCTAAGAATCCCAAGTCGGACGAGCAGGCTACATTTGTGGTCGATAGAAATATTAATTACACCAATTATTGCAATACTTTATGCAAGTTTTGTGCATTTTATCGCTTACCGGGCGATGAAAAAGAGGGATATATTCAAGGCTTGGATTCTATTTTTAGCAAAATCGAAGCTTTGTTGGCATTGAATGGCACTCAAGTATTGATGCAAGGCGGGCATAATCCAAAATTAGGCATTGAGTATTACGAAGATTTGATTAGCCAGGTACATCAAAAATATCCGCAAATCATTATTCATTCCTTGTCTGCTTCAGAAGTGCAGCATATTGCCAAGGTGTCAAAAATGACTGTGCGTGAGGTTCTCTTGCGTTTGAAGAATGTAGGTTTGGAGAGCATACCCGGGGGAGGTGCGGAAATTTTGGTTGATAGGGTAAGACAAACCATTAGTCCGCTAAAGACGAAAGTTAGCGAGTACTTAGAGGTTCACGAAACAGCGCATAGCCTAGATATGAAATCAACTTCCACAATGGTTTATGGTTTGGGTGAAACAATTGCTGAGCGCATGGAGCACTTCGAAGTCATTCGAACCTTGCAGGATAAAACGGGGGGATTTAGAGCTTTTATTCCTTGGAGTTTTGTCTCAGATTCTACAGAAATGGACATGCCTAGGCGAACAGGCGAAGAATATTTGAGAATGGTCGCTCTAGGTAGGATTATGCTTGATAATATACAGCATCTTCAAGCAGGTTGGGTCACTGAGGGCTCCAAAATGGCCCAGACAGCGCTTTTATTTGGCGCAGATGACTTTGGTGGCATATTAATGGAAGAGAACGTTGTGGCCGCAACTGGCATACCTTATGCCGGGGTGACTAAAGAGGAGGCTATACGACTCATCTCAGAGGCTGGCAAAGTCGCCGTTCAGAGAAATACCCGTTATGAAGTTATTGAGGTTTTTGAGCCGCAAACAAGTAATGTTTGACAAATACCCGAACTTTGATTAGAATATTGCGCTTATTACACTCAACTAAAATTCTGGAAATATTATGAATACAGCCGTCGCAAAAAATTATAAAGTTGAACAAAAAAAGTGGTATTTAATTGACGCCTCTGACCAAGTTTTGGGCCGATTAGCTACTCGAATTGCCACTATATTAATGGGCAAGCACAAGCCAACCTATACAAGAAATTTGGATTCAGGCGCAAGTGTAGTTGTTATTAACGCTTCTAAAATCAAGCTGACAGGTAATAAAGCTGAAGTCAAAGTTTATAAGCGCTATTCCGGTTACCCAGGCGGTTTGAAAGAGACAACATTTAAGAAGAAAATACAAACAGATGCAACCCATCCTTTAAGGGCTGCCGTCAAAGGCATGCTTCCTAAATCAGGCATGGGTGTTAAATCATTATTGAAACTCCATATTAATATGGATGCCAATCACCAAAACGAAGCTCAGCAACCCGAAAAGATTTAATATAAAGGTTTTAAAATAATGACCGAAACTAAAAGCGCTAAAAAAAGTTCCAATGTAACTCTTGTCCAAACTATTGGTCGTCGCAAGACATCAACAGCTAGAATTGCGATGAAAGATGGAACTGGCGTTCTTAAAATAAACGGACAAGATGCTACAGAATATCTCCAAAGACCTACGCTACATATGATCATTATGGAACCGCTTGAACTATTGCAATGTACTGCCAAATATGACTTTAAAATTAGAGTTAATGGTGGGGGCAAAGCAGGTCAAGCCGGCGCTATTCGCTTAGGCATATCAAGAGCCCTTGCAGGTCTCGATGAAAAGTGTCACAAAGAATTACGTGATGGAACTTTTTTGACTCGGGATTCTCGCATGAAGGAACGTAAAAAATACGGTCAACCTGGTGCTCGCAAACGCTTCCAATTCTCAAAGCGTTAATCTCAATTTTTCAACTTACAATTAAATAGTTCTACAAACAAATACGGTTAGAAGTCGCTTAATTATTGCGCTTCAATCGACAAGATTGCTATGTGATCTTGTCGCATATTGGTTCATTGACTGAGTTTTTGTTATTATTCGAGTAAAATTGAAAATACGTAACCTATTGAAATTAAACAGGTTAAATCCATATATTGAAATTATTTTTTGACATCGGTAGGTGTTATGCCTATAATAGCGCTTCTTAAGCAAGGCATGTAATTACTTATTATTAAACGTGTTAGGAGTATTGTGCATAAAGTATCGGTTTCCATAGCTGGAGTCACGGGCTATACGGGTGAGGAGTTGTTAAAACTCTCCGTTGCACACCCCAATATAGACGTCGTGTCCCTCTTTGCCAGTGAAGACAAAGCCAAAGATATAGCCGATTTATACCCTTATTTGAAAGGGCGTTTAAATCTGCCTTGCATGGCTTTTGACCCGGTTGAGGCTGCCAAAGCGGATGCCGTATTTTTGGCATTACCGCATGGCCTATCTATGGAGGTTGTGCCAAAACTAAGACAAGCCAATGCTAAGAAAATTATTGATTTGAGCGCTGACTACCGACTTACCGATTTGACGGCATATCCAGTATATTATGACCGGGAGCATACTGACATAAAAGGTTTGGATGACGCTGTATACGGTATGCCTGAAATAAATCGAGCGGCTGTTAAAAATGCTGATTTTATTGCTAATCCAGGTTGCTATCCAACAGCTATTATTTTGGCTTTATGGCCATTGCTCAAGTCTAAGGCGACTTGGTCCAGCCCCATAGTTATTGACGCTAAAAGCGGCGTTAGTGGCGCGGGCCGTAATTCAGCTACAGCATTGCAATTCGCTGAGGCAAATGACAGCTTTAAGGCTTATAAGGTAGACAAACATGCGCACGAAGGCGAAATAGTTCAAGCCTTTAAAAGGGCGGGAGCGAACCCTTCATTTTCATTTGTCCCACATCTTTTGCCTATTCATCGAGGCATATTGGCAACTATTTACATACATGATTTAAAGGGTTTGGATTCAATGCAAGGCTTGTATGATGATGCGTATAGGGAAGAAGCCTTTGTGCAGGTTCTTCCCAATGGCAAAGTCCCTGAAATAAAAGATACGCTTAAGACTAATCAATGTCATATAGGAATCACTTACAAAGAGCAGTCAAATTCATGGATTATCGTATCGGCTATTGATAATTTACAAAAGGGTGCGGCCGCTCAAGCAATTCAAAATTTTAATTTAATGCATGGCCTGGATGAACAGACGGGCTTAGCATGACTTTGATTAAGAAAATTTCTAATGGAGTAGTGGCACCTAAGGGTTTTGTGGCTAGCGGCATTACTTGCGGAATAAAAAAATCCGGTAAAAAAGACCTTATGTTATTAAAGTCAGAGATTCCATGTAATACCGTTGGAGCTTTTACCTCAAATAAAGTGAAGGCATTTTGTGTCGACTACAATTTAGAGCAATTGAGCGACAATTTGGCTCAGGCTATTATTGTTAACTCAGGTAATGCGAATTGCCTAACTGGGTCACGCGGTCAAAAAGATAATATCAATATGGCCAAGGCATGTGCCACTCAAATGGGTATAGACAAAGCCTTGGTTTTAACGGCATCTACTGGCATCATAGGTGAATATATGCCTATTCAAAAGGTTCTTGGAGCGGTGCCCAAATTGGTGCGGTCTCTGAAGTCAAATGCAGCCGCCAATTCAAATGCAGCGAAGGCCATTCTAACGACTGATAGAAAATCAAAGTCTACAGCTGTGGAATTTCTTATAGGCTCCAAGCCGGTGCGAATTGGCATTGTCGCCAAGGGCGCGGGTATGATTCACCCAAAAATGACTATAAGCGGGCAAAAGCATGCCACAATGCTTTGCTTCATTACCACGGATGCGGTGATTTCTAAGACATGTCTTAAAAAGGCCTTTTCTTTTGCTATTGACGAGGCTTTTAATAGCATTAGTGTTGATGCGGACATGTCGACTAATGACATGACGCTTCTTATGGCGAATGGACTAGCTAAAAACAAAAGCATTATTGCGCATAGTAAAGAATTTAAGCTATTTCAAACAGCGCTTACAGATATATGTTGTGTGATGGCAAAGCAAATGATTCGCGATGCAGAAGGGGCAACTAAATTTGTAGAAATACGAGTTAATGGCGCTAAGTCGGTGCTTGACGCGAGAGCTGTAGCCCTTAGCGTCGCTTCCTCAAAGCTTGTTAAAACAGCTTTTTTTGGATCAGATCCCAATTGGGGCAGGATTGCAGCTAGCATAGGCTATGCAAATGCAAATGTTGACGCAGATAAACTTAAAATTAGCCTAGGCAATTATTTGGTGCTTAAAGGCCGGGCCCACAAAGCTGTTAAAAAAACAGATTTAAATCGTGTTTTTGCCAAAAAAGAAATTATCGTAAGCATTGATTTGGGGCTGGGAAAACATGGCGCACGGGTCTGGACAACTGATTTATCTTTGGGCTATGTGCGTTTTAATTCGGCGTATCACACATAATGAAATTTAGGTTTCGAAAGTTATATAAGGAATCGTTTATATTATGCCAATGACAAAGTATATAGAGAAAGCAACCGTTCTAATTGAAGCATTGCCATATATTCGTAACTTTTACGAAAAAGTAGTCGTGATAAAATATGGTGGAGCGGCCATGCTCACCCCAGCTATTAGGCGAGCTGTGTTGCAAGACATTGTATTCATGAATTATGTGGGTATGCGACCATTACTTATTCATGGTGGCGGACCATTTATTAATAAGCGGCTTGAACAAAGCGGAAAGCAAGCCCATTTTGTTTCAGGCTACCGGGTCACCGACGAAGAAACGATGCAAGTTGTGGAAGATGAGCTCACCTCTATAAACCGAGAAATTGTTCAAGAAATCACAAGCTTGGGAGCAAGTGCCATATCACTGTCTGGTAAAGATGACCATTTAATCATGACCAAAAAACATGCCGATATAGACGGCGTTGATATTGGCTATGTAGGTGATGTTAATAAGGTGAATGTTGAAATTTTGCAAAAAATGGTGACTAGCGATATTATTCCAGTTATTTCACCTATTGGTATTGGCATAGATGGATTTGCTTACAATGTTAATGCAGATACGGCTGCTGCCGAAATAGCAAGAGCATTAAAAGCCTTAAAATTTGTTCTATTGACCGACGTTGATGGCATTAGGAGCGATGCCTCCAAGCCAGAGACTAAAATATCACATTTACTCGTGACCGAAGCCGAGGGCTTAATTGCTGACGGCACAATTACAGCTGGCATGATACCAAAAGTGCGCGCTTGTCTACGCGCTATGGACAGAGGTGTTAAAAAAGCTCATATTATTAATGGGACTACGCCTCACGCGCTATTATTAGAAATATTCACTGAGCAAGGCATTGGAACAGAAATAGTCCGAAGATGACACAAACACAAAAATTAACCCAAAAGTATTTAATTCCCTGCTACAACAAAGTTCCGCTTGCGTTCAAAAGTGGTAAAGGGAGTTATCTGACAGAGGAGGGTGGAAGAAAATATTTGGATTTGTTTTCTGGATGGGCGGTCTCTGGCTTAGGCTTTAGTCATCCTGATTTGGTTAAGGCAATACAAAAACAAGCTGGTAAATTAATTCACCTCCCGAATAACTTTTATCATCCGGAGCAGGCCAAATTAGCACAAACGATTATTAAAAATTCTTTTCCGGGTAAAGTGTTCTTTTGTAATTCGGGAGCCGAATCCATTGAGGCGGCTATTAAATTAGCGCGCATTTTTGGCAAAGGTGCTCGCCATGAAATAATAACAATGCAGCAGTCATTTCATGGGCGAACCATGGGAGCCTTGTCAGCTACTGGCCAGTCAAAGTTTCATAAAAAGACAAAGCCTGTTTTAGCTGGCTTTAAGCAAGTGCCGTTCAATGATATGGCAGCAATTACAAAAATGACCAATAAAAAGACTGTGGCTATATTGCTTGAACTCATACAGGGTGAGGGCGGAGTTAATGTTGCCGATATTGCATTTGTTAAAGAATTAAGAGCTTATACAAAAAAACATAATTTACTTTTAATAGTCGATGAAGTCCAAACGGGTATCGGTCGCACAGGCAAATTATTTTGTTATCAATATTATGGCATCAAGCCTGACGTCATGCTTTTGGCCAAAGGCTTAGGTGGAGGTTTTCCGATTGGTGCATTGGTGGCTGGCAAAACAGTTCAAAACGTATTGGAGCCCGGTACACATGCGAGCACCTTTGGCGGGAGCCCGTTAGCATGTGCTGCGGCCAATTCAGTATTCAATATTTTGATTCAAAAAAATATTTTGACCAAGTCAAATATTACAGCTAAATACCTGTGGCAAAAGCTTGTGCTTATGAAAGCTGAATGCGCCGTGATAGATGAGGTGCGAGGTAAAGGCTTAATGGTAGGAATCAAATTAAAGAAAGCGGCGCTTCCCGTAGTTCAAGAAGCGATGAATCAAGGCGTATTGATTAATGCGACTCAGGGGACGGTTATTCGCATAGCGCCCCCATTAACCATTGAAATCAAAGAAATTGATAAGGGATTGAGTGTTTTAAAAAAAATCTTAATGCAATATCAAAATTAAACAGAAACAGAAATGAGGTAGTCATGGTTGCAACGAAAAAAATCACAAATGAAACACCGGCCAAGGCCGTAAAAGCAAAAAGTAAAGCCAAAAGCAAAAATAGCGCTGAAGTTAAGGTGAAGCCAACAAAATTCAGACCCTTTGATCAAAAGGACGTTTTGAGCTTGAAAGCTATCAAAAAAGAGGATTTGTTAGAATTATTTAAATTAACTGATGCGATAAAAAAGAATCCAGCTAAATACCGTGATCAATTAAAGGGCAAGACAATTGGCCTATTATTTCAAAAACCATCGAGCCGAACTCGTGTGTCTTTTGAAGTTGGCATGGCTCAATTGGGCGGACAAGCCATTTATTTATCAGATGCAGAAATTCAAATGGGCCATCGTGAGCCTCTAAAAGATGTTGCGCGTACATTGTCATCCTATTTTGACGGCATTGTTTTGAGAACATTTGCGCATGCTAATGTCGAAGAATTTGCAGCAGCATCTCGAGTGCCAGTTATTAATGGCTTAAGCGATTCTGAGCACCCATGCCAAATTTTATCGGATTTATACACGATATATTCTAAGCATGGCAAATTAGAAGGTGTTAATATCACGTATATTGGTGATGCAAATAATGTGCTCACATCTTTGCTATATGGCGTGGTAGCTGCTGGGGCAAACTTGACCATTGTTAGCCCTAGAGGATATGAATTGGGCGACGATCAATTAAAGGAGCTTAAAGTTGCTTCTAAAGAATCGGGTTCAAAAATAACCTTATCCAATAGCCCATTTGCTTCACTTAAAAATGCACATATCATATACACCGATGTTTGGGTTAGCATGGGACAAGAAAGACAGAGAGAGCAAAGACTTAGAGATTTTCAGTCTTTTCAAGTCAATCAGACAATTGTTTCCAAGGCTTTGCCCGACGCTTTAGTGATGCATTGTTTGCCAGCTCATCGCGGTGAAGAAATCACTGACGAAGTGATTGAAGGGCCTCACTCAGTTGTCTTTGAACAAGCTGAAAATAAAATGCATGTTCAAAAAGCATTATTAACTTACTTATTAGGAAGAAAATAATATAAGAGGCGTCATCCTGAGCCGCGCCTGTCTGTCTCCCGACAGGCAGGCGGCTCACAATGACGTGTCTGAAAGTAATTTATACTTGAAGTGAACATTGGTAATATATCCAAATTGCAACATTTGTGCTGCATTGCGCCCATTGCGAGAAAGTTGTAGCAATGAAAGTCATGAACACAGATATAAGGGGTAAGGAATGAAAAAGAGAATTGTATTAGCTTATTCAGGTGGTTTGGATACGTCAGTATGCGTGCCTTGGTTAATAGATAAAGGTTATGAAGTTGTGTGCTTTATGGCTGACGTTGGCCAGGGGCAAGATATCGAACCGGCCGTCGAACGCGGTAAAATTGCAGGCGCCTCAAAAATCATTGTTGGTGACCTAAAGCAAGAATTCATAACTGATTATATATGGCCAGCCTTTAAAGCAAATGCTTTATATGAAAATAAATATAATTTGGCGACTGCTTTATCACGCCCGCTAATAGCTAAAGCATTAGTTAGGGTGGCGCATGATGAGGATTGCAATGCTATTGCGCATGGCTGCACAGGCAAGGGCAATGACCAAGTCCGACTTGATATGGGCGTGCAAACATTAGACGCTAATTTGGAAATATTGGCCCCTGTAAGGGATTGGGAGCTCAAATCACGTGAGCAAGAAATCGCTTATGCCGAAGCGCGTAATATCCCCATTGATGTGACCAAAAAAAGTATTTATTCCATAGATCAAAATTTATGGGGCGTTAGCATAGAATGCGGTGTTTTAGAAAATCCTTGGCAAGCACCTCCTGCCGACTGCTACCTATGGACGCAGGGAGCTGAAGACCGCAATCCGAAGAATCGAGAAATTGTGATCACCTTTGAAAAGGGCTTGCCGGTAGCGCTTGATGACAAGTCTATGGCGCCAATGGAGTTGATCCAATATCTCAATACATTGGGATCTGAGTATGGAATTGGAAGAGTTGATTTGGTAGAAAACAGATTTGTGGGCATTAAATCTCGTGAAATATACGAGTCACCCGCCGCCGAAATTTTGATGAAGGCTCACCAGGATTTGGAATCGATTACGTTGGATCGCATGTTATGTCAGTATAAACATAATGTGTCACAAACCTATGCAAAATTAGTGTATGAGGGTTATTGGTTCACTGACTTAAAGAGAAGCTTAGATGCATTTATAGACCAAACGCAGGCAAAAGTTAATGGCGAAGTGCGTGTTTTGTTAACTAAAGGCGCTTCAATAGTCAATGGTCGCAAATCAACCAATTCTTTGTATAAAGAAACATTGGCGACTTATACTGAAGAAGACGAATTTGACCAAAGTCTTGCAAAGGGCTTTATCAATTTGACGGCTTTGCCATTTAAACATCAAGGCAGTCATCTAGTTTAATGGCTAAAAAACTATGGGGTGGCCGATTTAGCCACGCAACTCACGCAGGCTTCGAAGCCTTTAGCTCCAGCCTCCCAACGGACTGGAAATTAGCGCCTTATGATTTAAGAGCGTCCAAAGTGCATTGTCAAATGCTTGTCAAAATTAAGATACTAGACAAAGTCTCCGGTCAAAAAATCATAAAAGGTTTGGACAAAATAGCTTCTAGAATACATGCCTATGATGAGGACTTTAGAGGTACGGAATATGAGGATATCCATTCTTTAATAGAGTCGGAACTCGTTCGCATTGCTGGATCGTCGGCTAAAAAAATTCATACGGCCAGATCTAGGAATGATCAGGTTAATGTTGCCACCCGAATGTATTGCCTCGATCATATAGCGCAACAAATTGACGAATTAACACATTTGCAAAAGGCAATTTTGTCACTTGCCAAAAAAAATCAAAATATTGTTATGCCCGGCATGACTCATATGCAAAAAGCGCAGCCAATATCGGTTGCGCATTGGCTATTGTCATATATTGAGTTTTTGGATAGGTCCAAGGGGCGTTTAAAAGATGCTGTTAAGAGACTGGACGTTTTGACTCTTGGTTCGGGGGCGCTTGCCGGCACTAGCATACCCATAGATCGTGAGTTTGTGCGCAAAAAATTGGGTTTTGCAAAATTAAGTAATAATAGTTTAGATGCAGTTGGCAGCCGTGACGTCTTTGCTGAATTAGTATCTACTTTGGCTTTATTAGGCACCGACTTGTCGCGCATAGCTGAAGACTTATTGATTTATCAATTAGAAGAGATTGATTTGGTGCAATTGCCTGAAGAATTGTGCACTGGCAGTTCAATGATGCCGCAAAAGAGGAATGCTGATTTTCTTGAATTGATGCGTGGATCCGCATCCATTCTAATTGGAAACTCAATGAGTTCCTTGGCGCTGCTTAAGGGCGTGCCAGGATCCTACAACAGGGACTTGCAATGGGATAAAGAACCTTTGTTTAAATCAATCGATTTAATGCACCAATTACTCACCATATCTACGGATTTATTTAGGGGGCTCAAAATCAATAAGGATTCGGCCAAGCGCTTAATTGCGAATGATCAGTTGTGCGCCACTGATTTAGCGGAATTCTTAGTACTTAAAGGTATGCCTTTTAGAACGGCGCATGAAAAGGTTGGCAAATTTGTTAGTTATTGCGAAGGTGAGTCTATAGCGCTTAAAGATGCCTCTGAGAAAATAACACAATCTATGCTTGGTCAGAGCCGTAAAGATATTGCCAAAATACTAGATACCACTTTGTCTGTTAAATTTAAGAAAAGTTCAGGGAGCACAGGTACCATTAAGGTCTCTGTGCAAATAGCTCAATGGGAGAAAAAACTATAAATGCATCGCTTCAAATTCAATCAAAAAGAACTTTATTGTGAAGATGTCCCAGTTAAAGATATTGTCAAAAAAACTGGAACCCCAGTCTACATTTATAGTTTGAATACTTTTTTAGATCACTATAATAAACTGAAAGACGCGTTCAAAGGCATTAATACGCTAATTTGTTTTTCTACCAAATCAAATACCAATTTGTCCGTCTTGAACAATTTGGTAAAAGCGGGCGCTGGGCTAGACATTGTCTCCGGTGGTGAATTGTTCAAAGCGCTCAAGATAAAAACTAATCCAAAGCGCATTGTTTTTGCTTCTGTTGGAAAAACTGTTGAAGAAATCACGGATGCGGTCAAAGCCGGCATTCTAATGTTTAATGTGGAAACGGTTGAAGAATTAGACGTTATTAA
Organism: Candidatus Omnitrophota bacterium; assembly: GCA_047639455.1. Taxonomy (GTDB): domain Bacteria; phylum Omnitrophota; class Gorgyraeia; order 2-02-FULL-51-18; family JAGOUK01; genus JBLINS01. Next base: position 28,672 of record JBLINS010000008.1, read on the forward strand.
TGCTGTTGCGGGTCGTATGCGAGTTAAGCAAAAAGTTGCTTTGAGAATTAACCCAGATGTTAAACCCAAGACACATAAATATATCACGACAGGCTCCAAGGATAATAAGTTTGGTTTATCCATGGCGGTTGCCTTCAAGATTTATACAGAGGCTTATCGTTACCCATTCTTGAAGTTCGTTGGCGTGCATGTGCATATCGGCTCTCAAATAACTCAAGCAGCTCCTTTTGTTAAAGCTGTGAAGAGGGTGGGAGCATTTATTGCCAAGGTTCGAGCAAAGGGTGTCAAAATTGAGTATTTGAATATAGGTGGTGGTCTAGGGATAGTGTATCGCGATGAAAAACCTCAAACTGCCAAGCAATTTGCGGCAGCAGTCAAACCCCTGCTTAAGAAAATCAAGATTAAATTAATTCTCGAGCCGGGTCGCTTCGTAGCAGGAAATAGCGGCATTATGATTACCAAAGTTCTTTATTGGAAAAAGACAGAGACTAAGACATTCGCCATTGTTGATGCCGGTATGAATGATTTGCTAAGACCATCAATATATAGCGCGTATCATGAGATAGTCCCAGTCATCAAAAATAAATCTGCCTTGCAAAGCAATGTTGATATTGTGGGGCCCATTTGTGAAAGCGGTGATTTTTTAGGTAAAGACAGAGCGATGCCCCAATTAAAATCCGGTGATTTATTATCGGTTATGTCCTGCGGCGCCTATGGCTTCACTATGGCCAGTAATTATAATTCTAGGCCACGTGTACCTGAGGTAGTGGTTAAGAATAAAAAATTTGTTGTGGCGCGTAAGCGTGAAACGTTTGAAGATTTGATACGTTTAGAAAGAGTAGTTAATGTTTAAGTCTTTAATTAAATATTCTGGCACCGGAAATAAATTTATTTTGGTTGATGATAGGGATGGCTCTATGGCTAATATAACCACTGAAGCAATCGCGCTTAGCGAAAGCCATGATGTTGATGGGGTGCTTTTGATGCAGTCTTCTAATGAGGCTGATATAAAGATGCGCATTATTAATCGCGATGGAAGTGAGGCCGAAATGTGTGGTAATGGTGCGCGGTGTGCAGCACATTGGGCACATCACGAAGCAGAATTGCCAGCACAATTTTCAATGCAAACGGGAGCGGGCGCAGTTGAAGCGTCCGTTAGTGAGAATATCGTCAAAGTTAAATTAACCAATCCAATTAATTTTAGACTAGTGCCCGAAATTAGCGTTCCTAATGCTTTGGGCGCACCGGCTTATATAGATACCGGCGTCCCACATTTGGTTAGTGAAGTGAATGCTGTTTTGGATTTGGATATAGAATCTGTAGGCGCAATGGTTCGCAACCACCCTAGTTTAGCTCCTAAGGGCGCCAATGCATCGTTTTATGCTTTAAATGAAGGCGGCATACAATGTCGAGTTTTTGAACGCGGAGTTGAAGGTGAGACTTTGTCTTGCGGTACAGGCTCAGCCGCTTGCGCATTAATCGCTTCTTTGAATCATGAATTGACTTCGCCTATTAAAGTCTTGGTTCAGTCGGGAGATATTTTGAATATTTATTTTGATCATAATGAAAGTGGATTTAAGGACGTTTATTTAGAAGGTCCTGTAGAAATCCTAGAAAGGATATGATATGAAACTTCGAGGCTCAATAGTTGCTTTAATTACACCATTCAAGAGCGGCAAAGTAGACGTTAAGGCGCTTAGAGATTTGGTGATATTTCACATAAAATCAGGAACGCATGGCATTGTACCTTGTGGGACAACCGGTGAATCTCCAACATTGTCGCATGATGAGCATAAGCGTGTTATCTCAATTGTAATCGAGACAGTGAACAAACGTGTGCCGGTTATTGCCGGGACAGGCTCTAATAGCACTAATGAAGCCGTTGAATTGACGCGTTATGCCAAAAAGGCAGGTGCTGATGCCACATTGAGCGTTGTGCCTTATTATAATAAGCCAACTCAACAGGGTATGTATGAGCATTTTTCCGCCATTGCAACCAAAGCCAAATTACCGATCGTTTTATATAATATACCCGGACGCTGCGGCACGGCTTTGACGCCTGACACAATTGTGCGTTTATCTAAATTGGATGAAGTGATAGCTGTCAAAGAAGCCACTGGTGTGATGGACATGGCTACAGAAATAATTGGACGAACAAATTTAGATGTGCTGAGCGGTGATGATTCGTTGACCTTGCCGCTTATGGCATTGGGCGCAACGGGTGTTGTATCTGTATTTGCCAATGTTTTTCCACTTGAATTGATTAGATTGGTCAATGCAATTGAAGAGGCCGATTGGGATCAAGCTAAACGCATTCATTATGAAATCGCGCCAATTTGCAAGGCTATGTTTTTGGAGACGAATCCGATACCCGTTAAGACGGCTATGAAGTTTTTAAAAATGGATAGTGGCGAAATGAGATTGCCACTATGCTCTATGCAAAAATCTAATGAAGCTTTGCTTAAGAAAATAGTTACACCTTATGCAAAGCGTGTGATGGGTATATCCAAATGATAAAACTAGGATTGGCGGGTGCTGCCGGGCGGATGGGCACAGCTATTATAGAGCTGGCGCTTGACGAACCTAAAATATTTAGCGTTGACTCTGGTTATGAAGCCAAGGCGTTTGACGGTCTAGGCAATCCGCGTGCCTATAGCTCACGCTCACTCAAACATTCAAAACAAGTAGGCCTAAAAACTGCCAATGAAGCTTCATTCAAAAACGTTGATGTGTGTATTGATTTCACCGTTCATCAAGCGACTATGGAGCATATAACTTTGGCATTGAAGACAAACACAGCCATGGTTATCGGAACGACTGGATTCGACACGAATGAATTGGCAATGATCAAAAAAGCAGCCAAAAAAATTGCAATTATGCTGTCACCTAATATGAGCGTCGGCGCAAATCTAGTCTTTGCCTTAGCTGAAAAAGCTTCAGGAATACTAGGCTCCTCTTACGACATAGAGGTGATCGAAGCTCATCACCGACATAAAAAAGATGCGCCTAGCGGGACCGCCAATCGATTGGCGGAGGGCATAGCTAATGCGCGGGGTTGGGATTTGGCAAAAGTAGCCAAGTACGGACGCCAAGGGTTCTCAGGCGAGCGGCCCACTGAAGAAATTGGAATGCATGTTGTGCGTGCCGGCGAAATCATTGGCGAACATGAAGCGATGTTTGCTGGGCCTGGCGAGACTATTCGGATTAGTCATCAGGCAGGTACTAGAGACGCTTTTGCTGGGGGTGCATTGGTTGCCGCAAAGTTTATTTCTAAAAAGAAATCAGGTTTATATAATATGAATGACGTTTTGGGATTGTAGGAGAATTATATGGCAATTGTTTATATAGGTATTGGTAGTAATAAGGGTGATAGAGGCGAATACATTGAAAAGGCATTGGAATTGATTGCCGAAATCCCCGACACTTCAATTGTTAGCCAATCTGAAGTTAAGGAATATCCAGCGGTGGAAGTGTGTGCCGGCCAAGCTGATTTTATGAATGGCGTTATTGAGCTAGATTCAGAGCTATTGCCCTTAGAACTTTTGCATAAGTTGCAAGTCATTGAGCGTCGCCTTGATCGAGTTGATAAGGGCGATGGTGCCGAACGAAGCATGGATTTGGATATGCTGAGTTATGGCGAAGGTATAGTTTTTAGCGGCAAGACCCTAATGTTGCCTCACCCAAAAATTCAGTCCAGAAATTTTGTTCTTGAAGGCCTAAATGAAATTAACCCCAATTGGATACATCCTACGAGCAAGCGCACAGCAAATGAATTGTTGGCTGATTTGTTAGAGCGACCAAATGAAAATAATCCAAACGCAGAAAGCTCTTCAGCAAGCTCTGCGGTTTCACAAGAATCTTAAGCATTCCATTGCGCTGATACCAACCATGGGTGCATTGCACTCAGGCCATGGAAGCTTAGTCAAATTAGCACGCGCAGAAGCCGATTGCGTCGTGGTGACCCTATTCATCAATCCAAAACAATTTGGCCCCACTGAAGACTTGAACTCATACCCCAAAACAATTCCTCAAGACCAGCTTTTATGCAAAAAATGGGGTTGCGATATTTTGTATATTCCTAATGCCAAATATATTTTTAGCTCAAAATATTGGAAGTCTTTGACGAATACCTTTAGCAGAGGAATTCTATGCGATTTGTCTAGGCCAGGTCACTTTGATGGCGTGATCAGCATAGTGGCTTATTTTTTTAATTTGGTTAAACCAAACTTGGCCTATTTTGGCGAAAAAGATTATCAGCAATTAGCCGTTATTAGGGATATGAATCGTAGGCACTTCAACTCCAAGATTTCTATCCGCCAAGCCAAAACCATACGCCATAAGTCAGGTTTGGCCATGTCCTCCAGAAATAAGCGCCTAAGTTCAAAGCAAAAGCTTAAGGCCTCAATAATTCTTAAAGCCATGCAATTCGCCGAGCGGCGTTATCGGGACGGAGAAGCTCTAAAAAGCATTAAAATTCGCGTACAAAAGCGCTTAAAATCAAATGATTTGATACCGCAATATATTGAAATATTCAATGAACAAAATATGCGCATCCTCAAGCGTAACATGAGCCAGAATAAGGCCATTCAAGCAAGAATTGCCATTGCAGCCTACTTAGATAATGTGCGCTTAATTGACAATTTGCGTCTTTAGACCGCTTTGGGCTGTTGCTGTCCCCATATGCTATAATATCGGCCAAATTAATGGAGATTAAGGTAGCCCAAATGATGAGATTGATGTGCAAATCCAAGATTCACACTGCCATAGTGACCCAGGCAGATATTAATTATGAAGGTTCTATAACCATAGACAAGGATTTAATAGAAGCTGCTGACTTATTGCCTTTTGAACGCGTTCAAATAGCGAATTTAAATAATGGCCAAAGGCTAGAGACTTATGTCATTGAAGGCGCGCGTGGTAGCGGTATTATTGGTATGAATGGAGCAGCTGCTAAATTGGTTGGGGAGGGTGATCAAATTCATATCATATCCTATGCCTATCTTGAAGACGAAGAAGCTAAAAAAAATCAACCAGTCATCATTCATCTGGACTCTAATAATCATATCAAATCCACAAGTTCATCCCATCAAGATATTTCAATACAATAGAGGTAGATTTTAATGATAAAAGTGGGCATTGTCGGAGTAGGCGCTATAGGCGCTGAATTAGCTCGCCGTTGCGTGCGTGACTTTAAGGACGAGGTGCGCTTTGTTGGCATTCATGATACTGATGTCTCACGCGTCAAGGCCTTGTCAAAATCACTGGGTCTAAAGCGAACATTCACCTTGAAAGCATTGATCAAACAATGCGATTTAGTAATTGAGGCTGCTTCTAGTGCCGCGGCCTTCAATATAGCAAAGCAAGCCCTGACATATGGCAAAGATGTCATGCTAATGTCCTCAGGTGGTTTAATTGGCAACGAAAAAGAAATTTATGAATTGGCCGCAAGTCACCGTTGCTGCGTGTATTTGCCAAGCGGCGCCGTTTGCGGATTAGATGGTCTGAAGTCTGCTCAAATTGGACGAGTCAAACGTGTTGAGCTGACTACGCGCAAACCACCCGTAAGCTTGCGCAATGCGCCCCATATCATTAAAAAGAAAATTGATTTGAATACAATTAAAGAAGAAACACTAGTCTTTGAAGGTACTGCGGCTAAGGCAATTATTGGGTTTCCTCAAAACGTGAATATATCAGCCACATTAAGCTTAGCTGGGGTTGGCGCCCAAAGAACTAAAGTCAAGATTTATGCTTGTCCGGGACTGGAATTCCATGTGCATGAAGTTATTATCGAAGGCGACTTTGGCTCTCTGTATACACGCACGCAAAACAAACCTTCTACGATAAATCCCAAAACTAGCCAAATGGCTATTCTTTCGGCTGTGGCGACTCTAAAACGAATATTGGGCAATGTTAAAGTCGGCACCTAAATAGCTATGACGCACAGGCTTACCTAGAATTTTAAAGGACTTTAGTTGCAAAACTTAAATAAAGCTGACCTAGTTAATCGATGTAAAAACGATGATCCCAAAGCATGGGTGGAATTCATCCGCCGATACAAAAAGATTATCTATGCGACAATTCTATTCCAGCTTAAGCGCCATCATTGCACAGGAATAACAGAAACCGCTAAGGACGTATTTCAGGAAGTTTGCATCAAGCTCTCCCACGGCGGTGCATTAAAGCGGCTAAGTAACCCTGATGCTGTTATGAAATATATCAAGCTCATAGCAATATCCAAAAGCATTGATGCTATGCGTGCCGCGGGAACGTGGACACATCAATTACTTTCTTTAGAAAATTTAAATGCAGATGACGAAGTTATTGACGCCTGTTCGGATATTAAACTCACTGAAGAAAGACGACATGTCATTGAATATGTAAAAAATCAGATGAGCCTCATGACTGAACAGGAAAAATTATTGTCTAATCTCGTATGGTTTCATGGAATGAAGGTTGTTCAGGCGGTTAGGGTTGTTGATATAGGTCTAAATAACGCCTATTCTTTTCTATCACGGACACGCACGCGTATGCGTGCGGAATTAAAAGAAAAAGGCATGATATGAGCAATGTGAAAGAGTGTTTAACAGATATGGAATTCATGAACTTTTGCGATCTGGATCCAACTAGCGCCGAGCGACAAGCCTCATCGAATCATTTATCAAGTTGCGAGGTATGTAGGCAAAAAATGGCTGATATTAATTCGAATCCAGATATTAATGAGACGGACGTTGAAGTCCCAGCAGATCTTGTTAGCCGGGCAAATCGAACGATCCGCCTGCACTTAATCGCCAAACAATCCATGCTTTGGTTGCGTTCAACGCATTTGTGGCTAGGCGTTTTCTGCGTATTCATAATCGCATCATTTATATTCCCCAAATACTTCATTCAATGTCTTTTGGTGGCGCTAATCACTGGAGCGAAGTGGCTGATTGAAAGCCGCACTGCCAAAAATAATCTCACAATCATTTCGAACAACTCCTCTGAGAATGAGGCGATCGAAAAGTCACGTTTAGATGCAACTAAGCCCATTGATATGGAGTAAATGAGCATGACTGCTCACGTCATTGCGAGAAGCGCGAAGCAGCGCCGCGGCAATCTCAGGATTTCAAAACAAGATTGCCTGTGTTTCACTCGCGTTGACGATGACGGCGAGTTGAGATTGCCGCGTTTCTGCTCCGCGCCTGTCTGCCGACAGGCAGGAAACTCGCAATGACGGGACCTGAGTAGTTACAAAAGAGCGTTTAACTTGTTGTTTTGATTGAGTTTGTCAGAGGGGGCATGTGTTATAATACCGCCTCATTAACCTCTAGGAAAATTTTATTATGTCGAATTACATACTTGGTATTTCAGCCTATTATCACGATAGCGCGGCTTGTTTGATTAAAGATGGCCAAATATTAAGTGCTGTACAAGAAGAGCGTTTCACGCGCATTAAACACGATTGGTCATTTCCCAAGCAGTCCATAAAATATTGTCTGGAGCATGCTGGAATATCTGCTCAAGATATTGATTTAGTCGCCTTTTACGACAAGCCTTTTTTAAAATTCGAGCGGATTATCGAAACACACTTACACTATGCACCTAAGGGGTGGTGGACATTTGTGCGTGCCATGCCTGTATGGATTAAGAAAAAAATTTGGATATCTCAGCTCATTCGTGAAGAATTGGGCTATGAGGGCAAACTCGTTTATCCCGAGCATCATGAATCCCATGCCGCTAGCGCCTTTTATCCTTCACCCTTTGATTCAGCTGCTTTTTTAACCATTGACGGGGTGGGCGAATGGGCGACGACAAGTTATGGGTTGGGCGAGCAATCCAACTTAAATATTCAGGCTGACATTCACTTTCCGCATTCTTTGGGCCTGTTGTATTCCGCTTTCACTTATTACACAGGCTTCAGAGTCAATTCTGGTGAATATAAGCTAATGGGGCTCGCGCCCTATGGCCAACCTGTCTATAAAGACTTGATTTTGAAGCATTTGATTGATGTTAAAGCCGATGGCTCGTTTAAACTAGACATGCAGTACTTTGATTATGGCGTGGGAAGCAGAATGACTAATGCCAAATTCCATAAATTGTTTGGTGGACCACCACGAAAAGCAGAAGCTGAAATAACCCAAAGAGAAATGGATTTGGCCAAATCAATTCAGGAGGCCTTGGAAGAAGTGGTGCTCAAGATTATTACACATGTGCACAAAGTGACAAAGTCAGATAATTTATGTTTGGCGGGAGGCGTGGCATTGAATTGCGTTTCTAATGGACGCATTGTGCGTGAGGGTCCGTTCAAGCATGTCTGGGTCCAGCCTGCCGCGGGGGATGCCGGAGGGGCTTTGGGCGCGGCGCTATTTGCACACCACCATTATTTACAGCATGAACGTCATGTAGAAGACGGCCGAGATTCTCAACAAGGGTCATTATTGGGCCCAGAGTACTCAGATGACTCAATAAAAAAGTACTTGGCCGACAACCATGTTCCATTTCAGAGTTGTGGTGAAGATGAATTGGCTGATGTAGTTGCGAATTTAATCAATAATCAAAAAGTAATTGGTTGGTTTCAAGGCAGAATGGAGTTTGGGCCGCGGGCATTAGGGTCACGCTCAATCATTGGGGATGCTAGATCTGCAAAGTTGCAAGAAGTTATGAATCTTAAGATTAAGTTTCGGGAAAGTTTTAGGCCATTTGCGCCTGCCGTATTGGTTGGGGATGCGCCGGATTATTTTCAAATAGATTCAGAAAGCCCCTATATGATGGTTGTGGCTCCTATAGCCAGCAAACGGCAAAGGGAGATGACGGAAGCTGAGTCAGATCTATTTGGCATAGAAAAGCTAAATATAGAAAGGTCTGACATTCCCGCCGTGACGCATGTCGATTATTCCGCGCGCATTCAAACCGTTGATGATCAATCTAATCCAAGATTTTGTAATTTGCTAAAATCCATGAAGAGTAATTTTAATAGCCCGCTGGTTATTAATACTTCGTTCAATGTGCGTGGTGAGCCTATTGTGATGACTCCAGCCCAAGCATTCAAATGTTTTATGCGCACAGAAATGGACGTTTTGGTATTAGGCAATTGTGTCCTTTACAAGGAGCAACAAAAAGAAATCAAGGAGTCAAAGAATTGGCAAAAGGAATTCGCTTTAGACTAATATGCTAGTAGAAGAATTAAAACACATTAAAAGTGGCGCTAAAGAGCTTAAAGAATTTGGCTTAGTTGTTGGCTGCGGGTTAATCGTAGTGGGTGGTTGCCTGTGGCACTTTAAAGACACATTTTTTTTACCATTTGCCTATATTGGCACCACATTAATTGCATTAGCTTTTGTGTGTAGAAAGGTCTTATGGGCCCCACAAAAAATATGGATGGGTCTGGGGCTGTGTATGGGGTGGGTTGTGGGTCACGTTTTAATGAGCTTAGTTTTTTTCATTGGCGTAATACCCATTGGAATTGCAGTTAAGCTTAGCGGCAGAAGGTTACTGGATGAGAAGTTAAACAGTGGCGTGGAATCATATTGGAATAAAAGGGATATGGACAAAGCCGATCATAAGAATTGTGAAAAGCAATACTAGCCCAGATATTGCTTTAGAGAATCAATTCTTTTATAAATAATTAGACTTGTAATGCAAGATGGCGGATTAAGGAGATGAGAACATGTCAAAATTTGATGTTTTAAAAGAGTTTTGGGATTTTTTAAAAGTCCGCAAAAAATGGTGGTTAACACCGATTGTATTGTTTTTATTGATGTTGGGCTCCTTGATTGTATTTGCGGGCGGCTCTGCGTTTTCTCCGTTTATTTATACCCTGTTTTAATATGGACAAAAAAAATCAAAACATATCCAATTTACTTTGGGCAGTGCAAATGATTTCTGAGTCAGCTGGCCGCGGAATAATGCAATATTATCCCAAGCCAATTAAAGTAACCCAAAAGAGTGATGCGTCACCGCTCACGCTTGCAGATTTATTGGCGCATGATATTATTCATGCCAATCTCAAAATGCTAACGCCCAATATTCCCGTGATTTCTGAAGAATCTAAAGTCGCTGAATACGCTGTACGTAAAAAATGGAAAACCTATTGGCTAATTGATCCGCTGGACGGCACAAAAGAATTCATTAAGAAAACAAGGGATTTTACGGTTAATATCGCCTTGATGCAAAATCAGCAGCCGATATTAGGGGCGGTGCATGCACCAGCAAGAGGTATTACCTACTTAGGCGAGCGTACTTCAGCCTGGAAGTTTACACAAGCCAAAGGGCTGCAGCGCATACGCTGCTCTAAGCCAACTCAAAAATCAAAACTTCGAATTGTGCTGAGTGTCTCACACGCGGGTTCTGAAAATAATAATGCCACGCGCCAGGCCAATATTGCTTGGAAGTCGGTTGGCAGCTCGCTCAAATTCTGCGCTTTGGCAGAAGGGTCCGCTGACTTATATGTGCGTCATGCACCCACTATGGAATGGGACACAGCCGCAGGTGACTGTATTTGGAGATGCGCTGGACTCCACGCAAAGAAAAATATTTCGCCGATTAAGTATGGGAAAAAGACTTTAAAAAATGGTGGGTTTGTTTTTGGGCCCGACCTGGCCATTAAACGTTGGAACAAATTATTGACGGCAGGAGGCTCGTAAGACTGATGGGTAGCATGCAAACATATTTAATAACCACAATTATATTCATAATTAGTATCGCAATAGCCTATACTTGCGGCAAAAAAAAACGAACTACTCCGAAAAAAGGCTTGGTGATATGGATGACGGGATTATCAGGATCGGGCAAATCAACGCTTAGCCTAGCATTAAAGCAAGTGCTTGAATCAAAAGGTGAGAGGGTCGAGCTATTGGATGGTGATGTGATTCGTCAATATTTTCCCAATATCGGCTTTACGCATGAAGCTAGGGATGAGCATATAAGACGTGTGGGTTTTTTGGCATCCCGATTGGAATCCTATGGCAGCATAGTTATTGGCGCTTTAATATCGCCTTATAAGGAATCTAGGGATTTTGTGAGAAGTTTATGCCCGCGCTTTGTTGAGATTCACGTGTCCACTTCAATAGAAGTCTGTGAAGCTCGAGACGTGAAAGGTCTATATGACCGCGTTCGCAAGGGTGAGATTAAGCAATTCACTGGCATTGATGACCCTTATGACTTGCCAGAGAATCCTGACATCACTCTAGATACTGACAAATTAACGGTTGATGAAAGCATTCAACTAATTATGAAATATTTAAATACAATGGAAGTGAATCACGGTGGAGAAAAAAAATAACGTTCAAGACTGGATGCGAATGCATGTCTTGTATCATGGTCGAGTCCAGGGCGTGGGCTTTCGATTTAATACAGAAACCATTGCTTTAGAATGCGGCGTGACGGGTTGGGTTAAGAACATTCCTGACGGTGGTGTTGAAGTCGTAGCGGAAGGGCCCAAGCCTAAATTGTCTTTATTTCTGGACAATATTCGCAAATCAAAATTAGGGTCTTATATATCTACAGAAAAAATAGCTTATTCTGATTCTCAAAACGAATACGTCGATTTTTGCATAGAATATGACTATTAAAACAAACAAACGCAACTACGAAGACATGCTTGTAGAAGTGGCGCGACATTCAAAAAAGTATTATGCAGAGGCGTCACCAGAAATTTCGGATCAAGAATATGATTTGCTGATATATAAATTACAAGAAATTGAATCGCTGCATCCTGATTGGATTGATCCCGGATCTCCCACCCAAAAAATTGCAGATACGAATAGCGGTAATTTCAAAACCATTAAGCATCGGCTGCCCATGCTAAGCATTGACAATACGTATTCAAATCAAGAGATATTGGAATTCGACCAACGCATCAAGCGTTTTCTTAAAACAGACACGGATTGCGAATACGCAGTGGAGCCCAAAATTGATGGGGTGTCAATTGCTTTATGGTATCAAGACGGCATATTTCAACGTGCACTCACGCGAGGCGATGGAGAGCAGGGTGACGATGTAACGCAAAATGTTAAAACAATTGATTCCATACCATTGGTTTTAAAAAAGGAGTCCAAGGGAGCGATCGAAATTCGCGGAGAAATATTTATGCTAACCAAGGAATTCGGCATTTTGAATCAGTCGCGACAGGAAAACGGCTTGCCTGTATTTGCCAATCCCAGAAATTCCACCGCAGGCTCGCTCAAACTCCTTGATTCAAAAGAAGTTGCTCGACGCAAACTTAATTTTTATGCTCATAGCTTGGGTTATGTTGATATATGGAAGCCTAAGTCGCATGCGGAAATCTTAGAGCAATATGGCGCTTGGTCCGTCCCAGTTCAGCCCAAGCATTATGTGTGTGGGCAGATTAAGGATGTGGTTCAAATCTGTGAAGCATGGATTGATAAGCGCCATGATGTGGCTTATGAGATTGATGGCATGGTGGTCAAAGTTAATTCTTTAGATAGTCAGAATTCTCTCGGCTTCACGGGTAAGGGCCCACGCTTCATGATGGCTTTTAAATTTCCAGCAGAGCGAGTTAAGACCAAATTATTGGGCATAGGAGTACAAGTTGGAAGAACAGGCGTTTTGACTCCCGTTGCACATGTTGAGCCTGTGCAAGTTGCCGGCACAGTTGTTCAGCGAGCGACATTGCATAATCAGGATGAAATAAAACGTTTAGGCTTAAAAATTGGTGATATGGTTTGGCTGGAGAAAAGTGGCGAAATAATTCCGCAAATCATTAGCGTTATCAAAGAATCTAGAAACGGTAGTGAGAAAAAATTCAATATGCCAAGCAAGTGTCCCGATTGCAAGTCAGAGGCAATTCAACTTGATGGTGAAGTGGCTTTGAGATGCACTAATTACGATTGTCCCTCACAAATCAGAACTCGTCTGGGCCATTATGCTGCACGAAAAGCTATGGATATTGATGGATTGGGCGATGCTCTGATTGATCAATTGGTAGAGAATGGTCAATTGAAATCCATTATAGACATTTATAAGCTTAAGTCTGATTATTTAGCGAGCTTGGAGCGCATGGGCCAAAAATCCGCTCAAAATATAATTCAGGCCATAAATATCAGTAAAGATAGAGGCTTGGCGCGCTTCTTATTCGGGCTTGGTATCAGGCATGTGGGCATTCGCTCGGCGAAGATATTGGCTGAGCATTTTGGTAATTTGGATTTGATTCAGAAAGCCACTCTCGAGGAATTGGAATTGATCAATGAAATTGGACCAACTATGGCAAAAAGCCTAGTGGAGTACTTTGCATCAAAGACAATACAGAATATGCTGCATGAGTTACAATCTTTAGGTGTGACGATGCAGACGCAGAAGACAAATATATCAAATATTTTGCAAAATTCGCTATTTGTCGTTACCGGCACACTTCAAGAATATTCGAGGGATGACATGCATTCAATGATAGAAAAAAATGGTGGCAAAATATCTAGCCAGGTATCCAAAAAAACAAATTATCTTATAGCCGGAGCCAATGCAGGATCCAAGTTAAAAAAGGCTGAATCATTAGGAGTTAAGGTATTAAGTGAAAATGAGTTTATGCAATTATTGGGCGACAAATAGTCAACGATCTTTTCGTCATTCAGGGTGTGCTCAAAGGCTATTCACCATGTCATTACGAGGCGCGCGCAGGCCGGTTGCACTCTAGTTTCACCGGCATTGGTGTTCTGGCTTTGTGGCCAGGCACGTGCACAATCTAAGCTATATTAAGAGAAGTCAAAATATCCATATCTAGGAGATAAGCAGTCAATGCACAATTTTATTAAAAATATCAATAAGCACAGCCTCAAATTAATATATGTAGCCTTAATTTTTTCATTGTTGCCAGGTTGCGCCGCAACTAAGAAAAAATTTACGCGACACAGTGAATTCAAGCCTGTCGAAAGACAAATGCTTAATCAAAAGGAATTTGTTAAACCGTATTCTAACTCGTATTATTATAGTGAGCATTTTAATATGTGGAAGTTATGGCATTCTGAATTAATTAGAGATTTAGATGGCAATGCCAAAAAAGCCAAGCGTGCTAGTGACGAAATCTTATCGCACTTGAACCAAATGAAGTCTTATTTAATTGATTCTAAAGCAGCGGAACTTCAAGAAGAAATTGATGATATCTCCTGGGCAATCGACTTCAATTCAGTCCGCCGCGGTTCATCGCGAATTAGATTCACTTTAGAGCGTGCAGATAGGGTGCTTCGCTCTAAATACACAAGCGAAGATATGAAAGAGTTTATTAAATCCGACGAAATAGAGTTATAACATAAGGCCACTTCTACATTTGCAGACCTCTATTAAGGCTTTTATTGATTACCTTTTTGTTGAAAGGGGATTGTCCTCAAATACTTTGCAGGCCTATAAGCACGACCTGAATCATTTTGAGGAATTCTTAAGCCAGGCTAATGTGCGGGACATTAACCACATCACCCCAGATGATATCCGCGATTTTTTATTGAGTGAAAAAAAGAGGCAATTAAATCCGACAAGTATAGCTAGAGCATTAGTTTCAATCCGCGTGTTTTTTAAATATTTGGATGAAGAGGGCTTGATAAAAAAGAATGCAGCCGCATTAATTGAGTCCCCCAAGTTACTCAAAACATTGCCAGCTTATTTGGGAATTGATGAGATTGAAACGATGCTGGCCTCGCTTAATCGCCGTAAACCGCAAGGTAGTCGAGACTATCTTTGCATAGATCTCTTATACTCTACCGGATTAAGGGTTTCTGAACTGGCGGGATTGGATTGGAATTACATAGATTTTGAGTCTAATGTGGTTCGAGTGACGGGCAAAGGAAGTAAAGAGCGCATCGTGCCGTTTGGGAAGTCAGCCCAAAATAGTTTTGATAAATGGCGCAATAAATCAAGTATATGGCGCAATAAATCGGGCGCAAACCAACACGCTGTCTTCTTGAGTAATCGAGGTTCACGCATATCTCGCAAAACCATATGGCATAATGTTAAAAAAATTGCTCTCACGGCAGGAATAAAAACAAAGCTATACCCTCATATTTTCAGGCACTCATTCGCCACACACTTACTCGAAAGAGGGGCTGACCTTAGATCGCTGCAAGAAATGCTCGGCCACTCTGACGTGTCCACCACCCAAATTTATACCCACGTCGACCGCACCCGCCTAAAAAACATCCACAACAAATTCCATCCCCGCCCTTAACACCCCGTCATTGCGAGAAGTGAGAGTGTCTCGTTTTGTCGGTCTGAAGTGTTAATCGCTAGCGTCATTGCGAAGGACGCGAAGCAAGTCCTGTGGCAATCTTCTTTTCGAGAGTGTCAAGTTTTGTGTATTTAATACACCCTTCTTAAGCTTACTTAGTCATCCTGAAGCTTCTGCGGAGCAAGAGCTGTAAGGATCCCCCAGAATGCTTTGAAACTCAACAAAATAACCTATTACCAGTTTTTGCTGCTGTTAGATCTACGCAGGCCTCACTGACTCACCGTCATCTGCCGCGAGATGGCTCAAAATGACGTTGTTTGAGTAATTAATTCCAGACACACAGATTTGAACACTCACTCTCCACTGCTACGCGTTCCTCGCAATGACGACTATGAATTGGTTTATAAATAGGTCGTCTAGACGCTGCTCCACGGGCACTAACCCATGATCGGAGATAGACGGAGTAGGGTTGCAACAATTAAGAATTTTGTAATGCAGATAGAACTTTCTGGAGAGTTTGGATATAGGTTTCTTGTATGCGTTTTGCAACTTCGTTGGCCAGGGATTCTTTATAAACATGGGACATTAGGCTTCTGTCTCTAAGCATGCCAAGAAGAGCCTGCTCTTCTGTTGATTTGAATAAACCTTGTTTGAATGTATTTTCAAATACATCTCTAGGGTTGAATGCATCTATGCCTTTATAATTTAGATAAATTTTACAAGACTTCCAACACAGCTCGTAGGTGAATTCAAAACGTTTGATGGTGGCATCTCGTAGAATGTCTGCATCGATCTCTTTATTCTGTAATTCAATTAAGCGGTTCAACGCATCCGAGAATTTCGATACGGATGTTTTAAGTTCTAGCTCGGTCATAAATAATCTTCCCCGTATTCAAAATAATTTGTCTAAAATCCGAATCGATGTCATCCAAGTAGACCAAATCAATTTGGTATAAACCTCGCAAAGCATCCATCGAATCTTTGTTAAAGCCTTTCGGCTCGGTGCCCGATATCGCAAAGTCGAAATCTGAACCCTCGTGAGCATTGCCCTTGGCCCTAGATCCAAACAAAATAATGCGATTTGGATTAATTTCCTTTATCAATAAGTCAATAACAGCGTTAATGATTTGGTTATGACGATTCATTCGAGCTATTTTACACTAATTGGGTGAATGTTGAATATAATTAATGAACACAATATTTAGTTAGATAATATTGATATAGGCTGCCCCGGCGGGTATACTTCTATTATTGTATATATATACTTACTATATAGAGCGATGAGTACAAATTTCATAACTAGCTGGGAATACTACACTTATATATGAATCTCTTATTACTTTATTATAATAGAATTTTACTAAGTCTTAAGCAAAGCGTCAGAAAGCTATTTTGCTTAAAGGGCGTAGCTATAATTATATTATTGGCCTTTGTTTCTCAACAAGCGGCTTATGCCGGTCCACTAAAACCATCTTCGACAAATCCTCAATCAATGCCCATGCTGAGTCAAGCCACTTTGAGCGAAATTATCGAGTCGCCCTCAAAGTTGCGCATACCTCTGGATTTTGTTTCTGTGGAAGAAATTCACCAAGGCGTTAATGGCAAGCTCATCATTCACATCCAGGATGCGCATAGCAATTTGAGTGGGCAACAAAGTCTATCCAATGCACTTAATAATCTATTGACCGATCATGACATCCCTTTGATATTGTCCGAAGGCGGCTCGCAAGACGCGTCTTTATCTTCCATCCGCAACAAAATGGATGCAAAGGATTTAAAAAAGGCTGCCAAACGATTACTTTTTGAGGGCTTGATCAATGGACAGGAGTATTTGGACTTGACCTCAACGCACACAATGCAAATCATTGGCATAGAAAACCAAGAGTTATATCAAAACAATTTAGAAATTTTCTATGAGCTTAAAGAACATAGGCAAGATATTTTGGAATATTTGCGTCAAATCAAAATATCCATTGAACGCATAAAGAATAAGCTTTACCCACAAGAATTGCTAAATCTGGAACGTGATATTAAAGCTGACGCATCAAAAGAATTGCAGCTCATTTTAGAGATGGCTCAAACAAAAAACATAAGTATCGAGGAATTTAGGCACATTCAACAATTGAAGGCATTAAAAACAAAAGAAGCCCTAATTAATTTTGAACGCGCTAATTATGAGCAACAATTAATTATGGATCAACTTGAGCTCACGCATGAATTAACGCAAATGATTCAGTCTATGCCACAATCTTCAGCGGAGCATCGTTTGGCATTTGTTGACCACATATTCCTATTGGCGGGCCAAAAGAATATCAACACAACCGCCTATAGAGAGATTCAACGATACCGTGATTATCTAGTCGGATATGCAGAATTGGACTTACATCAAGTTATTGAAGAATCAAATAGGCTCAAGAAAAATGTGTACGCTAAATCTCTTCAAACTTCAGAACTGCAAACGCTCCGGGCTTCTGATGATTATTTGGAATTATTGATTAAGGCATATCGCATTCAAATGACATCGGAGGACTATTCCTCATTAAAGTTTTATCAACAAAATGTCAAAATTCAGGCTTGGCAAGCATTCTTGAATCAAAGACTCACTGAGCTCAATTATTTTGATGATTTGATCATTTTTCAAGATCATATAGAAAAAACCCAGAGTTTGATTAATGAGTTTTATGAATTAGTAAATGAACGCGACATGGCCTTTATGCAAAACACAAAGCGCATATTGAAAGACCAAAACCAAGATGCCGCATTTTTCATAGCTGGCGGATATCACACGCAACATTTAACGCAACTACTCAAAGAAGAGGGTTATTCCTACGTAGTCTTATCCCCACACGTCAAATACGCAACAGACCAAAACAAATATGAAGATCTCTTATTGGCCGGCGTCGAACAAAAAAGAACGGATACATTGGCCCAGTCGCTCGCGGCTGAGGCAGGCGCGTCTGTTCGAATGATTCAATACCTTAGTCGAAGTGAAAGCGTCCGTGAAAATGACTTGGTTGACCTCATAATAAATCGACAGGGTTTATCTCGAAACTCTAGAATGGTTGAAGTCAAAAAACAAAATATCATTGAGACTCCAACCGACGATGACATCATTAAAGCTGTTAAAGAGTTTAGGTCAAGAGGCATTATTCACGTCACTAAAAAAATGTTGTCCGAATATTTTGGCTATGAAGAGGCCGCGAAATTTTATCAACGTGTGGGCAAAATGAGACCAAGTAAACGAGCCATTTTAAAGGATTTGTTTTGGGACGCAAAAGAGCGCGTTAGAGAGGCAATTCGTCAAATGGTTGCGTCTGGCTGGGTGGGTATGACGACAGATGATATTGCCGATTTAGCCGATGTCACTAAGGATCACTTGAGTCGACTTAGAGGAAGAGATACTCCGTTTTCTAAGGAATTGGATGAAGTTATTAGTAAGCACAGCACAGAAAAGAAAGTTTTTAGAGCATTGCTTGAGCTCATTCAAAAGGACAATGCTTTTTTAACATCTAAACAAATAGCGGCCAAAGCCGGCGTTGAAGAGGGAACCATTTCCGTCTATGTAAGCGAAGGTAAATTGCTTGGCCGGTGGATAACAGAAGCGACAAATTCAACTCAAGATGATTATAAGATATTGAAATCAATTCGTAATTTGGGTGCTGCGGACACCGATATTGTGAGTATTGCCCAAATCTCAAAGGAATCTAAATTCGGAGATGAAAGCCGAGTTTATCGCCGTATGCGCGAAAATTTAATCGTAAAAAAAGCTGTTGCTGACGCATTAAACAAGAATGCGATTACATGGGACATTTTTGCGAAGTGGAAATTCTCTGAGACAATGCTAACAAGGCGTTTAAAGCGAGTTAAGCTTAAACCCAATAAGTGGGACATCCGGTTTTTCATTGACTCAATTGAAGGCGGTTTTAATGAGCTTAACGCCAAGGCAACAGCTGATGCATTCATACCAAAACTAATCCAACGAAAAGGAATGGAAGTTGCCCGCATGGCTGAGCTAAAACGGTTTGTTAAGCCAAGATTAATTTCTGATGAAGATATCATTGCCAAGGTCATGGAATTGAGAGCGACCGGCCTGATTGGAATTGATCAAGCTCTCCTTGCGCGAGAATTGGGATTGTCTGGAGTGGCTGTGCTGGGTAGCCGGTTGAGAAATATGGCACCTGAGGCGAGAAGGCAATACAAATTATTGAAGTGGAGTATACGGAGGCAGGTGAATGAATCTATAAAAAGCTTAATGGAATCGGGTGCCGCCATTATCACCCATGCTGATATTGCTAGGGCCATGAGAGTATCAACGCAATATTTATATGTTTTAAAGAGTAAAGATCCTGTGATTAAAAAAGCCGTGGATGGTGTGGCGATTAAAAAAGGTGTGGAAAAAAAGACTTTTGAGACCTTGTTGAACTTAATAGATTTGGGCAATAGCCCATTGACAGGAGTATTTGTCGCCAAAGAAGCTGGGGTGGTGCCGAGGATGATAAGCAAGTATTCTAAAAAAGGTGATGTATTAGCGGATTGGATAAAAGAATCGACGCGTCCGACTAAAATTGATTTGCAAATATTGAGCACTATTCGCGATTTAATCAAGGAGGGGATCGAGGTTTCGCGCGTAAAAATCATTAACAGGTTGGGTATTCACAAATCGGAGGTTTATAGGCGCGCTACATTTGGGCTTATCGCGCATGAAGCCTTAGAGGAATACAAGGCTACAGGCCAAGCTACCTGGGATATATTCGCTAAGTGGGCTTTGGCGAAGGAATACTTACTCGAGGGGATGGCTGAATCGGGTTATTCGCCCGACATATGGGACATTCGCTTCTTCATAGATTCGGTAGAAGGGCATTTCAATGAGCTCAATGCTACAAAAGCGGCTAAGACTTTCATCCCCAAGCTAATTTATCGCAAAAAAATGGCTGCGAGACGTGCTTTCATACTCAAAAGTGTACGCATGGCCGATATGGCTGCAGCGAGAATGGTTGGCAACCTTAGTCGTAAGCAAAAAATTCAGGTTGAAATCGATCACTTGTGGTCTGCAGACAAGCGCGACGAGCGATTTAAAGAATTGGTGGCGCAAATGGGTTTTGGTGAGAGACCTATTCCCGGTGTGGGATCGATACTGGCTAGCTTATATGATTACAGGAACCGCGCAGCACAACGCAATGGTGTTATGAATGAAGTTTTCATTGCGAATTGGCTAGCAGAAAACATTGACGGTGCCGAGATATTGGCAATGCAACAAATGTGGTCAAAATTTGAAGTGGATATTGTCTTTTGGTTAGAGAAACATCCTATTTTCCAAGATGGACTGTACTTTGTTGAAGCTAAAGCGGGTCAGTATGAAAGCTTTGAAGAGATATGGGATCGCCAAGTGTCAAGAGTTTCTGCGATGACAGGACCGTTACAAGATCTTGGCATGCCGGTTCACCATATCATTATCCGCCGTGACGTTGTTTCGGATACGAGCATTCAGACCAATGTGCTAGTAAAAAAAGATTCTCTAAGCACAAAAGAGCGTGACGTGTATTTCGCGCATCTATTGGGAGAAGTTAAGGGAGAGCCAATTAGCCTCGAACCACCAAGTAAACCAACCACTGAGCAAATGGAGCTTGTCAAAACAGAGTCTGTGGATTTATTGTCCATTTTGTGGAACCGATTACCGAAATTGAAGACAAAATCTTATCTAGAAATTAAAGCCGAAATAGACAAAAGCCTTATGGCATATGAGGTGAGTGAGTTGACTCGTGATCCATTAGCTCAGCTAGAAGAGCTTCAAAAAATAGAGGTGAATAAAAAAAGCAACGCCTGGATTGAGGTGTTTAACCCGCACGTAAATTCCATAGGACTTGATGAGGACGTTGAGATTCGGATAAAGAAAACTTTATTGAATTACTTTAATTATATGTGGGATTTTCAGAAAAAAAAGGCCGGAGAGCGGGCTTTGCAAAGGTTCATAGGTGAGCGCGGTAAGCCTGCAGCTTGGACGTGGCTAGTCAATGAAGATTATAAATCCAGAATGGCCGACAGTGACGAGGTTGAAAGCAAAAAGAAAGCTAATATAAATAAAGTATTAAACAACATATGGGCTCTCGGTGATGAGTTTGATGAGTTGAGAGGATTGATGCATAGACATTTATTGGGCAGGGGTGTTGATGGTGCGGCAATGCCTGGCTTGGGTAATTTATTAGCAAATTTGAACTTAATGTCAGGGGAGTCAAACCCACTTAAGGACTTGATGACAGCATTAGTTGTCAAAGAATGGATACTAGAAAATATTCAAGGGGTACAAATTCTTGGATTGGGAATGGATTGGCTCGAACATAATGTCGACATTGTCTTTTTATTAAAAGGTCATGACGTATATGCGGATGGGCTCTATTTCGTTGCAACAACTAATTCAGACTCAATTAATTTGCCTCGTATTTGGAGGGAAAACAATGCGAAACCGCTACTCTCTACTGAGGCATTGAAGAAATACAACTTACCGGTTCATCGTATGTTAATCCGACATGGCGCTGAGCCGCTTATTGGGCATCCGGGCCCTTTACTGAAGCAAGAAGGTTTAGGTTCAGGTGGCGATGTGTATTTTGCCTATAATATTGGGTCCTCGGGCCCAGGGCTGAGTAATGAAAAACCACTAAAGCCCTTACAGGAACAGGTACACGGTCTGGCAAATGAGTCAATAGACTTATTAAGGTTTCTTGTGGATAATTTTGATAATTTTAAGGACACGAATTACGAAGATGTCTTGGCAGAGGCGGATAGCGCCACTAAAATAGTCAGATCACCCCGCAGAATTAAGAAAGTAGTTCAAGTGGTAAGCGGCGTGAAGGCAGGGCCGCAAGTGCAGAATAACCCCAAAACAGACGATCAACGCACTCAAAACTTGATCAATGACTGGGTTGAACATTCATTAGATTACGTCACGTCTTTAGGTGAGTTCAAAGATCCGCGAGCTGAGTTGCAAGTAGCCCTGTC
>JBLINS010000009.1:0-47405 GCA_047639455.1 Candidatus Omnitrophota bacterium
CCATGTCGTCAAGCGCTTGAAGATGCCAAGCTAGCAACTACAGAAATTGATGAAGTGATATTGGTTGGTGGCCAAACACGCATGCCTAAGATTCAGAGCCTTGTCAAAGAATTTTTTGGCAAAGAACCACATAAGGGTGTGAATCCAGATGAAGTTGTTGCCATAGGTGCCGCAATTCAAGGTGGTGTTTTGATTGGGGACGTTAAAGACGTCTTGCTTTTGGACGTGACTCCATTGTCATTGGGCATAGAGACTTTGGGTAATGTTTGCACCAAGATAATCGAAAAGAATACGACTATCCCAACAAAGAAAAGCCAAGTCTTCTCGACTGCTGCTGATAATCAAACGGCCGTATCAATTCATGTTTTGCAAGGTGAGCGTGAAATGTCTAACGATAATCGCACATTAGGCAAATTTGATTTGGTTGGCATACCTGCTGCTCCACGCGGTGTGCCTCAAGTTGAAGTGACCTTTGACATTGATGCCAATGGAATTGTGCATGTATCTGCTAAGGATAAGGCGACTGGCAAGGAACAAAAGATTCGCATTGAATCTTCAAGCGGTTTGTCTAAAGAAGAAATCGATAAAATGCAAAAAGATGCTGAAGCACATGCCGACGAAGATAAGCTTCGTCGCGAAAAAATTGACGCAAAAAATAGTTTGGATTCAATGATTTATTCTACTGAAAAAACAATGTCTGAGAATAAAGACAAATTATCTGAAGATGATGCCAAAGCTATCGATGCCGAATTGGTTAAAGCCAAAGAAGCATTGGCGGGTGAAGATGATGCGGAAAAATACAAAAAGGCCTTTGAGGACTTAACAAAAGCTTCACATAAATTAGCAGAAGTTATGTACAAAGATCAGCCGGGAGCTGATGGACAAGCTCAACCTAATGCCGAGCAACCAGCCGATGGACCATCTTCAGATAATGATGACAATGTCGTCGATGCTGATTTTAAGGTTGAAGGCGAAGAAGAGAAGAAATAAGCCCTAATGTCCAAAGATCCTTATGAACTATTAGGTGTTGCCAAAAACGCGTCTAAAGATGAGATAAAAAGTGCTTATCGCAAACAAGCTCTTAAATATCATCCTGATCGCAATAAAGGCGATGCTAAAGCAGAAGAAAAATTCAAATCGATTTCGCATGCATACGAAATTCTGTCAGACCAAGACAAGCGCGCGCAATTCGATCGCTTTGGTATGGATGGCCTTAATGCAGGTGCTGGTTTTGGCGGTGGCGGTACGGCAGGTAGTGGTTTTTCGGATGTTTTTTCTGATATTTTTGAGGATTTCTTTGGTGGCAGTGGGGGCCAAGCAACAGCCAACCGTTCACAACGGGGCTCTGACTTAGGCACGCAAGTTGAAGTGTCTTTTATGGAAGCTATTGAAGGCTGCGAAAAGAAACTCAAGGTTAAACGCCAAGAGCAATGCAAGCCATGTGGCGGTGAGGGCGCCGCTCCTGGTACTAGTAAGCGTACTTGCGGACAATGTCGTGGTGTTGGTCAAGTTGCGGTAGCAAGCGGCATTTTTAGCGTACGTCGAACGTGTGACGCATGCCGCGGAGAAGGTACTGTGGTTGACCGTCCATGCCAAGCATGTCACGGGGCTGGTAGAGAAGAAGTATCCAAAACTATTTCGGTTAAGATCCCTCCAGGTGTTGATACAGGTATGCGCCTGAGAGTTGGCGGCGAAGGCGAAGGCGGGTTTAAGGGTGGTACGCGCGGCGATCTTTATGTTGATATCTTTGTTGAAAAACACGAAATATTTAAACGACATGATTTGGATATATTATGCGAAATTCCAATTGCATTTGCTCAAGCAGCAATAGGGGACGAAATCGAAATTCCGACCTTAAAGGGTAAGGATATCTTAAGAATACCTCCAGGCACTCAAACGGGCAAAGTCTTTAAATTGCGCGGCAAGGGTATTAAATCCGTTAAACAAAGTAATGTAGGTGACTTGCATGTACGCACTATTGTAGAAACACCTACTGGTTTGAATCAAAAGCAAAAAGACTTATTGGCAGAATTCGCTGCTTCGACCGGCCATAAAGTTAATCCAATAAGCAAATCATTTGTGGACAAAATGAAAGAGTTTTTGAACGTATAATATGCCTACTTATGATTATCAATGCACTAAGTGCAAACATGTATTTGAAGTGCTTCAAAGTATGTCAGCTAAACCAATTAAGCAATGCCCCGAATGTGATTCAGCCGTCAATCGCTTGTTTGGTTCAGGCGCCGGAGTGGTATTTAAAGGAACTGGCTTTTATGAAACTGATTATAAAAAGTCATCTGCTCCCGCAAAACCAAGCCAAGGGGATTCATCTAATAAACCAAAACAAAGCTAAGGAAAACCATGCCAGAAATTAAGCCATTCAAAGCCTATCGTTACAATAAAGCTATCGTCAAAAATTTTAATAATGTTTTAACCCCACCCTATGATGTCATTTCTGCAGAAGATCAAATTAAACTTTATAAAAAAAGCCCCTATAATTTTGTTCGTATTGATTTAAGAAAAAAAACCAAAGCCCAAGACCCATATACAGGTGCTCAAAAACAGCTCAAGCAATGGCTTAAAAAAGGCGTATTTGAGTCTGAGTCTGAGGAATCTATTTATGTCTATATTCAAGATTACAAAAACTTGGACGGAAAAAAGGCTAAACGAATTGGTTTTTTGAGCTTGATGAAAATAAAGCCGACTAAGGTCAAAAAGCACGAGTACACTTTGTCCGGACCTAAAAAAGACCGCATGAAATTATTGGGTGCCATGGGTTCTCAGCTAAGTCCTATAATGGGTTTATTTCAAGATAAACCAGGCAAAGTTAATCAAGTTCTAAAAAAGAGCCTGAAGAAGAAGTGTGCTATAGATGTAACGCTGAGTGGCGTACGTCATCGCATTATTGTCGAAAAGAATCCTACAAATATCGCTAAGATCTGCGAACTCATGCGGGATAAGAATATGTATATTGCTGACGGACATCATCGCTTTGAAGTGACCAATTCATTTAGGCTAGCTAACCCGCAATTAAAAAAAGCAGCTTATATGATGACGTATTTTTGCGATGGCTCGAACAATGATTTCACAATATACCCAACACACCGTGTTCTCAACGATTTGGGCAAGGGCTGGACTGACAAATTCGTCAAATGTGCCATGCGTGATTTTGTCGTTAATGAATTCAAATCTTTGGCAGCATTGGAAGCTGCAATGAGTACGGCACCTAAGGGTAAGGTTAATATTGGTTGCTATACGGGCAAGGCCTACTTAAACCTGACAACTAAAAAAACAACCAAAGACTTAGATACGACCGTATTGCACAAAAAGTTTATTCTACCCCTATTAGGTGAAGAGGTAGCCGTATCTAAGCGAATTCAGTTCACTAGAGATGCGAAAGAGGCTTCGACTAAGGTTAAGCAAAAAAAAGCAGACATAGCATTCTTTTTATCCAAAATGCCTGTGAGTGAAATGATTCGGATTTCGGATGAGGGCGTT
The DNA here is from genome assembly GCA_047639455.1 of Candidatus Omnitrophota bacterium. Classification (GTDB taxonomy): domain Bacteria; phylum Omnitrophota; class Gorgyraeia; order 2-02-FULL-51-18; family JAGOUK01; genus JBLINS01. The sequence goes on from JBLINS010000009.1 coordinate 3,499, forward strand.
AAATTGCCTCAAAAATCAACCTATTTTTATCCTAAATTATTATCCGGCATTGCTTTATATAAATTTGACTAAGGCTTCTAAGCCTTGATAGTCAAATAGACTTTATGTTAATATCCTCTCTTAACTATGGCGAGAATAATACTTTAATGGCAGAAAATACCAAAAATACAGACGATTCTGAATATGTGCCGAGAGCAAGGATCAAAACTGCTCGAAAAGACCGTAGGCGCGATATGCCTCAAGGTTTGTGGACAAAATGCATTGAATGTTCTGACATTGTTTACAATAAAGTCTTAGACGAAAATCAACATGTTTGCCCTAAGTGCGATTATCATTTCACATTAGGCGCATATCAACGCGTTGAAACCTTAGTTGACTCCAAATCATTTAAAGAAACTGACCCTTATCTAAAAGCCACTGACCCTCTTAAATTTAAGGGGCCTAAGAGTTATAAAGAGAAGATAGAGGCGGAGCGCAAGCGCACTGGCATGATAGATGCTGTTGTCACTGGCTTAGGTAAAATTGACGGGCAACGAATAGCTCTTGGTGTCACTGATTCGAGGTTTATTATGGGCTCGATGGGGTCTGTCGTCGGCGAACGCTTGACTCGCGTGATTGAGGCGGCTACGCAAAAGAAATTACCTGTTATTATCGTTTCTGGTTCGGGTGGCGGGGCGCGTATGTATGAAGGCGTTTTGTCATTGATGCAAATGGCTAAGACTTCGGCGGCTTTGGCTCGTCATCATGCGGCAGGCTTATTGTTTGTATCCGTTTTAACTAACCCAACAATGGCGGGCATTATGGCTTCTTACGCTTCGTTGGGAGACTTGATTGTTGCTGAGCCAAAAGCTTTGATTGGTTTCACCGGTCCACGTGTTATTGAACAAACTATTAGACAAAAATTACCTGAGGGATTCCAGACATCTGAATTTCTTTTGGAACATGGCTGGCTTGATCAAGTGGTTCATAGAAATGACCTTAAGGATGAACTTAGCTTTTATATAAAAATGTTTAAAAATGAGTCACATGATGCAAGACAAGTTAATTCTAAAAAAATAGCAAAAGTTACTGGCGCTACTAGGCAGACCACAGAACGTCGAGAAGCAATATCTAGTACCGCAGCTAATAATCACAATAATAGCAAATCTAAACAGAAAAAATAAATATGTCGCAAGTATTGATTAAAAGTGTAAGTAAGATTTATGGCGAAAACATTCAAGCTGTTAAGAATTTTAATTTGGGTATTGAGCGCGGAGAATTCTTAGTGCTAGTTGGGCCATCAGGTTGTGGCAAATCGACTTTATTACGCATGATCGCAGGTCTTGAGTCAATTAGTTCGGGTGAAGTTTATATTGGTGAGAAATTAGTTAATGATGTCCCGCCAAAGGATCGTAATATTGCCATGGTTTTTCAAAGTTATGCGTTATACCCGCATATGACTGTTTTTGACAATATGGCCTTTGCGCTTAAGCTCAGGCATTTTCCTAAGGCCGAAATTAGCGCACGTGTTCTTGAAGCCGCTGATATATTGGGCATTAATGAATTATTGCAAAGAAAACCTAAAGAACTTTCGGGTGGCCAAAGGCAAAGAGTTGCTGTCGGTCGCGCAATTGTGCGTAAGCCAATTGCCTTTTTATTCGATGAGCCCTTATCCAATTTAGATGCCATGATGCGTGTGCAAATGCGTATGGAAATTAATAAATTACATCATAAGCTCAAAACAACAATGATTTATGTGACCCATGACCAAACGGAAGCCATGACTTTGGGTGACCGTATTGTAGTCATGAATAAAGGTGTCATTCAACAAGTTGCGACACCTAAGGAACTTTATCGTAATCCTACGAATAAATTTGTGGCGAGCTTTATCGGTTCACCACCAATGAATTTTATTAATGGCAAAATCACTAAAGTTAAGTCAGAATTCATTTTTACAAGTGAAAAATTAAGCGTTTCGGTCGCTGAAGAATTTAATAAAAAAATACTATCCTACGAAGACAAAGAAATTATTCTGGGAATGCGATCGGAAGACATATATGACAAATTATTTGTTTCTGACCATAATCCAAAGAATGTTGTTAAAGCCACATGCGACTTATCCGAGTCCATGGGCTCTGAAACGTATTTGTATATGAAATGCGACAAAAATACATTTACAGCCAGGGTTCCTGGACAAGTTGAGGTTGAGGCTAATACAGATATTGATTTGGTCTTTGATATGAATAAGGCCCATTTCTTTGACGTGGAAACGGAAAATACGATTATTTAAGTCCCACAAGGGACACCCTACATAATTAATGGCCTCTAGACAAAGCTTCATACCTTCATTTTTTATTCCGATTGTCGCATTTGGCCTCTGGACATTCCTCTTTTTTTCCTACCTACCTGTTCTCGAATCAGACTTAGACTTTTCTCGCCAAATCATTTTGGCAAACTTATATTTAGCTAATATAATATTGATACTGACCTGGTTTTTATGCGGCAAATTAATATTTGTATTGTTCTCAGCTACATTTTCCTTATTTGTTTTCTACTTGATGTTGAGTCTCGGAGACTTGGGTTTAGGTGCACAACTGATTACGATTGTATTTTTGTATCTGTGGTTAAAGCATATCACCAAAAAAATCGATAATGAGCGAATTGGAAAAATGATGATTCGTGAGCGCGTGCAGGAAAAGTTAAATTTGTCCCAAGTAGCTTTGGAGGAAAAAAAGAATTTGGTCTCAGCTATCAAAAGAAAATTGGATCGTTTAGATTATATGCGTCAATTCTCAGATAATTTGAAAGGGGCGGTTAATTTAAACATGGCTTGTCAAACAGCTGCCGATGAAGTTGCAAAATTAATTCCAGAGGCTGACCAGGTGTTAGTTTATGTAGCTGATGAGGATCGCAGTGAATTGGGGTTGATGGCGAGTTGGTCTCGACTGTCGGAATATACTGCTAAAGATAAGAAAGGGAATGAATTTGATGAATGGGTTATTAAGCGTTCACAACCCTTGCTAATCGAAGACACTCATTCTGATTTTAGATTTAATGAAAACCCTCTGAACCCATCGCGTTTTAGATCATTGTGCTTGGTGCCACTATTGTCAAAGAATCGCACTTGTGGTGTATTGCATTTAGCCACTGTTAAACCAAACGTATTCCACACAGACGACTTGCGCTTATTGGATATTGTGGCTGATTTATCTGCTGTGGTTGTGCGCAATATGCTGCTTTATGAAAAAACTAAGGCTCTGTCAATTATCGATAGTTTGACCGAATGTTATTTGTTACGTTATGTGCGTGAACGTATGAGTGAAGAAGTGCAACGATCATTGAGGCATGGCTCAAATTTTGCGGTGGTTATGGCTGATATCGACTATTTTAAGCAATATAATGATGTGTATGGACATAGGGCAGGTGATTTAGTCTTGAGAAAAGTGGCTGATATACTCAAGACTTGTGTCGGCCCCAGTGATATTTTGGGCCGATATGGCGGCGAAGAATTTATTCTCGTTTTACCACAAAAGACAGCTGTTCAAGCCATGGAAGTTGCCGAGCGGATTAGGGTTGCTGTTTCAAGCCACGAATTCGTATTGAAGGAAGATAAAAAACAAGTCACGATTTCTTTAGGAGTTTCTGAATTTCCGCTACATGCTAACTCTTCAGAAGAATTAATTGATTGTGCTGACCGCAACTTATATAAAGCTAAGTCTTTGGGAAGAAATAAAGTATGTGGAAATACTTAGCTATACAAGGTTTATTATTCTTCTTATTTTTTCAACCAGATTTGGTTGCATCGAGATTAGCTCGAGTGATTTTAATCATGACAGCCACATTGGCCATATTAATGTCATATTTTTACGCTTCAATGGATCCTTTCGTTTGGATATTGTATTCAATGGGAATACTCATGACTTACTGGATGGCGCAAAAAACATTGCGCTGGGTGTCGGCCAATCAAAGTCAAATGCGTAAAGAATTGATGAATATAGAAGAAAAATCAGAGAGCATGCTTCAAGAGGTTAATTTAAGGAATCGAGAAATTGAAGGCTTGCAAAAAGAAATCGCGTCGGTTTCAAATATTTATGACAAAGTTAAAGAGATGTCTAGGTCAATGGGTGTTTTGGATGTTTTTGTTGATTTGTCAGAAGCTATGATTAATCGCTTTTCTATACGTAGGTCAAGATTGTTGCTATTAAAGCGCGAAGAAGATAAATACGTGATTGATTACGTCTATCAATTGGATGATAAGTATCGACAATTCAACACAGAGGACAGAGGCGTCATTTCACAAGACGCTATATATCGCGGCGAAGTGTACCCATTTGATTTGAAATTAATGGAGACTATGCAGCTAAAACCCAAATCCTATATTATTTGGTCGGACAGTCCGCAGAGCACTAGGGACGAATTGAGGGTTCCGGCTGGCATGGATGATTTTATCGCTTTGCCAGTACAAACCAAAACTGGCATTAGCGCTATCTTGACTTTAGAAGGGGTGAATAAAAAAGAATATGAACTTGTTCAAATTCTAACGAATCGCTTCATGTATGAATACCAACGCATTCAGTTGTACGCTGACGTACAACGTTTGGCTATAACTGATTGGCTAACAGGCGCCTATGTGCGGCGTTATTTCTTCAAGCGCCTTGAGGAAGAATTGGGCCGCTCAGAAAGGTTTAGTTTGACCTTTTCTTTTTTGATGATTGATTTGGATAATTTTAAACTATGCAATGATAAATATGGGCACTTGGCTGGAGATGCAGTACTTAAGCAAACCGCCGCATTGATTAAGGACGCCGTTCGAGAGGTTGACCTGGTTGGTCGCTATGGTGGGGAAGAGTTTGCGGCAATTTTATTAGATACGGATGAGAGTGGCGCCATGTATGTGGCTGAGCGTATACGCAAAAGTTTGGAGTCGCATGTCTTCAAAGCCTATGACTTGGAGCTTAAAATGACTACGTCGATTGGCTTTGCTACCTATAGCTCTCGAATCAAAGAACCTGGCGAAATCGTGGAATGGGCCGATTCTGCCCTTTATCAGGCTAAGCGTCAGGGCAAAAACCGGGTTTGTGCCTATATTAACAGGTAGAAATAGACATAATTAAGTACTTCTAATATAATATCAGACTTATATATATGAAAAAAACATTAGCAATTGGCATGGATTTTGGCGGTACAAATTGTCGTTTTGCATTAATTAACCGCCGGGCTGAAGTCGTAGCTAGAGTCTCTTGCGCGACTAATCAAGTGAGTCAGCCTAAGGAGTTTATGCGCTGGTCAAAGCTGGCTGTTACTGATCTGTTGGCTAAAGCTGGTTGCAAAAAATCAAGTGTGGCTGGCCTGGGAATGGGCTTACCTGGTTCTGTGGATGCCAAGCGAGGTTTGGTGCATTCTTTAACTAATTTGCCCAGTTGGAATAATATTCAACTCGCTAGTTTGATGAAGAAGAATTTAAATCTGCCTGTGAGCATTGACAATGATGCTAACGCCATGGCTTTGGGTGAGTTTTTGCATGGTGCTGCCAAAGGTAGTCAGAATGCGATTTTTCTCACTTTGGGCACAGGCATTGGTGGGGGCTTACTCATAGACGGTAAGTTATTCAATGGACATCGTTTCTCAGCCGCCGAAATAGGCCATATGCGTTGGGCAGGCCACCCCATTAATTGTGCTTGCGGGAGTCGTGGTTGTATCGAAACTGTGGTGGGCAACGGTTACTTGCTTAGGCGATTAAAGAAAGATTTTAAAGATAAAATGCCAACAAAGGTTAAACGAGCTATGCTTAAAGACAATCAAAACCAAATCAAATTAGAGCACATCACTAGAGCTGCTAAGGCGGGAGATGTTTATTCGATCCGTTTTTGGAAAGAAATTGGAGAGTCTTTGGGAGATTTTTTAGGTGGGCTATGCAATATGTTGAATCCAGAAGTTATTGTTATTGGTGGCGGTATTATGGGCGCGGGAAGCCACATTGTTAACCCACTCAAAACGCGTCTCAAAGCCTGTACTTTTGAACAGGCTTACATAGGTCTCAAAGTAGTTAAGGCAAAATTAGGCGTAGACGCAGGTCTAATTGGTGCCGCAAATTTAATTCTGAGAAAGATATAGGGCCAACCATTTATGAAGCATATAAATCATATCAAACAAATATTAACACATTGCTTATGGGTGATTTTAATTTCATTGGCAATACCGGCTTTGGCAGATGATCTGGCAACTGGTTTGAGTCCAATCAAGATAAAAGGTGATTCAGTTGAGTATTTTTACAAAAAAAATACCGCTGAAGGTCGGGGTAATGTTCAAATTGATTATGGTGAATATAAATTATTTGCTAATGAAGTTGATGTGAACCTGGAAACTAAAGAGGCCTGGGCGAGCGGTAATGTGATTCTTTCGCATTCAGGCGGACAGCACACTGGAGAAAAAGTCTATGTTGATTTTGAAACAGGTGTGGCTGATATTGATAATTTAGACTCCTTTGTAGAGCCATTTTTTCATGGTGGCGGTAAAAAGGTTAGCCGTGAGAAAGATGGTGATTCATACACCATTGAAGACGCTTACTTGACTACGTGTGAAGACGGACAAGACTGCGCACATGGATTTCCACCTTATCAACTTGAAGCTAAGGAAGTAATTTATTATCCGAATGATAAATTAGTTATGAAACATGTCATTGTCCGTATACGGCATTTACCTGTGATGTATTTACCTGTAATGGTTTTGCCTTTAGATATCATAGATGAATTTCCAATTCAATTAGAAGTTGGTAGTACGAGTGAATGGGGTTCTTTTGCATTAACCAAATTACGTTATTATATAAATGATGATCATGATGGCAATATATTGAATGATTATCGTGAGAATCAGGGCTATGCTGGCGGCGTTGAGCATTATTACCGCGCAGGTGAGCTGGGCGCGGGCGCACTCCGCGGTTATTATGTCGATGATCAATGTGGAGACGATGAAGAATGCTCACGCTCTAAGACTCACACATCACCCGAAACAAAACGATATCGCCTACAAGCAAGACATACTGGCAAGATTGCTGATAATACTGCCCTGAATTTTGAATTCAATAAACTAAGTGATGAATTTGTGATTCAGGATTTTTTCTACCGCGATGAATATGAGCGCATTGCGTTTCCTGACAATTATGTTTCTATAATCCATTCAAATGAGAACTATACTCTTAGCGGTTTAGCGAGATATCGTTTAGATGATTTTTTTGGAGTAGTGCAACGTTTGCCTGAGATTAGATTAGATACGCACACCAAACCACTTGGCGAATCTAATTTTTATTACCGCAGTCAAACGCAGGCTGCTTGGTTGAACAAAACTTATAAAGACTTTGACGAATCCGACCGCAATGACGCGGCGGGACGCATTGATGCTGATAATCGACTTAGCTATGTGTGGCGCATGGGAGCATGGACGGCAACGCCTTTTATCGCTTCACACAATACTTTCTATTCGCGCGATAGAATAGGTGACGACACAGACTTTATTCGTAATAATATGGCCTCAGGTGTAGATGTTAGCTCTAAATACTTCAAGGTGTACGACATCAAAGTCAATGCATTGGGTATGAAATTTGAAAAGTTAAGGCATATATTCACGCCCAATATTAGCTATTTTTACCAATCTAGGCCCACGCATAAAAATACAGACTTAATCGAATTTGATTCAATCGATACTTTGGATCGAGAAAGCCGCTACTCTTTAGATTTGGAGAATAAATTTCAAATCAAGTACGCAGATAAACAAGGCGCAACGAATACACGCACTTTGCTCAGGTCGCTTGTGCGCTTTGATTTTGATTGGCCTAAGGCGGGCGAAACTCGTTTAGACTTAATACAAGCGGATATGGAGTTTTATCCAACTACGTGGTTGAGCATTGACACCAGCACAACTTATCAATTTGAAACCGATCAATTTGATCAAGCCAATATTGACTTATCCTTTAGAAGAGATGCATATAAATTCGGCATTGGTCATCGCTACGTTAATGGCGATAGTAGCCAATTAACAGTTCAAGGCCATTGGCAAATCAATCCTCTGTGGAAGATTGAAGCTTATAATCGATATGATTTTGCGCGTGATTTAGAGTCTGAGGGTGGTGAGAATAATGAGTTTGAATTAGTAGTCCAAAAAAGAAACTTTTATTGTTGGACGGTTAGTTTGATTTATAATCATTCACACGAAGATGACTCAATCTTTATGACATTTGCGCCAACGCAATTTAGCAATACTGATTATAGACGCGCACAATCTTATCGCCAGATACAGCGTTAGTACATATTTTGTTGAAGTAGTTAGAAGTAGTTTATGGTTTGCATATCTTAAAGTCTTAATAAATTAATCAATATTTGGGAGTGATCAATTGAAAATTGCTGTTATTGGAACGGGTTATGTGGGTTTGGTGACAGCTGCGTGTTTTGCTGATTTGGGCCATGATGTTATTGGTGTTGATAATGATGCTAAAAAAGTAGCTATACTCAAACAAGGACGTTGTCATTTTTTTGAGCCAGGACTCGAAGAATTAGTAGCCACCCAGGTTAAACAAAATCGCTTAAGTTTCACGACTGAAATACAAATGGCTGCGAAAAAAAGTGATGTTATATTCATCGCTGTTGGAACGCCACCTCGACCTGACGGGGGTGCGGATTTATCTCAAATAGAGGCTGTGGCTAAATCTGTTGCCAAGGCGCTTGGCAAGTCGGCCAAATTGATTATAGAAAAGAGCACGGTACCTGTACGAACGGGCGTCAAAATCAAACAAACCCTCAAAGCTTATGCTCCTAAAGGCGCCAACTTTGATGTTGCGTCGAATCCAGAGTTTCTTAGAGAAGGAACCGCCATACATGACTTCATGAATCCCGATCGCATTGTTGTGGGTGCAGACTCTGCCAGAGCCAGGACTGTTTTAAAGCAACTTTATGGAAGCATTAATGGCGAATTGGTTCTCACAGATTTGAATAGCGCAGAAATTATTAAACATGCATCTAATTCTTTTTTGGCTATGAAAATATCATTCACGAATGCTATCTCGCGAGTTTGTGAATTGGCAGGAGCAGACGTTGAAGAAGTTGCTTATGGCATGGGCTTAGATTCACGTATTGGCCCTAAATTTCTTAATGCTGGCATTGGTTTTGGGGGATTTTGTTTTCCTAAAGATGTGTCGGCATTTATTCACATATCAGACTCATTGGGCTATGATTTTAAATTATTGCGAGCTGTTGAAGAAATAAATAATGATCAATGGATGCATTTTATTAAAAAAATTGAAGATAAACTTTGGAATATTAATGACAAGACAATTGGCGTATGGGGTTTGTCTTTTAAGCCTAATACTGATGATATGCGTTTTGCGCCTAGCATACAGATACTGAATTATTTAAAAAAGCATGGTGCTAAGTTGAGGGTATATGACCCTAAGGCTATGGATAATGCTAGAGAATCGCTCAAAGGCGTGACGTTTGCCAAGAATCAGTATGATGTCTGCATTAAAGCGGACTGCCTATTAATTTTGACAGAATGGAACCATTTTAAAGAAGCTGATATGCAACGTGTCAAAAAACTGATGAAGCAACCAATAATGGTTGATGGCCGTAATTTATATAATCCCCAGCAAATGAAAAAGCTGGGCTTTGATTATATATCTATGGGCAGGTAAATATGTCAAAACTCATTGGGATCATCCTCGCTGGTGGCTTGGGGACACGTCTACTGCCCCTCACAACCATCACTAATAAACATTTATTGCCGGTTTATGATCAGCCAATGATTTATTACCCAATTCAAAGTATGGTCCAAGCAGGAATTAAAGACATTGTCTTAGTCACGGGCGGTGACCATGCAGGCGAATTCATGAAATTATTGGGTGACGGGCAGGACTTTGGACTCAATTCATTAAATTATGTATACCAAAAAGGGAATGGTGGCATTGCACATGCATTAGGAATGACAAGGGATATCACGCGAGATAGGCCTTTAGCTGTAATGTTGGGAGACAATATATTTGAAAATAGTATTAAGCAATACGTAGATCAATTTATCAAAAATCCGATTGGCGCCTATGTGGCTCTTAAGCGAGTGAATGAACCACAGCGTTTTGGCGTAGCTTCAGTGGACGGTAAGCGAATAACGAATATTGTCGAAAAGCCCAAAAATCCAGCATCAGATTTGGCTGTGACGGGCTTATATTTTTATGATACGAATGTATTTAATATTATTTCCAAACTAAAACCCTCAAAGCGTGGTGAATTAGAAATCACTGATGTGAATAATACCTATATCAAAAATAATCAAATGTCATACGGGCAGGTTAAAGGCTGGTGGACTGATTGCGGTACTGTAAGCTCTTTGTTTCATGCCTCTCAGCTTATTAAGCGTCAAAGGGATAAGTAGTGAAAATTGTCATTACGGGTGGCGCTGGGTTTATCGGATCAGCGCTTATGCGGTTATTGGCACGCGAATACCCAGAGGCTGACTTAATAAATATTGACGATTTGAGTTATTGCGGCGATCTTCGCCGTTTGGATGACATCAAGCATAGTTCCCTCACGTTCTGTAAGGCGAATATTACTCAGGCTAAGGATTATGCACACTATTTAGGACAAGCGGATGTTGTTTTTCACCTGGCGGCAGAATCACATGTTGATAGATCTATACTGAATCCGGGAATATTTTTTGAAGTAAACGCAACGGGCACGCAAGTATTGCTTGATAGTTGTATTAAGCAGGGCGTTAAACGTTTTGTTCATATTTCTACCGATGAAGTCTATGGACCATGTTTAACAGGCGCCTTTGATGAATCTGATCAATTGAATCCAACCAACCCATATTCCGTTTCTAAACTAGCTGCCGAATATCTGGTCAAAAATGCCCATAAACATGATGATCTGGATGTAGTTATCACAAGGGGCTCAAATACTTACGGGCCCTATCAGTATCCCGAAAAAATCATTCCTTTATTTGTATCAAATTTATTGAATAATAAGTCAATCCCAGTTTATGGCGATGGCCTTCAAGTTCGTGATTGGTTGCACGTTCAAGATCACGCATCAGCCATTCAGCATGTGTGGAAGCGGGGTGAGTCTGGACAGGTTTATAATATTCCCGGCAATGCTTCGATGACGAATATGGAAATTGTCGATAGGATGTTAGCTTATTTTAAATGTGATGCTACATCGATTCGTCATGTTGAGGATCGCAAGGGACACGATCGTCGCTATGCTCTCGATGGATCAAAGCTTAAAAAATTAAACTGGAAACATGCAGAGTTTTTTGACACAGCATTTAGCCAAACTCTTAAATGGTATCAAGATAATCAAGATTGGTTAGAACATATGCGTTCCAAAAGTGGTGAATATCAGAATTTTTATGAACAACAATATGGAAGCGGCGGCCAAACGCCGATGCAAGAGTCTGTCTAATGCGTATTTTAATTATTGGCAAAGGCATGCTAGGTGAGGCTATTTATGAATCCGACTGGATTAAAACACACACAGTTGACGCGACAACCATTTCATCTGCACCGGCATTTGATATTTCTAAACGCCAAAATGTGATTGATTTTTTTAAGGCGAATCAAACCGAGGGCCGTTACAATATTATTATCAATTGTGCCGCTATTTCTAATGTTGATGAATGCGAACGAAATCCCGACTTAGCACATCAAATCAATGCCTTAGGTGTTAAGTATATTGCGGAGCAAGCTAAGGCAACGGGAGCCGCCTTAATCCACATTAGTACAGACTATGTCTTTGAGGGGCAAACTCAAGCTTCATGCAGTGAGTCTGCAGCAACTAATCCTCGCTCGATATATGGCTTAACTAAACTAGAGGGCGAGTACTACGCACTTAATCATTGCCCATTATCGGTTGTTGTACGACCTACATGGATTTTTGGCGGTAGAAGATCTGATTTTGTGAATCAAACTATATCTAAATTAAAGCACAATGAGCACATTAATATCATTAATAATCAATTCGCTCGACCTACCTATGCTAAGGATTTAGCTCAAGCAATTGGTTTGATTGTGAACCAATTGATCAGTGTAGCTATTAATGAAGAGAAGTCATTAAATCAAATATATCACATCACCAATAAGGGCCTAACAACTCGATATGATATGGCTAAAGAGATATGGAATTGCCTTGGCAAAACCGGTTCTGTTGAGCCTATGTCAGCCTCTCAAATAAAGTCATGGGTGGCTATTCGTCCTAAGACTACAGATTTGGATTGTTCCAAATATGAGAATGAATTTAATTTTGATATGCCTGATTGGCAAGACTCTCTAAGGGAGTATGTACAATGCGAATCCTAATTACGGGCCTGGGTGGGTTTATTGGCCGCCAGCTTGCTAAAGAGCATATTAGTGATGAAGTTCATGGGTTATGTCGTCCGGGCACCATTGAGCGAGATTGGGATGGCTTGGACGCGACTAATCGGATTCATGAGTGTGATATGCGTGTTTATGAAAGCGTTCGTGACGTGCTCAAGCGAGTCCAACCAGAGCGCATCTATCATTTAGCCGCTAAGTCTAATGTAGGCATGTCTTGGCAAGGACCGCGAGACACGTATGAGACGAATATATTATCGCAATTACATTTATTAGAGGCCATGCGTGAATTGAAATTAAAAGCGCGTGTTTTAATTGCAGGCTCTAGTGAAGAATACGGATTGGTTAAAGCTCACGAAAATCCGATCACAGAAAATACGCGCTTGAGTCCCGTAAGTCCTTATGGTGTTTCCAAGGTGACTCAAGACTTGATGGCCCATCAATACTTTTGGAATTATCAATTAGATGTGATTCGAATTCGGTCTTTCAATCAAACGGGACCCGGCCGAAGCGAGGCTTTTGTAACAAGTTCATTTGCGAGACAAGTGGTCTTGATGGAAAATAACAAACAAGCGAAAGTCATGCGAGTGGGTAATGTAGAGGTTGTTCGAGATTTTATGGATATACGCGACGGGGTCAGCGCCTGGAAATTATTGGGTGATAAGGCTGTGGCGGGCGAAGTTTATAATATTTGCAGTGGAGAGGGTATACTCATCATGGATTTGATAAATATGTTAAAATCTCTGACTAGTATTGAGTTTGAGGTTAAAACGGATGCAGGTATTCATCGCCCAAGTGATGTGCCTGTCCTTATCGGTGATAATTCCAAATTACGTCAATGCACTGGCTGGGAACCAAAAATTACTTTGCGCGAATCCATGGAAGATTTGTTGAATTATTGGAGAAATAAAATTGATTAGAGCTTTGAAAGAACGTATACACACCAAAAAAGCCAAGATCTCAATTATTGGTATGGGCTATGTGGGGTTGCCTTTAGCTTGTGCTTTTGCCAGGGCAGGTTTTCATGTCCATGGAATTGATATTGTGGCGCCCAAAATACGAGCCCTCCAAAATGGCAAATCGCATATTGATGATCTTAGTGATGCAGATTTGAAAAAAGTCATGCAAGAGAATCGCATCGATTTTAGCGCTAGCTATAAACCTATAGCCAAATCAGATTGTATTATTATTTGTGTGCCAACCCCGTTGGGCAAAACCAAGGAACCTGACCTTTCTTATATAATGGCGGCTGTTGAAGAAACCTGCCTATATTTAAAAAGTGGACAGCTCTTAGTCTTAGAAAGCACAACATACCCTGGCACGACAGAAGAGTATGTAGCGCCACTTATTAAATCTAAGACCAAGCTTTCGCCACTCAAAGACGTATTGCTTGGTTTCTCGCCAGAGCGCGTTGACCCCGCTAATAAAGATTTTGATATCGTTGATATCCCAAAGGTGGTTGGCGGTCATGGAAATCAAGCCGGGGATTGTCTAGAAGATTTATATCAATGCATATTTGGTCGGGTCGTTAGAGTGTCTTCTGCTAAGGCTGCCGAAATGGTTAAATTATTAGAAAATACTTTTAGATCCGTTAATATAGGCATGATTAATGAGATGGCTATCATATGCCATAAGCTAAACGTAGATATTTGGGAAGTCATTGATGCAGCAGCCACTAAGCCGTTTGGCTTCATGCCTTTTTATCCTGGCCCAGGTATTGGTGGGCATTGTATTAATATTGATTCTATGTATTTGGCTTGGAAGGTGCGCTTGCATGATTATGAACCGCGCCTGATTGAATTGGCCCAAACGATTAATGATAGTATGCCTCAATGGGTCATTGAAAGAGTGTCGCGCATACTGAACGCTAAGAAAAAATGTATTAATGGCGCCAAAGTATTGGTGATGGGAGTTAGTTATAAGCCAAATATCCAAGACATTAGAGAATCGCCATCGATAGCATTAATCAAAGAGCTACTATCCATGGGAGCTAATTTGGAATACCATGACCCATTCGTGCCACAGCTCAAACTCGATAAACAAACACTAAAATCAAAACCATTGAATAAAGCCCGCATAGATTCCAAAGATATAATTTTGATCACAACGGCTCATACAGCGATTGACTATGGCTTGTTAGTCAAGTCAAGCTCACCTGTATTAGATACTAGAAATGCATTAAAAAAATATGCCAAGAAAAAACATATTCACCTATTGTAGGGATGTGATGCATGCGAATGCAGTTCGTCATCCAGACTGTGTTATAAAGCTAATTAGTCGCGTCATTGCGAGAAGCGCGTAGCAGCGACGAAGCAATCTAAGTCGGTCGACATTGCCGCGGTGAGTGGGCGACGAATAAAGAGTCTATGCTACGAACGGGTTCCCTGCCTGTCGGCAGATAGGGAGTCAGTGAGAACCCTCGTAGAAAACGGCCTCGCCTGTCTGCCGACAGGCAGGCAATGACGGATAAAAAAAGAAAGATAAATATCATGGCTAAGAAGAAAAAAGTAGAACGAATTCTTGTTACGGGTGGAGCTGGATTCATTGGATCTAATATCGTAGAAGAATTGGTCAAACGAAAAAATATTAAAGTACGCATAATAGACGATTTTTCTGCTGGTAAAATGAGTCACATAAAAGACTTTAAGGACCAAATCGAAATCATTCGTGGTGATATACGTAATGCCAAAACAGTGCGCAAAGCCATGCTGGGTGTAACTCGAGTGATTCATCAAGCAGCCATTCGATCAGTCCCTAAATCCGTCGATAATCCATTTTTATCACATGAGGTCAATACGACTGGCACCTTGATTTTGCTCAATGAGGCTGTGCGCGCCAAAGTTAAGCGCTTCGTTTACGCGTCCTCGAGCTCTGCTTATGGGGACACAGCCAAGTTTCCACAAAAAGAAACAGATTTATTGAAGCCACTTTCACCTTATGGTGTGTCCAAATTGTGTGCAGAACATTATTGCCACTCCTTTCACGCCGTACATGGCTTGGAAACGGTTGCATTGAGGTATTTTAACGTTTATGGACCAAGGCAAAATCCCGAATCAAAGTATTCAGCCGTAGTGCCTATATTTATTTACAACTTAAAAAAAGGTGTGGCGCCCAAAATTGACGGCAGCGGTAAGCAGTCGCGGGATTTCACTTATGTGAAGGATGTTGCTAATGCAAATATCAAAGCAGCTTTTGCTTCATCAAAAGTGGCGGGCAAATCATTTAATATTGCAGGTGGCGGAGATTGCTCAGTCATCGGAATACTGCACTATATCGAAAAATATCTTGGCATCAAAATTAAGCCTGAGTTTGGCCCGCGTAGACGTGGAGATGCCATGCGAACATATGCAGATATATCGCAACCTAAAAAAATCATGGGCTGGCAGCCAAAAATGAAATTAGCAGAAGGATTAAAGAGGACAGTTGAATGGTTCGAAAAAAACGACCCAACACTATTGTAATTACTGGCGGCGCTGGATTTATTGGTTCGCATCTCTGTGAATATTTTATCAATCAAGGCGATAAGGTCATTTGTATTGATAATTTTTTGACGGGCTCGCGCCGGAATATCAAGCAGTTTAAGGCTGAAAAAAGGTTTGATTTGATGAAGCATGATGTGTCAAAGCACATCAAAGTTACTGGTAAGGTCGATGCTGTGTTTCATTTTGCGTCACCCGCAAGTCCCGTAGATTATCTTAAGTTTCCGATTAAGACCTTGAAAGTGGGTTCATTGGGCACCCATAATACGCTTGGTTTAGCTAAGCTTAAAAAAGCCAAATACGTGATAGCTTCTACTTCTGAAGTATATGGAGACCCACAAGTTCATCCGCAGCCTGAATCTTATTGGGGGCATGTGAACCCCATAGGGCCACGCGGTGTTTATGATGAAGCAAAAAGATTCGCTGAAGCCATGACGCTTGCTTATAAACGAGCTCATAAAGTTGACGTCAAAATTGGCCGGATCTTTAATACCTACGGACCACGTATGCGAGCTCACGATGGACGAGTTATTCCTAATTTTATTGACCAGGCTATTAGGGGCCAAGACATCACTATTTATGGCCGCGGTAAACAAACACGTAGCTTTGGTTATATTGATGATTTGGTAGCTGGTTATATTAAGTTATACAAATCAAAATATTCTGGACCTTTTAATATTGGCAATCCGGGCGAATTCAATATGCTGCAATTAGCTAAATTGGTGATCAAACACACTAAGTCTACGTCTAAGCTTGTCTATGAGCCTCTGCCAATAGATGATCCACAAAGACGCTGCCCTGATTTGACTCAGACCAGAAAATATCTCAAGTGGGAACCAAAGGTTTCTCTAGAAGATGGACTTCAATCAACGATTGCTTATTTTCAATCCATAAAATCCTAATATGCGCTCATTTACGCATTGTTTGTTCGTTAAGGACAACTCGATTAATTCGATACAAACACAATTGAGATTCAAAGAATACTTAGAATATTGTCGCCAACCTAGTATTCTGATCACGAGCGCCATGAATTGGTCAGAAGTTCTTAAATCTATTAAGTCTGAGGATTTGTGTTTGTGGACTACGGACACTGTCATGCCATTTAAAGAATTTGATAAATTAGCTTTAACAGGTCTTAAAACGCATGATGTGGTGATGGGCGTTCGCTTTAATAGGCCTGAATGGGTTCAGATGAGTAAGGGCTATTCGCACTATCTAATTAAAAAGCTAAAAGCCTTGTCTATCGGCCTTATGAGGCAATTGCCCTTAAGGGATAATAGCCCCCCATGCATTTATCTAAGGCGTACATATTTAGAATTAACGCTCAAAGATCGCATGAATGACTCAGCGTCATATTCGGAAGCATTCATTCAAGGATTGTATAGACAAAATCAGTCAATTGTCCATGTGCCCATAATGTGGCACGATTGTTAGATGGAATGGTATATTAATAAGTCATGAGCTTATCCGTTATTATTCCAGTTTATAATGAAAAAGAAAATTTAAGAGCGACTCTCTTGACTACATTAGAGTACTTACATTCTCATGTAGATCAATTTGAATTGATTTGCGTGGACGATGGTTCAACTGATGGTTCTCTAGATATATTGGCCGAATTTGCCAAAAGTGATCCCAAATTTCAGCTTGTGCGACATACCAATAATTCTGGCAAAGGCGAGGCTATTCGGACTGGTATAGCTAAAGCGGTTTATTTACAATGCCTTTTTCTAGACGCTGACTTTTCGACGCATATCAAAGAGTGGGACAAATTTGCACCCGCCTTTGAGGCTGGTCACAAGGTTGTTACTGCCAGTCGTCATTTAAAAGACTCCAAAATCACTGTCCCACAATCATTTATTAGAAGAACATTAGGTTCAGGTTATCGAATTCTCTCACGAATATTATTTGGTCTCAAAATATCTGATTTTAATTGTGGATTCAAAGCCTATAGAACTGATTTGGCTAAAAAGGTATATAGCCAAACGCGTATGGATGATTGGACTTTTGACGTTGAGGTATTTTGTATACTAAAAAGCATGGGCTATAGCGTGCACGAAATCCCGGTAACTTGGGAACATAAAGACAAACACTCTAATATAAAACCGATTAGTACAGCCTTCAAAACCTTAAAGAGTTTATTTACACTAAAGCGGAGGTTTGCCAAGTGATTCACGTCTTATTGGCCGCGTGGAATGAGTCCATTGCTATTCCCAGATTGGTCAAAAAATTTGAAGCTGAATTTAACCATGCTGGTGAGTATACTTTATGGATATACGATGATGGGAGTTCTGATGAAACGGGGGTGGTGGCCAGTGCTCTTGCTGAGAATTATCCGGTTAAGGTTTTGACGCATAAGCACAATCAGGGTTTGGGTCAAACACTAATTGATGGGTTGAATCATTTGGCAGAATTGTCAGCGGCGGATGATGTCGTCATTACTATGGATTGCGATGATACACATGAGCCCAAATACTTAATCCCAGCACTTGCTAAATTGAGATCAGGCTTCGACGTTGTGATTTTGTCCCGTTTTTGTGAAGGTGCCGGACAAGAGGGCTTGGCTTGGCATAAAACCATTTTAAGCGCAGGCGCGGGTATATTCCTCAAGGTATTATTTCCCATTAGGGGAGTGCAAGAATATAGCTGTAATTTTAGGGTATTTCGGGCCGACCTTTTGAAGCGTGCTATAGCTACTTTTAAGGATGATTTCATTAGTTTGCCACATTTGGGCTTTGTGGCAGCGCCCGAAATATTAATCAAATTCAGAATGCTCCAAGCCAAAATCACCGAGTCTCCCTTTATATTGCGCTATGACCAAAAACCCACTCCAAGTACCAATGACTCAATCCAAACCATTAAGGGCTATTTCGCCCTAGTCCAAAAATGGTGGCTCCGCAAATTACCCACATAATTCACCTAACCACTCAATTAAAGCCACCACCTTAGTCATCATCATGAGTTGCCCAAAGCAACTCCCAACTCGTCATCATAATCCACAAAAAATACTTACAACTCACCACCATGCCCGACACGAATAAAACCTCCAACTTGTCATCATAAGTCGCCTAAAGTAACTCCCAACTTGTCATTATAACCCACACAAATACCCGCCCAGCTTGTCGTCATGAGCCGCGCAGCCTTCCCCGATTGTCATCTCAGAACCCACACGAAAAAACCTCCAGACTGTGTCATCATGAGGCATGCGAAGCAAATGCCGTGATGATCCCCCAGAATGCTTTTAGACTAAGCGCAGGTCGCGCATTAGAGGTCTTTTCATTGCTATGAATGGATATCCTGCTGCGCGGTTTCTGGGAGATCCCTGTCTGCCGACAGGCAGGCGCACAGCTCTTGCTTCGCGAGCTTCAGGATGACACCATCTTTTTCACACTTATTAACCTTGCAAAAATAGACGCCATCTACGGCTTGACGATTTTTATCTCGATAAATACCGATGATATTGGGATAATGCCTGGATGACCAACATGAAGAATAAACACTTAATAATTGGGCCAGCAGGTGTGGGCAAAACCAAGTCCTTTATTGATGAATTTTTAGCATACTTTGACTCCAATTCCGAAGACAGTCTTCAAAAACAAGCCTTTTTTATCCTACCCAATAAAGAACATGTTGAGCGCATTCAATGGCTATTGAGTCAAAACGAGCGCTTTAAAGGCTATTTAAACCATCATATCGTCACATTGGGTGACTTCATACGATATAAGGCCACCAGTAATCAAGCGGGTCGTGTGATAACCGAATTTGAGCGCGCTTGGGTGATTGGCGAAATCCTACGGCGTAAGGATTGGGAATGGATGGCTCAGTCCAGCACATCCTCAAGCATGGCTGGATTAATGGGTGGCTTTATTAGTGAGATCAAAGCTAATTACCAAAATACACAAGCCTTTTATATGGCGGCTCATAAATTATCCAAAGAGAACCCTTATTTTGAGTATAAATTTAACGATTTAAAGCGTTTTTTGAGTGATTATGATCAACGTTGCCATGTGCTTGGTTTGGTTGATCCTGAAGCCGAAATGTTCACTTACGCAGCCTTTTTGAAGCAAGCTCAAACCGACGATGTGACGCAATATGATTTATTAATTTTTGATGGTTTCTTTAGTTTTACGGCTTCACAATTGGAGTTCATTGATGGAATCTCAAAGCATTCCAAAGACACCCGCATTGCGCTTACAATGGATGTTGAAAGCCAAAGAGCCTCCACTTTTGTCTACCCACAACGTATGCAATCTATATTAGAAGCTAAGGGTTTTGTGGCTGAAATGAGATCAACTATTGCTAAGCGATTCACTCACCCAGGATTAGTGAGCCTTGAACGCAATTTATTCACTGATCAAGTAGATCTGAAAACAGATTTGAGTATGGATCAAGTTGTGCAAGTGGTGGAGGCTGAAACTCAGCAGGCAGAAGTGCGAACCATTGCCGAAGATATCGTTAAATCGGTGCAAGGTTCTGATAAATCCTTTTGTGATCATATGCTGATTCTAAGGTCGATAGATAGCTATGCGGCATTAATAGAAGATGTGTTCACATCTATGAACATACCGTTTCAAATACACGAACGTAAACGTTTGAGCGAGTATGGCTGGGTGCGTTTATTGCTCTTATGGTTTAGATCAATTGATATGGATTATGAAGCCAATCAACTCATATTGAATAGCACATTATTTTGCGACTTTTTGAAGCAAATTAATCCTGTTGAAATGAGCCCTTTGCAACAATTACTCATTTCAAATCCTGCACTCATACCTCTTAGTGAGCTCTTAGACACGATTAAAGAGGATGAGGCGTTTAGTGAATCCCCTGCCATAGGTAAATGCCTTGATTTTCTTACCAATCTGCAAACTCTTGATAATCCAATTAATGTCAAAAATCATATATATGATTTATGTCATTGGATTAGAGGGGAGGATTTGAATTCTAATTTAACGGATACTAGCGAGGACAAGGGCTGTACCGAAATAATACGTAATTTGATTGAGAAATATGCCATTCAATGTCGAGGTGAATTCAAAGATATATATAGAATAATGGAACGAATTCACAATGAAATCGAAATGGGCCTCTATTCACAAGATATCAAGGATCAGAATCGGGTACAGATATATGACACAACACTCGCCATGCCTAAAGAATACTGCATTGTTTATATACCAGGATTGTATGAAGGCTATTTTCCTAAGCGTCATTTTGAGGGTGCTGTTCTCAAAGATGGTGAGAGAGAGTATTTAAATTCGCAGGGTGCGGGTTTGGACTTAATGCACCGCCGTAACGCAGGTGAAAAATACTTCTTCTATATGGCCGTTACGAGAGCCACTCATCGAGTGCATTTATCCAGACCTTTAATCGATGCTGACGGCCGTACCCTTAGGCCATCATCTTTTTTCACCACCATTCAAACAAACTTCATGAATGAACAGAGTGCCGCGCACGTGTATGCCAATGATATCCAACCACAAAAGGATGAGTATTACTCTGTGAGTTCAATTCAAAAACAATTTGTATATGAATACTTCCACGCCAATGACACAACGCGGTTAGAATCTTTATTCCTGATCCTAAAGCAGGCGGCTACCCATAAAGACGGGTCTGAACCCGATGACTTGCTCCTGGATTGCATAGATTCACTGAAGCCCAGTCGACTTGAGGGGGTGGAGCTTAAGAAGCGCATGCGCGACACTAAGCGACTATTTAGCGCCACGCAACTCAAAATGCTTAAGAATTGCCATTATCAATATTTCGCAAAATATATACTAAGAATACATGAGGCTGAGGAGATCAGTGAGCCGCAAATTGAAGGGACATTAATTCACCGGAGTCTAGAACTGCTTTTTAGGCACTTTTTTGATGTTGAGGTTCCAAAGATGCCTGGTGAGGCCGAATTTGTTAATTATGCACTCCGATGTTTGGATGAAGCTATTGAGGAAATGCCCCCAACCTTAGAGAGGCGCTACCATCAATTGATAAGGTTACTAAGACTAAAAAATACATTAATTAATTTTGTTAAGTTGGAATACTCTGAAATTAATGATCGGCCCGATTTTGTTCCTAGTGGTTTTGAGCTAGACTTTGGGAGTAAGGCCAAGAACCCAGCGGCTAAGCGAATTGTTTTGAAATCTGGCGATGATTCAATTTTTCTCAAAGGCCAAATCGATAGATTGGACGTGAATATTAAAACCAAAGATTGTTTGGTGATAGATTACAAGCGCACGCGCGGGTTTAGCATGAAAGAATTTTCTGAAGGCTTAGCACCACAGGCTTTGATCTACCTCAATGCGGCTAAACAAATGGACCAAACAAACCCTATTGGAATTGAATTCGTATCTATTAAGGACGGTAAGCGCAACGGAATATTTATTAAAGACAAAATTGATTCAATTAAAGTAGGTAATCATTATGCAAATCGTTTTGATCAGGACATTTTTGAAGATGAGATATCAAAAGCGGCAGCTTTAGTCATGCAAGAAATCAAGTCACTAAGAGACTTGAATATAGATGCGGATTCAAAATCTTGTGCGCATTGCTCGTATTACACGATGTGTCGCTATGAAGATTGGAGGTCTAAGGTATGACGACCGAGCTAAGCTTAGGCTTATCAAAGAATCAGGCCCGAGCAAGGGATTCTGAATCATCTGCCGTAGCTGTTCTGGCCGCTGCCGGCTCCGGTAAGACGCGAGTTCTGATTGAAACTTACTTAAAATATGCCATTGATCAGAATGTCCCCTTGAGCTGCATTGTAGCCATGACATTCACAAAAAAAGCAGCTGATGAAATGAAAAGTCGATTGGCGAAACGCTTTAGTGAAATGAAGCGTTTTGATTTATTGGATCAATTAGACGGCGCGCAGATTTCAACGATACATAGCTTTTGTTTGCGTCTATTAAAGGAATATCCAATCGAAGCTGGATTGGATCCTTCATTTGGAATATTGGAAGACGACTTGGCCATAATCTTGAGACGCGACGTCTTGGATAGCGTTTTAGACAATGCTATGCGCGAAGATGAATCCCGATACACACCTTTGTTCTTATATGCTGAAGCTGAGCAAATACGGCATTCGATTATTAATTGTTATGAGCGCTGGCGATCCCATACCGTTAATCCCTACACGCAAGTATGTGATTTGGATTCTATGAACGGCAGCTATGAGCAGTTTTTGCAATATTTGGATGAGTGGATCGATTTGGATATTGAGCGAACTCAGCCCATTCATCAATGGAGACAAGAGCATCCTGCAAAGTCATTTGACCGCAATCTAACTACTTTGGTTGCTGTAGCCGGATTGCTCAAATCAGCGCGCCTTAGAACAAAAATACTTAAACCGGGTTTAGAAGAATTAAACGAATTACTGGCTCTATTAATGGGTGATTTGATGGACTCTATAGCGGTTGAATATAATGATTTATTTTGTGAACTATTGAATAAATTCAACGACGCGTATAGCAGGGCTAAATTGGACAGGGCATTAATTGACGCTGATGACCAAATGATTAGAGCAAATGCTTTAATCCAGAACCCAATCATTTGTCAGCAAATAGCCAAAGGCATACACGTTCTAATGGTGGATGAGTTCCAGGACGTGAATGCGATGCAATATGAGTTTATTTTTTTACTAAAGCCATATATGCGCTTATTTGCTGTGGGTGATATGCGTCAGTCAATATACGCATTTAGATACGCTGATCCGACTTTGTTTTTGAGTCTAATTAAGGGTGTCGAGATAGAGGGTGATGTTGTTGATATGCCAGACAATTATCGATCGCGACCACATTTGATCGAATTTGTTAATCAAATCCTGTCTAAAAGAGAAGCTGTGGCTGATTCTGAGTTTGGAGATTTGATTCATCAAAGAGAATGTGTTGATAAATCTATTATTGAGATTGGTATAGCGGGGAATGAGTTGGACACTGAATCAATTTCAGAGAGACGGCGTGATGAGGCTATTTACTTAGCTCAAAAAATCCATAATTGGGTAAATAATAAAACATTAGAGCTACCTCAACGTGATAGCTCCAAGACTGTATTGTATGATGATATTGCCATACTCATGCGCACTATGTCGCATGTAGATGTCTTCATCAAAGCCTTGGAAGACCACAATATCCCATATTATTTAGTTAAAGGTCGTGGCTTCTATTACAAAAGCGAAATCACAGATATATTGAATATACTTAACCTTTTAATTTATCCGACAGACTCACTAGCATTCGCATCAGCGTTGAAGTCACCTTTAATAGGTCTGAAGGATCATAGTGTATTTAATATATTTGAGGGCCACTCCCAGGATTCGCCCGTACATTTAATGAATTGTGATGAATTTGTTTCCTCAGATGATAATGAGTATCGCCGTTGGCGAGAAGGTATGCAATGGCTAAAGTATTTGAATAAATACAAGAAGCAATTGAGTGTGGCGGAATTGATTAATAAATTACTGCAATTTTCGAATTACGAAGCTAAATTATGTTATCACTCTGACGGCTTCCAAAGAATTCAGAATGTCCAAAAGCTTAAAGACAAGGCTAGACAATTTGAGAAGGGGAATCAGGCTTCTTTATCTGGGTTCATCGAGTTTATTCGTTTAATCGTGTCCAAAGAAGTCATAGATGAGGGTGAAGCGTGGACGGGCGATGCAGGTGCCGGAGCGGTTAAAATTATGACGGTACACGCATCTAAGGGTTTGGAGTTTCCGGTTGTTTGTTTAGCGGACTTGGGCTCAGGTACACGGACCAGCTCGCATGACGGTGTGTTTAGATTGACTGATAATATGCTGTGCTTATCGTCCCTACCTGACCCTTCAGGAAAGAAAAGATTAAAGGGCAATGCGCTAATAAAGAATGAAGCGGACTATAAAACTAGGGAGCAGAGAGAGAGTTTGCGTTTGTTTTATGTAGCTATGACGCGTGCCACAGAGCATTTGTATTTATCAGGAGCCGTGACCAAAGCATCTAAGTCAAGCTTTGCTCAATCTTGGCTTAAGCTAGCCCTGGATAGTTTTCAGAGTGAAAAGTGTGATGAAAAAGCAACGGAAGCTCAAGAACGCACCGTTCAACATATTGAGATACCTAAGTCTGCAGAGGCTATTGATGAAAACATTGCGGCTGATTCCATTGATTGGGAATCGAAGCTAACGGGTTTAAAATCCATAGACCCAAATCAAAAAAATGACTTTAAATTATGGCTTAATCGTAATGATGACGGTTTTCATACAACCATTGATTTTACGGTATCTGAGATTGTTAACTTTATGAATCAAGGCACAAATAAGCCTGTTTTCAAGGGTGCTAAGGCAGAGCAAAATTTAGTTAGCGCCTCTAGGTTTGGGACTATATTTCATGAATGTTTGCAGCATTTGAATATGGAAGCAGAGTTGGATGTAGAAATAGAGCGCTTCAAAAAGCTATACGTTGATCAATTGGATGTGGACGGATTAGAGCGATTAACGACTGCGATACAGGACTTTGCAAAGGCTGATCAATATCAAGATATCGTCAAAGCGAATTTGTCTAAAAATACTGTTTATAGAGAATTGCCATTCAGGCATTGGATTCGGGATGAACAAAATTTAGGTTTAGGCTTCATCAAAGGTCAAATTGATTTGTTCTATCAGGATATAGACACTCAAGAATGGCGTGTCATAGATTACAAAACATCCACCAAACCATCCAAAGAACATGACTTACAAGTTCAATTATATGCGCATTGTATACAAACGCTTATGCCATCTATATGCATTAAGGGCTACTTATATTATGCTAATACAGGTACCTTCCAAGAAGTCGCACTAGACAGCATTAGCCAACCCAAATACAAAACCCAAATAACCCAAACCTTCCAATCCCTCAGAATATCCGCAATAAAGTAATCTAGGTTAGTCTGTTCGCCCATCACATGCTCTTCGCATGAAATGCTTTGTTGCGCAAATAATGAGCTCACAAAATTAAGGGGACCCGTCATATTTTGCAAACACAATTTTGATAAACAATACAAAATATGACCACCCCCTAAAATTTTGTGAGTGCATTATTTGTCTTCAACAAACCAAATTCATGCGAAGAGCATGTGATGGGCGAACTAATTAATCATAAATAAAAAATAAAAAAAAATAATAAATATTAAAAAAAAGAAAAAGGAGCGCCTATATCCATCGATCTTCAGATTCGATGTTAGATTACAAGTGTAAGCTCGGAAGAGCTTGAGCTGTTTAAAATCTTCGATTTTAAAGACGCAGCCTTGAAGCCACAGAACACACTTTGTCATAGCCTGTCTGCCGGCTGGGAGGAAAAGGGCGTGTGCCTGACGACAATTCAAGCCTATTGAAAGTAGTGCATTTAAACCTTACATTTCGATCGAAAATATTGCCATTGACTCACACCCCCGACTCTAAAATATTTACTATAAATATATTATTAATAATTACTAACGATGCATAAACATACTTAATTATATATGCTACAAAACTCATAACTTACTCTAGTATATGGACTTACAATCGGGCATACTTATGGCACCATGTCTATACCCAAACTACTATATAAGACTATATATATAACCATTAGCTTATGCGCACTAATGACCTTGCCGAGTACTAATGTGTTTATTGAGAATAACTCTTCGCAAATAATTGATATTGCTCACATTGATTTACTTACCGATGCGCAGACATTAAGGGCGCGGGGTGGGTTGAGTCGGCTCGCCGCTAAATTAGCACATGACCCAGAGTCGGATTTGTCTAAGTATGTGGATAAGTGGTTGGGCGCTCAAGCTCAATCGAGAATCATTGACTTCGTGAACAAGCCTCCACGCATGAGTTCCTCAAACTCCAATGACGAAATTGACGCTAGAGATCCTGAATCAATCAAAGCTTTATTGGCAAGCGTATTACCTGATGTGATTCATGTAGAGAATACAGATGAGATATTGGATATGCGTATTTATGTGGGCTATGATAAGCGGACCAGTAATAGTACGCTTAATGCTCCGAATCCTGGTGATATTGTTGTCCGTTTGGAATTATTTAATGGCGACACTCCTATGGCACATGCCGATTTTGAAATGAGTTTTCTTCGTGGGATAAAGGCCAAAATGAATTGGTCAGTTGTCGAAGCAACTGGATATCTACATAAATTGGATGCTTTAGAAGTTATGCCAGCCTATTCTTCTCATTATGGTGGGCGCTATAGGGGCATTGGCCAATCATTAGTCAACATGGTAGCAAAGTCCGCACAAGTCATAGGTGCCAATCACTTAACTATCAGTCCAGCACAACAATCACAACAGTGGTATAGGGATACATTTCATTTAAGGCAAGGGATGGATGGCGAAATCCCATTTCCATTGCGCGACGTTGAAGATGCTCATTATCTAGATAACAAAGTCAAAATTAGCCATGTTGATCCGACGCCAATTTATTCAGTTGAAGATGACTTGATTGATATTGATGCTTTGCAAAAGGTGGTGAATGGAGCGGCTTTGCAAACCTGGGCTCTGACTGGTCTAGAAGTTGAGGCTCAAATAGTGGGTTCGTTGCGTTATTTGCAATCGGGCTTGAAGCGTAAAGATATTGATATAGCACTCATTGTTAAGGGGTATGATCATTTGCGTGTTAAAGCATCTGGAGTTTTTGTCGAGACGCTTCAATTCATGTTGGGCGAAGGTGTAGTTGAAAGATTGAGAAGAGCGGGTTCTGGCGACATGATATTTCTAAACTTTAATTGGGGCGATTCGCCGAAAGAAGTGGATATTTTTGTATACGGGAATGAAAGTACGGCAGCATTTAACCACATCAAGTCCCTGCGTAATCGTGTAGAAACCGTACTGAATACCCAGCAACCTTTGAGCAGCAGGGTATTACAATCATGGGTAGCTTCTGAGTATTATTTTGGAAATGAGATCAATCACCAAAAAATGCTGATCGACTTTGCTAATGGTGAAGGTGATATCGGCGGATTTGATTACAAGTGGAGAAGTCGAGCACACGAGCTATTTACCCTAATGCCCTTAAATTCAAATGTTTTTAAAGAATGGTCTGTCGCAGCAAAAAACAGAACGCCAATCAAAACTTCGCGTATGAGTTCTGGTGGTGAAGATCAGCAAATATCACGATCGTTAACGCCAGCTGAGATTCAGGAAAAACTTGGTGAAATATTTCCATCACAAATTCCAGTTGTGGATTCAGATAAGAAACTGCGCTTAGACATCCGTGTTGAAAATGAGCGGCGTACGAGCAGACCTGACGACCCACGTGACCCTAGAGATTTGGTCATGCGTTTTGAATTATGGGACGAAGATCGCCGTGTAGCACATGCTGACATGGAGATGTCGTATGATTCTGTTTATACGGCTTTTGTCAAAAACTCAGTATTTTCTTCAGAAGGCTATATTGATCCAGTTAATGCGCTTGAGGTGTTGCCTTTATATAGTTATCGCAGAGGCGGTCAATACAAAGGCGTGGGGTTAAGCCTCATTCATATGCTGTTTAAGGCGGCTTATATTATGGGGGCGCATGATTTGGAATTAGTAGCGGGTCATTCTATTGAGCCTTGGTATAAGCAGGTAGTTGGTATGGGCCAATTACAAAATGGACATATGAATTACCATTTGATACAGGCGGAATTAGGATCGATTGAATACTTAGAGCAAGGCATTCATATTCAAAAAGTTGATCCTGACCCCATTTATTCGGTTGAAGATGATTTGATTCACATAGATAGTTTACAACGATTGATTAAAGCTGCGGCAGTACATGCCCAGGCAGAAACTGGCGTACGCGTTAGCGCTTATATTGTTGGCTCTATTCGATATTTGCAATCGGGACTAAATCGAAAAGACATAGACATAGAGTTGATTATCAATGCAGACAAAGCGAACCGTCAAGAAGCTCAAAAAGTGTTTGAAAGTTGCCTCAAAGAATTATTAAGCCCTGTAAGAGTGCACGATATAACCTCACAACAATCTGTTGCCAATGTGGATTGGCTTCTAGACTACGGTGGTGTACAAAAGAGCTTTGAAATCTATATAAGCCGGAATACATCCAAGGCCGCAGAAGCAAAACTGTATACAATTCAACGCTCTCTAAAGACCTCCTTGATCGAGGGGCGCATCAATAGGCTTAAAGATCTACAATTCTGGATTGCGGCTGAATATTATATAGGCTCAGATGAAAACCATGCGTCAATGTTGAAGGAATTTGATAATGGAACAGGTGATCTTCGTGCATTTGAAAGTAAATGGCGTGATCGTATTTTAGAATTAAATGAAAAAATTGATTTGTTGCAGGACGAATTATGGGAAACAGTATCTGAAAGAGCTGAAGCTGATTTATCGCTATCACGCATGAGCGCCTCTTCAAATAGCCGTATTTCGCCCGCATTACCCGTGGAGCGCATTCAGGAATTGTTGGCCGAACAATTGCCGGGTTATATTGAGGTTGATGGAAAAGATAAGCGATTCACTTTACATATTCGGGTTGATGATGACGGTCGGGGTGATCAGAAGGGCAAACCTGATTATTTAAAACTTCGCCTGGAACTTAAGGATGGGCTGAAACCAATTGCGCATATGGATATGGAGCTCGACTATGCGGGCAGCGAATGGGGGGCATCAGCCGTAAATATGGGCACGTCTCTTTTTTCGACAATGGACTATGATTATTTTATAAGTGCGTTTCAAGTTTTGGATGAATATAGTAAAAATGTAGCAGGTGAATATATTGGTATAGGATCGAGCCTCATGCATTTAGGTTTGAAGGCAGCCTATTTAATGGGTTTGACAGATTGGGATATTTTATCAACCGAAGATTCGAGGGCATGGTATATAAAATTTTTTGATTTACGGAATCCAAAGAGAGGATTTAGACTCCCCATTGACTCGCTTCAATATGGCATTGATCAAGCCGATTATCTAGAAAAGAATCTCAAAATAACGCGTATTCAAGCTGATCCTGATGCAGCTGAGCAAACACGTATGGCGCCAAAAGATGATTCATCGATGTCGAGCCCTCGTAATCCTCAGGGTGTATTGGCATTGCTTGAAAGTGTTTTGCCTGGGACTATTGATGTGGGGAATTCGGATGATGTATTTGAGGTTAAGTTAAGGGTTGAAAATGATGAGCGCCCCGATACACCACTGACAAGTCGGAAGCCAGGAGATATCATTGCTCGCATTGAGATAATGCATGGCGACGAGCGAGTTGCGCATACTGACTTCGAAATTGCTGCTAGTAGCTATTCAATTAATATGGATAAATCCGCGTTCTCTACGGAGGGTTATGCTTACGGGAACCATGGTTTGGAAGTCTTGCCATTATACTCTCGACATAAAGGCGGGCGCTACCGTGGGGTTGGTCAATCGCTTATGAAGTTGGTTTATAAGGCCGCGCATAGTTTGGGAGCGGGAGCGGTATCATTGAATTCAACAACAGGTTCTCAGGCATGGTATTTGGAGACTTTGAGGATGCAGAAATTAGCCGACGGAAATTTGACACAATCATTAGATCAAATTCGAGTTGGACAAGCTGATTACATAGACAAAAATATTCGTATAGAAAAATTGGAACCTATGAAGATATATTCTGCGGAAGATGACGTAATTGATATTGAAGCTCTGCAAAGGATCGTGGATGGAGCCGCTTTGCAGTTGCGTGCGCAAATGGGTGTTTCGGTCGAGGCGCATATAGTAGGCTCATTACGTTATTTGGGCACAGGTCAAAATCGTGATGATATTGACTTGGTATTAATTGTGGATGGTGAAAGGGATACGCGAGAAACTGCTAAAGTTGAATTTATAGCTATATTTCAAGAAATGCTTGGCGTAGACACGGTGACGGAGGCTAGATGGTCTAATGAATATGAGATTTCGTATCTCCAATTAGATTTTGGTGAAATTGGCAAGAGTATGGAGATCTTTGTTTCATCAAATGAAAGTGAATCCGCGCAAGATCGGCTCTATTTGTTGAGAGGAAGACTGCAAAGTGTCATGCGGTGGGACCAGGGTTTATCCGCAAATCATTTACAGTCATGGATAGCTGCCGAATATTATTTGGGTAAGACGGAGAATCATCAACAAATGCTCATTGACTTTGATAATGGTCAAGGCGATTTGGCTGTATTTGAGGATAAGTGGCGTGAACGGGCTGAAAAATTGCTAGTCAAAATGTCAGCGGATACCACTTACTTCATGGAGCGGTCGATGGCGCAAAAAATAAAGTTGGATATAGCCCCCGCACGTATGGGGGAGCTGGTTGAATTTAGTGAGGCCGTACTAAACCATGACGCTGCCAGAGTTCAGAAGATATTGAAGGAGGTGTTTCCAACTGAGATTACGGTTGATGGGGAGGATAAGGCGTTTGATATAGGTATTCAAGTTAATCTGAACAAAAAATCCCATGCGATCGAAGTCCGGTTTGAATTATTTGATGATATGAACGCGGTGGGGCACGTGGATATTCGGCGCGGACTGGGCCAATCTGAAAAAACATTGATATCGAGAAACTTGTTTAGCAACGCAAATTATTCTCATGGGACTCATGGATTAGAAGTTAATCCAGAGTATAGTTTTAAGCGAAGAGGCTTATATAAGGGTTTAGGCAAAAGCCTCATGCACATGGCTTTTAAAGCATCCTATTTATTGGGAGTTGAACAAGTAAGGGTAATGCCTCTTGATGCCAAATGGTATATAAATACGCTTGGTATGACACGCGTTGGAACTTCAGGCGTTGTAGCAATAGAATTAGCGAATTCAGGAGTTGAAAATCGTGATTATTTGGCCCAGAGCTTAAAGATAAACAGAAGTAGGCGTAAGAACGTGCTACCGGCATCGCGTATGACTCAACCATCTATTGATGAATTTAGGATGTGGGAGCCGGTGCCGCCATTTTATTTATTTGTGCCTTTGACTGCATTGGAGGACGTGGAACAGAATGCTTTGATGCGACATTTTGCTAATATACTAGCGGTATCACCCATGGATGTGATTAGTTTTCATCGTGGGGAAGCGGCATACCGCTCAGCTGAATACAGAGATTTTTTTAATGGTCTGATTGCTGGTGAAGATTTTGGTTTATTAGGCCATTTCGATGCGGCCTTACCTGATTTAGCCACCACTGTGGATATTACCGCAAGTTGGGCCCGTGACCATGTACGCGAATTTGATGAATTGCGGAGCGATTGGCCAGTTTGTTGTGGTCCCACGTCTAGGATTTTTCACATGGGCATAGGCCTTCTAAATGCACGCTATGATCGTACATTTGAAGCAACTACATATTATGACGGATCATTGTTTGACCATCAAATTAGCAAAATGCAAGATTTGCGTTTGGATATCAGCACTACATGGCTCGTAGATTTAACCGCGGAACAATGGTCTGAAAATCCCGACTTCGAGGAGCTGGCCGCACACCCAGACAGATACACCCCTTCACGCATGGCGAGCCCTGAGGGTGTGCAGCGATGGGTGGATGCGCTTGATGATTTGGGCTTTCTTTTGCCGGAGGAAGAGAAAGAGTCCATGGCTTATTTTATGATAGATGAATTAGGATTTGATAAGGATGGCGTTGACCAAGCAGTTGATGATTTTGCGTTGAGTTATTTTCCTGATGAGGGATTGTTCAAGCCTATTGGTGGTCTTAATGAAATTCAATCATGGGCTATGTGGAGTCTCCAAAGACATGGCGGTAACCCCCTTGGTAAATTAATGAATTCATTCAATCAATTAGGGAAGCATGTTGTACAGTTGAAATTCCGTCATGTTCAATTAAGTAATATGCTCTACAGACATTCTCCAGGGAAAGACGCCGATGATACGGAGGAAGAGAGCTTATTTTGGGATGTTTTAGAACGAGTGGAGGATGTTGATGGCAGCATCTCTGCTGATCCTCATTATCTCGTTGAAGATGAAAGTGTCTTAGATGAAATTGAACAAATATTGAGAGAAACTGGATATTATACAGAGGGTGATGCAACCAACATTCAAAGAATGTCAGACTTGAAAAACGAACCGCTGACCACAATTCAATATAATGGTGTTCGGTTTGCTAATTTATATTTCCAAGGTGACCAAAGGTTATTTAACATATCGGCGCGGTTGACACGGGGGGATGAGTGGGGTTTGGGTAGTGATGAATATGCGTGGCCGGCACACAAAAGCGTGCCTCAAAAGCCTGCGCAGCAAAAACGATTGGTTATGAGTGATTTGTATTCAATGTCAATAAAAGCAGCTTTGGTACAGGATAAAAAAGCGGCTGATGTGATTTGGTCACATTTGGGAGATCAAGACTTGCAAGCTAAGCCCGTTAATGTCTTAATTGATTTAGATCAGTATTTGAAGAGGGCAAATCCGGCTGAACAAAAGTTGGTTCAAGCTCAATTTGAATGGGCGCGGAGGCAGGGTATTGCGCGTATTCGATTTATAAAAGACCGACCTGGATTTATTAGTGACGTAGAACCGATTGGTGAAGAAGTGGAATTACCCGTCTTTAGATTTTGGTCGTTGGGGCAACATAGACAATTAGAAGATGATGTCGCTAATAACTTACCTTATTCTGATAAGAATTTTGTGGCACCTTTAATACCTTTATTGCATATGCATGTACGTCAGGCATTGATAAAGAATTTTGACCCACACCTAAAGAATGTTGAAAACCGCTTATTTAAATTCATGACAGGCCGCTCTCAAGCTGCAACCAATGCCGAAAGTGCTTATTTGACTAAGTATCAATCCAATGCCGACTTATCTATTTATGAGGACCTAGCTGTGGACTTACCTATGCTTAATCAATACCTTAATTTCATGATATGGGCTGAGAAGCTTAAGCGAACGACATCGGGAGTATCTGCTTAAGGCTTGAAGTCTAGGAGGATGATTTGGCGCAGGCGGTGGAAGAATGTGACGACATATTTTAGATCCACGGGGAGGATCATGCGGGGGAGTGTGCGAAAACTTGTCACGTCGCCTATGATTTTGGACCATAAAAATGGTTCGATGGAGCTGTCTTTAGCTTTAGCCTCAGCTAGAAGTTTTAAGATGTCTTTTTCGCGGTCTTTGAGTAAAAAATAGAGATCCACGTAATCCTTCGGGTCCAGACGACCTTGTATAGCCGAAATCTTATTCAGAATGATATTTTCAAGTGTATCAATACGACATTTGTCTTTTGTGATGGGTAATCCTTTTCTATAGGGTACATCAAGA
The DNA here is from genome assembly GCA_047639455.1 of Candidatus Omnitrophota bacterium. GTDB lineage: Bacteria > Omnitrophota > Gorgyraeia > 2-02-FULL-51-18 > JAGOUK01 > JBLINS01. The sequence goes on from JBLINS010000009.1 coordinate 37,507, forward strand.
ACAAAGTCGACTTGCAACTCTCCTTGGACTTGGATGCGAATAAAATTAGGCGTTCTTGTTTCAATCTTCATGGGAGACAAGGCCGCCGTTCTTTGGATTAATGGCCATAAAAAATACATATTTTCTGCATGGGTGAAGAAGTTTAAGTCATCTGAGTATCGATGATATAAATAAAAACCAGCCAAGGCTGTTCCGCCGGTTAAGTAGAAGTGTTTCGAGAATTCTTTATCCTTAAACAAAGCTTTTAAAACAGTGACTTGTAATGGAGTTAGGATTGTGGTTTTTTTGGGGACCATAAGGAAATAGCTTCCTGCCAATGTTGTTTTGTTTTATTGTTAATCCTCACGTGAGGTAAGGCAGCCTTGATTTGGCTAACAGAGAGATAATCAAAGATTTCTGGTGGACGTAAGGTTTCTAATAATCTACCAATTAGCCATTTTTTTTCAGCCATACTCGAATGATTGAGAATTTCATGGACTTGCGCATCAGAGAGATCATAATCCCAAAGAAATTTAGTGCGCTCAGTTTTGGTCGAAGGTAGGGGATGAAGCTCTAATATTTGCTGTTTTTGAATGAATTCCATAATGGCTATACGACCCAGACTTGATAGGGACTCAAAAGAAGGGTTGGCCTTTATGTATAAAGATATTTTCTCTAATTCATGCGGGGCGAAACGTATAGTTCTCAATGATGTCTTAGCCATACCTATAGTGTATTCGAAACGAATACGAATTTCAAGTCCTGCAGACAAATAAAATCTAGCCTTGTTTGAAAAGCAACCTTGAGTATACAACTGTTTAGTTGTACACTTAAATTAAAAGAGAGAAGCTATATGATAACTTGCCAATACTATGAGACGAAAGCTGGGGATAAGCCAGTAAAAAAAATTCATGAACAGTTTGTCTCTTAGAACGAAGAAAAAATTCTTTGTTTCGGTTGCGTTGGTTCAAAAATTTGGACACAAACTACCAGAACCTCACTCTAAATATGTCAGTGGGAGCATATTCGAACTAAGGTTCGTAGGAGAAGAAGGAAGAATAAGAATCATGTATTTTTTTATGGAAGGCGATAAAGCAGTGTTTGCAAACGGGTTTATTAAAAAATCCGCTAAGTTACCCAAAAAAGAAAAACAATTAGCTATACAAAGAAGAAGAGCTTATCTAAACCGAATAAAAAAGGGGTGAGCTATGAAGTTAGAAAATATTAATAACCACTTAGAAGAAGGGTCGGAAGATCCTTATTTCAAAGAAATTTATAAGCTTGAACAACAAAAGATGGGGATAGTAAGTCGAATTGTTGAATACCGAATCAAATACAAGTTATCTCAAATAGATTTAGCTAAAAAAATGGGTGTTACCCAACAGCACATATCAAAAATTGAAAACGGAGATTTTTCTAATATGACCACGTTAGAAAATGTATTGTTCTTTCTTGGATACACTCTAAGAATCAAAGAAATCCCATTGAGTACAACAAGAGCCAATGGGGTTAGAAAAGTGCTTAGAAAAGGGAATGGCACAAACAAAATAAACAGTATAAGACAACGCTCTAGGGCATTGATTAAGAAATCCTGACATTGGACAACTGACAGCAAAACAATATGGGAAAGAAAAAAGGTGGGAGAAAAACTGGAGCTACCTAGATTTTTTTACAAACAGCTTAGGAAGCCATATTACTGCGGGGCACACCCATTACAGCACCACATTGCTTTAAGGACATCTTATAGCTATAATAACGGCTCGTATTTGGCAGTTCAATCCCACAAATACATTGTTCTAAAGACATTATGGGGCCTTAGCTCAGCTGGGAGAGCGCCTGCATGGCATGCAGGAGGTCAGCGGTTCGATCCCGCTAGGCTCCACCAAAATTAAGCCAGAGTGGCGGAATTGGCATACGCGGCGGTCTCAAAAACCGCTCCCCTTACGGGGTTGAGGGTTCGAATCCCTCCTCTGGTATTTTTTATAGAAAAAGGGATTCGAACACGAGGGAGCGCCGACCTAAGGGAGGAAAAGCCGTCAGTCGAAGACCGGCGTCAGCGAGTGAGGAGAGGCTACGCCGGGAGGCCCCGCCCGACCACAGTAGACGAATCCCTCCTCTGGTATTTTTTTTATTGATATCCAATCACATACACATATATACCTCCTGAATTCATTACCTTATTTCGCAAGCTCATGCTGTGTAAATTGTGGGGCCCCATGTGAATCAACAAACTCGCCTGCTAAGCGGCTCAAACAATATTGATTCACATTATCCCCAATACAATTTACACAGCATGAGCTTGTCTTCAATAAGCTAGATGAATTCAGGAGGTATATATGGGTATATGATCTGCCACTCCCAACCATTTGATAAAAATAATACCAGACTCGTTTAAAGTGGGGGTGGGGTGATTGCTATTACTGCAGTTTTAATCTTGCAGATCCAAATAAGTGGTATTGAGGTGATATAACATAATGCAAATATAGAGTAATTAAAAAAATCACATATGTGATATAATTAATTATCATGAAATTTAAAAGCTACCCATTATCGACGACTGACAAATTAAACGCATTGCGAGATGAAGCCGGCCTGAGGCCGACTGAAATTGCTCGTTTTGTGGAGGTTTCTTATCAAACTGTTCATCGTTGGATGAATAGTGGGGTAAAACCGCAGCCAGCACAGGCGCGTCGTATTGATGAGCTATTTAAAGAGCATATTGATTTGACGGCGGTTGTTGATGTAATTAAGAATGCGATTAAAGATCCCATTGAGATTTTGAAGCGGAATCAAAAAATACGAACGACTTTACTCGTCGACAATACATATCACTCCAATGCGATTGAAGGCAGTCGCATGTCTAGGCGGGACACTGAAATGGTTATGGAGGGTAAGAAAGTCCGCGGCAAGGAACTATTCGAGCATTTTGAAGTCATTAATCACCAAAATGCGCTAATTTATATGCTTGACCAAGTGAAGCCTAAATTTAAAATTGATGAAGCATATATCCTGCGGCTTCATTCCATTGTTATGTATAACTTTTCAAATAAATTACCAGGCAAATATCGCACAGGCTTAGTTAATCTCACCAATACAGAAAAAGCATTACCATCTGCCCAAAATGTCCCCATAAAGATGCGTGCATTTGTAAAATCGATAAATAAATATGGAAGTAATCCGATCAAGAAGATTGCTGCTGATCACTATGAGTTTGAATCGATTCATCCATTTTTTGATGGCAATGGCAGAGTGGGTCGTTTGATTATGATGACTCAAGCGTTAAGTCAGGGTTATCCGCCAAGTTTAATAACCATTGAAGATCAATATGGATATTACACTGCTTTAGGCAAGGGCGATATGGGGGATTTTAAAAATCTTATTCAAATGACTTGCGATAGCATTATCCGCGGCTACCAGTTATTACAAATATCCTGAGCCCCTCTGTAGAAAATGCGGGCAATAGATTTCTTAGCTGAAATAAGTCCAGACCCTCCATTATAGATACACCCAAACATTCGTTAAAAAATACCTGATTCGTTTAAAGATGGGGTTGATAACTATAGTACTTAGTGCTATACTATGGTTGTGAGGTATTTAAAGACGCGTAATTTTAGTAAATGGGCAAAGAAGGAAAAGCTTAGTGACACTTTGTTGTCTGGGATTATTGCTGAGTTTGAAAGTGGATTATACGACGCTAAGATTAGTGGCTATTTGTATAAGAAAAGAATAGGTCTTGTAGGGAGAGGTAAGCGAGCTGGCGCTCGAACAATTATTTTTTACCAACAGGGTACGAAGTTGGTTTTTTGTTTAGGCTTTGCCAAGAATAATAAAGTTAATTTAAACCGTGATGAAAAACGTGCATTAGATATCCTGTCCAAGGCATTGTTGAGCTTTTCTGATGTGGAAATCAAAACGTACCTTAAAACAGGGGCATTAGTCACGATAACATAAGGAAATATCCTAATATGAAAAGCAAAGTTAAAGAAATGGTTCTTGAGACCATGGCGGATTTTCATAAGAGCGGTGGCATTGATGAGATTACTATGCGTGAGGTGAGGGTTTTGTGTTTGCCTAAGCCTGGGCCTTTTAGCGCAAGGACCATTGTTAAGATTCGAAGAAAGGTTAAGTTGAGTCAGGCGGCCTTTGCTGAGTTTTTGAATACGAGTGTTTCGACTATTCAAAAGTGGGAGAGTGGTCAAAAAAAGCCCTCCGGCACAGCTCTCAAGCTCCTCTCAATTGTTAATGACAAGGGTCTAGCGTCTTTATTGTAAATAGATCGAATATAACATTTTTTCGCACACCTACTCCGCAAGCATAAATCAATCGCAATGTGGCGCAGAATCCTAAAAAAATAGTCCGTAATTAGTCAAAGATGTTTGGTATTGATTTGACAAAAACTCGCCTTTTCTGAGCCCTGAAATTAGTCGAAACAAACTGTTGAAATTGGGTGTTTCATCGGGTAACCTTCTCCTAAGTGCATTATAAATCAAGTACTTATCGTCTAAAATAAATTGGGTTTGATAACGATGTCGGAAAAAGACATGGTGGAGATTTTCTTTGCGAGCATTCTTTAAACATTTAATAATTATACATATAAGAACTATTAAGAGAATTATATCCTTAAAGGGTATAGCTATGTCTTTGGTTCTGTGTTTATTGATGCAATCGGTCGTTTATGCCGCGCCTTCATTCCCGTCATTAACAAATTTGTGGAATCAGAATTTGAAGATCAATTTTGTTCTTCCACAATCCATTGGCCATATTGAGGATTCGTATAAAGCACCCAACTCTGAGAAGACCATTGTCCTTATTCAAGATGCACATACGAATGCTTCGGCCCAACTCAATATTGCGAAGATGCTCGATATTATTCTAGCTGAAGAGGATATCGATTTAGTTTTTTTGGAGGCAGGTAATGGAGACTTGTCTTTATCGGATTTAAGGCAAGATGCTTCATTGAATCACAGAAAACAAGTTGGTCTTAAGTATATTAAAAAAGGGCTTTTGCAGGGATCCGAATACTTTGATTTGACCACTAAACGTGAATTCAAATTATGGGGTGTAGAGAGTAGAGACCTCTATAATCAAAGCCTTGAGATTTACAAAAGCGTTGTTGATCAACGCGCGGACTTCAAAGCTTATTTGGCCAAAGTAAAAATAACAACCGATTTGCTTAAAGAAAAACTCTTCAATCCCGCACTTCAAAAACTAGACCAACAAAGAATCGCTTATCAAAATGGTGACTTATCCTTTGTTGAATATGTGTCCTTCATTGCCCAACTAGACCCCTCCGCCAGCGTCAACGTTATTGATGATAACAGCCCCGTCATTGCGAGCCGCGAAGCAGGCGCGGCAATCTCAAACTCTAATAGGCTAAAAACAAACTCTAGATTGCTTCCGCAAATTGCGCTTCGCAATGACGGCTTATTGAAGAATCACCCAAACCTACAAAGCATCCTTAAATTAGCGTCTCAAGAATCCTTAATCGATTTTGATAAGGCCAATGAAGAATATCAAATGCTGATTGAGAGTAGACATTCCGTCATTGCGAGGAGGAACGACGAAGCAATCTCAGACTCTACTGGGCTAAAAGTAGACCCTAGATTGCTTCGTCGCTATGCTCCTCGCAATGACGAAGTGAGTATTCAAGGCATGATCTCTAACCAGCACATTGACTCCAATCTTTATCCCAATTTAGCCGTATACGCAGACTACCTTAAGCAAACAAAGAAACTAGACGCGACGCGCACGCTGGATGAGCTAAATGCATTAGAGCGAGATGTATTTTCTTCACTGACCCAATCGCGCGATGAGAGTGGTTTGCTGACTCTTTCTAAGAGCGTCTCCATTCTTGAGGGCTTGATAGAGCTTCAGTTGCAACCTGATGCATATCAGAAAATCATAGCAAATCCGTCAAACTTTGACTTAGAAACAATCACAGGGTTCTTGAATCAAAAAATACTTGAACTAAAAGATCATCAGGATAAAGCCATCTTTTTAGATGAAGAACAAAATGCATTCATTCAGCAAGCCTTAGGCTTTTATGATTTAACCCTTCAAAGAGACCAGGCATTTGTCCGCAACACAATCCAAAAAATGGATATAGATGAGGAGTCTGAAGCAATTCTAATCACCGGTGGGTATCATGCGAATAATCTCAAGGCGCAATTCAAGCAACGCGGTATATCCTTCATATCCATTATCCCTAACATTACACATGAAACTAATTCCCAAAAATACGAAAAACTTCTTCTGTCCCAAGGTACAAATGCACAAGAATCAAAGCCTATGAATAAATCAACGATGTCCCTAAGACCCGCAGCCGAACCAGCCTCAAGAATAAGTTTGCGAGTATTAAGGCAAGAATTACTAAGAGCCAGCATAGACCACAACGCTAACATCTTGCCAAATACAGTCCAATTGCAGCGTGACGAATCCTCCAGGATGGCCGATTCGATTGATGTGCCGGATAGCGTGATACTTCCCTTAACATTGCTGTGGACAAGTATGGACAAAAGAAGTTTTCGCGATGACCCTAGTCGACTTGTCTTTGAATTGTGGTTTGGGCCATTCATCCGCGAGAACTCCAATAAAAATCCTATAGATACCGTGACCAATTTCATAATTATTCAATTTAGTAAATTTATTCCGCTTATTTTAGGGGCTCATCTACCGGGCCTTTTTGACCACAATGCTGTGACAGCAATACGCGATATTGCATTATTCGCGATGATGAAGACCTTCTATTTCTTTATGCTAAGAAATTTGACGCGTCGCATATTTAGGGTGTGGTCTAATCCGAATGAAACCACGGGTACTATTGAGACGATATTATCAGCGCATATCAAAGATTTAAATGAACAGTTTGAGATACTCAAAGAAGACTCGAGGGTGACGGATAAGACGTTAGCTTCCTTGGATAGTAAGGTCAAAAAACTCCAACGACTTAGATTCCAAATAACGCAGAAGTCTGCCAAGCCACGTGCCATTGCTTTGACGTGGGACATGAAGGTGAGGGTGTATTTTAAAGAGCCCTATTTACGCAGAATACTACTTCCTATAATTCACCCCATAACCACCTATATTATGCCTTTAGAGGATTGGCGTCCCGTTATGGATCGCGTAAAGGCTTGGTTTCTTAATCTCGACCATCCTTTTCAGCCTGAGGGAGTACCCGTCAGAGTCCATCAACGATCAAAAAGTGATTTGGCTTCATTAGTAGAGTCGGCAGAATTTGGGGCGCGGATGGTGAATTCGATGGCGCCATTAGATTATGTAGGCATTAGATCTTTGCTTAATGAACTTGTTTTGGAGATGAATTGGGTTTTGGATCCACATGATGTTCAATTATTTATCGGGGATGATACAGAAATACTTGGGAATCAGGGATACATTATAGGCGAATCCACACCTGTGATTGAATCTAACCCACCCAGAGCGATTGATTATTATCAAATATCCGTTGATTTGGGCCGCATTGACGTGGAGCAGTTTTTTGTTGAACTGGAGAGTCAGTTTGGACAATTCGAACTTGCCGATGATTCAGAATGGAATAAAATCAAAGCGGGCTTCAGAACTTCTAGGCTTAGAACGGAGCTTAGAAAAGCCAATCATATTGTCAGAAAAAGCGAATATGATGAAGCTGCAAAGTTCGCTTTAGAAGCCGATGTTGCGGTTTATCCTAAGGATTATGCTGGCAAAATTCTAGCGCGTATCGCGAAGGAAAAAGCGGCCGAAGTGGAGCTAGTTCAAAAGACTCTAGAAAAAGAAAGCAAAGATGCTTTTGCCAATTTAAAGAAAGAAGCTAATCGACTCGGAATACGCGTTTTTCATTTTGATACAAAAGAAAGTCTAACTCCTCGAGTCACAAAAGCGCAAATAGCTGAGAGCGCGGAAATTGATATAACGAAGTCTAAACTAAAAAAACTCGACATCCGCACGGGAAGAGTTCGGTCATTAGACAAATTATGGCCAATGCTGCAATTGCATGATTTGACGGTATTTCCAAATCTGAAGACATTGGCTATGCAATATAAGCGACTGAGGCATTATAAGCATGTCGAATCCATTACGCATGGGGGCTTTGATTTTAATCTCAATGACCCCAATTTGCATACTTTCTTAGGGGAATTGTCACAGTCCACGAGTGTGGAGGGTGACGTGATGCAATTGACACCTAGAAAGGTTATGAATACAGGTGCCGTTAGAATTGGTCAGTATAAAGGGGTTGGCGCAAGTAAAGATCAAGACAAACATCTCCAGTACCAAGTGATGCAGAAATTCGCTGGGCAATGGGTTATTCCTGTGATTAGAAGAATTGGTGATGGTGAGTATGATATTGAATTTGACGTTAAGAGCAAGCTCACGGGCAAACGATTTATGGTTGCTAAATACGCGTTTGTTCGGAATAACAAAGTGTGGGTGAAAAAAAGGAAGCGTTTAATGACTTTTTCATCATCACCCTTGGCTAGAGAGTATTTTTCTGGATTCTCGCGTGATAATTTGCCCCAAGTTCTTAAATTATTTTCTTATAAAAAAGGCGAAGAATACGGTTTATTTAAGAAAGCCAAAATTTATTTTTGGCAAAGTATATTGATTCGCATTCCTGCCAATATAAAATCTGAAGAATTGATTCTTAAAGTGCATAAAGATAATAAAGGTGAGTGGATTGCGTCTACCTATTTAAGGCGCAATAGTCTCCGACCCGAAGTTTGGCTTAAATCAGTTTACTTGACCAAAGGAGGCCAGCCCGCCATTGGTTTTGGCAAATCTGCCTCGTTTGAAGGGTATAAACATATTAAGGGATTGATTCCGAGGCCTTCTAATAGAGTGTCGGATAGAGCCAAGGATTATCAAAATATTGATTGGATCGCCAGAGGTGTGGGTGAGCCACCCATAGAGGATGATATTGAAGTAGAGAGGTTAAGCGATCCTGGGCTGTATTCATGGAAAGGCAATATGATTCGACCCTCACTGGGGGCTGAATTTGCCGCGGGCACAACTCGCCGCGAATGGGTTGCTTTTGACATGCCCCGCTATCCTGACGCAAGAGGAGTGGTTTACACCAACTCAGATCATCCCGATAAACCCATAGCCCACCTCCTTTATTACAACAATAGATTCCACGAACCTCAAGTATTAGACTACCCAATCAACGCGACAGACCATTCCACAACTTCAGGCGAGAATGGGGCCAGATTCGCTCAGCCAAAAGCACCATTTTTACACCCCGGGGGTGTTAAAATCGGTTCTGTAGATGATCTTTTGGAGCAAGATAGAGATTCGCCAACCAGCAATTCCAGCCCTCCGGATGACAGCGATGAATCAGCGAGATTAGCCTCAAACTCAACCCCATCAAAAATCGCCACCGGATTAATGGACTCTCATAGGGGCTTAAGTCGTAATTTGACTGCATTTGCAGATGATGCTGATTCTGGTTCGAATTCAGCGGTTGAAGCAACGAGGATGGCAGAATTGGAGATTGTGGATTTGTTGGGAGACCGAGAGGCGGTGGATACAAAAATCACTAGGTCGGATTGGCATGTGCCGATTATATTCACGATCTTTGACAAAAGACCCGTGCCATTGGGTAAGTATGAAAATATTCTTATTGTGGGTGGCCTGCCTGCAGAGATAGAGGCTATTATTGAACGTAATGATAGGGCTCATATCACAGCAATTGATATTGATCATGGGCAATTAGAAGATATTCAATTGGCCTTCAAAGATCGACCAGATGTCAGGGATCGCTTAAGTCTATATCGTGCTGATATGACTGCTTTAGATCCAAATATATTTATACAGGAGTCATTTGATTTTATTTTTATTAGTGGTTTAGAAGAAACAGCTTTTTACAATATTCAGGAGGCGAACCGCGTTTTACCATTAATTATTAAAGAAAAAATCCGATTGCTTAAAAA
>JBLINS010000010.1:0-47199 GCA_047639455.1 Candidatus Omnitrophota bacterium
TTAATGCCCGCGGCACTATCAAGCCCCAAAATATAAGCATTGATCGATTTAATCTACTTTGGCTCATCATCTCCAAAATGCAAGCTATACCAAAAATGCCTGAAAATTTAATGCAATGGCTACCACCGCAGTATCAACAAGGTGCACAGGCATCCAATACCCGAATCTCATCGGGAATCATTCCAGTGGAGATCAACGGACCAAGAGTCTCATTTCCAGTTATTAGGTTAATCTCCAACGGAATTGAGATCAGAGGTTATGGTTGGCTAGATCGCTATGGCTCAGGCCGATTTGATTGTGAATTATTTTTAGACACTGAAGTTTCGCAAGCGTTTGTTGTCGCAAATCCCTATTTAAAAAGTGTGCTCAACCCATATGGTCAGTTAACTTTACCAATTTTAATAACACAAACACAGGGCCGTTGGAAAATCATTCCGAATATTAATTTCATAGTCTCTGAATTCACCAAAAATTTTGGACAACAAATACTAGGCGATGTTCTCGGCGCCATTTAGCGCATATTATAATATGTCAAATTTAAGACTAGGTCAGTAATCATTGGCTTCTAAAGTTAAAAGTGAGTACAATACCTCTATGAAATATTATAAAATACTCCCAGCGCTACTTCTTATCACTTTGGTGCTGCTCATCTCCGCCAATGTGGTTCAAGCTAAACAAATTTCTGAAAAACTTTATCAATATGCTGGTGAAAAAGGTGAGATTGTTGACAATTCTCAAATGATGCCGCATGGTGTTGGGCGGACTTGGTTTGATTTTAACCAAACCGATTCGCTGAGCCAGGGTAAGATTCGTTTTTTTGAAATTTATGAAATTTCGAGTAGCAAATACACATTGCTCACAGATGAAATTGACCTTAAAGAGGTTGTGGCTCTGGCAGCAGGTTATTTTGGATTTAAGGGATTTGACCATGAGGGCAATACAGTCGCCGGTTTCTTTAAATCTTTTCGGAATGGGCATGAATTCGACATTAATGGCTATGATCGATCCGGTTCGTTGGTCTATCAAATATCCGAGATCCAAACCCCCTGGGCCAAATCCATAATAAGCAAATTTCCTAATATTGATTTTGGAGAAGCGTAGTTTTTTTAATCACTTCTATTGCTAACCACAAAAGTAAATAGCTCACATGCGCGCGAAGAAAATAATCATTGTTGACGACATCGAATCGCATCTCAACCGAGCGGCGACTCAATTGCAGGAAAATAATTTTGATTGTGATGTAGCTAGAGACGGTATTGAGGCAATTGAATTAATTACAAAAAATGACTATGACCTTTGTTTGATGGATGTCCAAATGCCATTTAAAGATGGCATTGAAACAACCATTGAAATACGGACACAAATGAAATTGGATTTGCCTATCATTGCACATACATCATTTGGTGAATCAATTCGTGAGACTTGTATTCAGGCTGGTATGAATGATTTAATTGCTAAACCTGCTAGTAAAAGAGATTTAATTGATATAATAACTTTGTGGATTTGAAGAACACCCGTAAATAATTTTGGAGAGAGGTCACATGTACTATTTTTTACAAAAAAGACTACACTACTTTGTTTCAATTTCAATACTTGTTTTTTCAATCGTTGGTTGCGCTAGCGTTCGGCAACTCAATTCTGGAATGCCACCTAATTATACAATTAGCGATTTTAGCAAGCCCTCAATTCACGCCAATATGTCTCGCGAAGAGGTCCATGCCTTATTAGCCAAACCGCAATACACTGCTGAATTTGAATCTGGCTTAGAAGATGAGTGGGTTATTATTGATCCAGGCACTAAATTTGATAAAAACCATTTGCTTAAAAGGACAGCTAACTTCCTATCGGCCGGTATTTACGCGCTATTCACAGAGCCGCATAAAAAAGACACTGGGCGCAAAATTCAAACGATTATCAGAATCCGCTACAACTCGGAGCATAAAGTCACCCAAGCTTTATTTAATTAATATGCATAAAATTGGCATTGATCTCGGCGGCACTAAATGCGAGGGTGTTATATTAAATCAGGCTAATAAAGAAGTTTATAGAGAAAGAGTGCCCACCCATCAAGAAAATGGCTATCAAGCAATATTGATGACAGTTCAAACACTTTATAATAAGTTAGTCCAGCAGTTGCGGGGCGCGTCACACACAATTGGCATAGGAACACCTGGATCCATTTCTCCAAAATCGGGTCTAATGCGAAACTCTAATACGCTTGCTTTGAACGATAAAGATCTGCTCAATGATTTGAACGATTTAATTAAACATGACCTTATCGTAGAAAATGATGCTAATTGCTTCACCCTGGCCGAGGCTCTTTTAGGTGAATTTAAAAGCGACAAATTAACTTTTGGAGTAATCCTAGGCACGGGTTGCGGTGGGGGATTCGTTCGTGATAAAAGATTAATGACGGGACTTACCGGCAATTCGGGAGAGTGGGGTCATTCGAGCATTGATCCCGATGGCCCGGACTGTTATTGTGGTAAAAAAGGGTGCGTTGAAACATACATATCGGGCGGTGGCGCTCAAAACCGTTATTTTGAAATGACAGGCCATCAGGCGACTATGGAAGAAATTATACAAGGCTATAGAGATCAGAAGCCCCCAGCCACGGAATTCATGAAACAATATTTTAATTGGTTTGGTCGAGCCCTTTCAAATGTGGTCAATATTATCGACCCAGATATAATTATCATTGGAGGAGGATTGTCGAATATGCGAGAAATTTATAATGAGGGTCAGACTGCTTTTGAGCAATGCATATTCAGTGATTATTACCCCAATAAAATTCAAAAGAATTCCTTAGGGGATTCCGCCGGAGTTTTGGGCGCTGCCATGTTGCATACGTACAAATCAAAAGGCAGCAGCTTATGAAGAAAAATCTTTTTGGAGCACTTTTAATAATACTCACGTGCTACACCGCTATTGCCCATGCCGAAATGGTTAGTCGAATTTCAGGAGAATTCAATCAAGCGTCTATGCGCGGCAACCAATGGGGAGCGTTAAGTCGAGAAGGCAAAATTTTATTTATTTTTACGGCAGTTAGAACGCTCAAGGACATGGGTGTTGATTTGCGTTTAACACATTTAGAATATGCGGAGCTATTAGACCAATATATAAACAACAATCCGCAGCTACTCTCAGAAGACATTGGGAATATTTTTGCTAATATGGTTTATTCGGTCGAACCCTATACCAAAAAGCAACTTAAGAGCATAAGCGCTCCCAAAGCGAATCCCTGGCAAGCTGGATCAAGGCCGATAGAATCCTATTATGAAGAATTGGGGATAGAAGACCCAGCACATAATAAACAAACTAAGGAAGATTATGCGCCGTAATCTCGTGGCTCACGTCAGCACACAGCCTAAATATTATGAATGACGAAGAAATTGACAATGCTTACCGAGAGGGTGTCGACAAGCTCATTAACAAAAAAAATTTTAATACCGCCAGACTCTGTTTTGACAATGTCTTATTGCATGCTCCACTACACAAAAACGCCCTTTACCACAAAGCAATTTGTTATAAATTTCAAAATGAACATGCTTTAGTTGTAGCGACAACTAAAGACTATTTGACATTGCATGATAGCCGCTATGAAATTCAGATATTACAAGCTTTGGGTTTTGAAGGGTTAGAACAATGGGGTGAATCAATACAATCGGCGAAAGAAGCTCTAAAACTCAATCCCGAGTCGTCAGAAGCTGACGAAGTCCTAGCTAGAGTTCATTATTTGACGGCTGGCTTCCAAACAGCCATTCGCCATGCAACATCTGCGCTCAGTCGAAAGAAAACAGCGCGTGTTTATACATTGAGATCCAAATGTTATGAAGGTATGAACAATTACCCGGCCGCAATCGTAGATGCTGACGAGGCTATTAAGCTTAACCCACATTATGCGCTAGCCTATTTGGCGCGTGGAATAGCCCTTCGGCTACAAGGGGAGTATAATCTAGCACTCAAGGATTATGATAAAAGTATTGCTATAAACCCAGGCGTGGCAGAAGCTTACTACCGTAGAGGCATGGTCTGGATTGCTCGCGGTGAATATGCCCGAGGTAGAAAAGACTTAGGCGAGGCTTTAAGCCTAAAGCCTAATTTTGAACAAGCATTAGCAGCCTGGGAATCCATAGCAGACAATCAAATTGATGATTCGGACTCAATTAGCTAGAATAGCGACAGAATGAGAAAGGGAGTTTACTCCATGGCAGATAAAACGAAGAATATAAGAGTGCTTATTGTTGACGATGATCATGACATTGTTGATTTATTAAAAAATCGCTTAAATCATGATGGTTACGCAACAGGCGTTGCATATAGCGGGGTAGAAGCCTTAGGGCGGTATCTCCTAGCCTGTGTAGATAAGCCTTATGACTTGATTGTCTTGGACATTATGATGCCAAAGGCGACTGGCCTAGAGGCTCTTGTCGCTATCCGAAAGGACGAGCGCGCAAAAGGTATCGAAAAAATAAATGGCGTGAAAATAGTTATTCTCACGGCGGACAAACAACGCTACATCGAAGCATTTGATTATGGCTGCGACGATTATTGCATGAAGCCCTATAGCCCTGAAGATTTAATGCGCAAAATCGTATCTCTTGTAGGCTAGCCGTCAAAATGAAAGTATTAATGCGGGCAGCTGTTTTATGCCTTGCAATCAATTGCTTGGCTTTGGGTGTCCGTACCGAGATAGCTTTGGCCAAAGCTTCAGCAGCCGCATCGCTGGATCAGATTAAAATTGCCAAAATTGCCTTGTGGCAAGAATTAATGTTAAAAAAAATATCATTCCAAAATGAATTGCATGGCATAGCCATAAAACAATGGCCAGAATTAACCACATCTTTCACAAATTATAGGGACTATCAACTGAATTTAATTCATAGAAAAATATTAGCGTTTAATTATCGCAATAAAGAATATTTGATTGATGAAAAAACGGCTACCGGACTAAATGAATTCCTAAATTTTAATTGGGACATCAAAGAAGCTAATACTTATATGCGGCAGATCTCAGGATTTAAAGAGACTCAAATAAAAATTGTTACATTAAAAAATAAATTGGATCAAGACCCATCGTTCGCAATGCTAACGGACGCATTCACCAAATTGGCTTATAATGCGAAATACATTACATTAATGAAAGGTATGGCACGCGATTTAGAAAAGGCTCAAATTATTTTGAGCAACTTTGACAAAAATGCGGCTGTATAGATTTTTGTGATTCAATTAATTTTTGTCACGGGTGTGCTTTTGGCTATAATGAGCTTGGCTTTCCTTGGTGTGCCAAATAGCGAGTCGGTCTTTGAGCTTAAATCTAAGGCTGAAAAGTGGTTCACAACGCAACAAGTAAAGCATAATGTCGTAGAGATAGCAGGGGAGGTTGCAGTAAATCAAAACGATTTAATATCTTCTCAAGTACGTGATAAATATTTATCCAATTTGCATAGATCGCTAATTGGAAAGTGGAAGCGAGATGATGGCGCTATTGTTTGGTTCTCTAAGAATCAAATCACTAAATCTTCACATTATTACAAGGAAGACGTAACTGAAGCTTATGAAGTTTTAAGCACAAACCCTACGCTAAATCAAATAACTTTGGGCATTGGACAGAGTGAATCTAAGCATCAATTAGAAATGCAATTTTTTGATGAGCAAAAGGGCATGCGGTCTACTCGCATTGGAGGTGATCCGATTGTCATGGATCTAGACAATGCTCCCGTAACGCCAGAATCGGGAAATCCTCAGGTTGAATACACCAATTACACTTATCAGTATTTAAATGCGATTAATTAATTATGTATAATATTGAACTGGGCTATAAAACAAATCCGGATTGGACGCAAATTATTTTAGATAATTTTGATATCTTTTTAGCGGACCATGCCGACTGTGAGAGAAAAGCCTCTGCGATGGCAATGAATTTTGTGGCCAAATGTCCGGACAAAATTCAAATGATTAAACCACTGATCAACCTAGCTCTTGAAGAATTGCGCCATTTTAAGCAAGTGTACGAAATCATGTCTGATAGAGGCATTGCTCTTAATGTAAAAATGCATGACGATCCATATATAAACAAGTTATTAGCATTATGCAAATCAACCAGCCGCGAACGTCTATTGGATCGGCTCATAGTAGCATCTTTAGTTGAAGCTCGCGGCGCTGAGAGATTTGGCATTCTAGCTGACGCATTAACCGACATATTTCTTAAAGAGTTTTACTACAATTTATTTGTAGCGGAACAGAAACATGGGCAGGTATTCATCAAGCTCGCCGGTATGCACTATTCAGAACTTGAGATCAATCCAAGGCTAAGCTTCTTTATTGAACAAGAGGCAAGCATAATTCAATCCTTAGAGTGGAGACCATCATTACACTAATGAAACATAAAACTTTCCCCAAAAATGTATTAATCATTTATAAAAAAAGCACCTATGAAATATATTTTTCAAAAAATGCCATAATCAAATCAAAATCTACTCTCAAAAAACCAAAAGGCGGCCTTAAAGCTTTCGAAAACTCCCACCATTTTCATTACAAAACGCTGCAACATGTTCAGGCGATCCTCGACGCGCGTAATATACGTTATTGCTCTGCGGACAGGCGTAGAAAAATGGATTATGCGCCATATGATTTAATTATCACCGTGGGTGGAGATGGTACATTACTGTCGGCAGCCGGCTGCGTGTCAAAGCAGAAAGTTTTGGGCGTTAATTCTAACCCCAGCGTCAGCGTAGGGCGCTTTTGTAGCGCCAATATCACTAATTTTGAAGCGATATTCGACGCTATTCTCAAAAATAATTATGCCATTTGTTCATTAAACCGCATTAATTTGGTCTTAAATGGCAAAGCAACGGATTTATATGTTTTGAATGATATATTGATTTGCCATGCGAACCCTGCGGCGATGAGCCATTACATTCTTGAGCTCAATGGTGACAAAGAAGCGCAACGATCATCTGGCATATGGATTGCCACACAGGCTGGATCTACTGGTGCCGTTCAATCCGCGTGGGGCAAACCCATAGATATTGACGCCAATCAAATAGTCTTTAAAGCGCGTGAGCTATATCGTGGAAAAAAAATCGTCTATAAACATGAGGGCGCCATTTTAGATGGGGACGTGGGTTTTAGAATTCACTCAACTATGGAAAATGGCATGTTGTATGTTGACGGCTCTCGGGTCCAATTACCGTTTTGCCACGGCGACATAGCTGCCCTAAAAAACTCAAAAATACCCCTTAAGCTGATTGACTTCGAAGGTCATTTGGCAGCTGCGCACCTCAAAACAACCCCCTTATAGTTCTATGTGGACTATTATTGTCTGATTAGATATAATAGCCACCATTATGATGAAATACACAACCAAAACCGAGTATGGCCTTATTTGCCTCCTATATATCGCGCGGCATTCAGGCGCCCCTATAACGATTAAGCAAATATCGGGTGCTGAAAAATACTCGCAAACCTATATTGAGAAAATACTTCAAGGCTTGAGAACAGCAGGGATTGTCAAAGCAGCCCATGGTAATCAAGGCGGCTATGAATTGGCGCGTCCACCTAGTGAGATTTCATTCAAAAATATTATTGACGCCATTGAAGGTAAGACATTCCAGGTTTTTTGTGATGAGCATGATAAGGAACAATTCGTTTGCACCCATTATGGAGGTTGCGAAGTTAAGCCAATTTGGCAAAAGGCCAGAACTCTTTTAGATGATTACTTTGAATCTATTAAATTGGACAGTTTGCTCAAAGAGCCCGCTGAACAATTAGGATAAAAAAATTTTATGAACCAAGCAGACAAAAAGTATCTGATTAGTAAATAGAAAGCACGATATGAGCGAAGCTGATAAAAAAAGCAGTACCGACAAATTAAATAAAATAATGGGCCAAGATTACAAACATGGCTTTCAAAGCGATATTGCCTCTGAAAAGACTGTGCGCGGTGTTTCAGTAGACACAATTAAACATATTTCATCCCAAAAAAATGAACCTCAATTCCTACTTGATTATAGGCTTAAAGCGTATGCGCATTGGCAAACAATGCAAGAGCCTGAATGGGCGGATCTTAAATATCCCAAAATAAATTACGATAATATTATTTATTATGCAGCTCCCAAAGTGAATGCTGACGGTCCCAAAAGTTTGGATGACATAGACCCTGAATTAAAACGAACCTTTGAGAAGCTTGGCATACCATTAATGGAACAAAAAAAACTTTCAGGCGTTGCTGTGGATGCCATTTTTGACAGCGTCTCTGTCGCCACAACCTATAAGGCTAAGCTGCTTGAACAAGGCGTTGTTTTTTGCTCTTTCTCAGAGGCAGTCAAGGAATACCCAGATTTGATAAAGAAATATATGGGCTCAGTGGTCCCGTATACAGATAATTTCTTTGCAACGTTGAATTCAGCTGTATTCACTGACGGATCCTTTGTTTATATTCCAAAGGGTGTTAAATGCCCCATGGACTTATCATCTTATTTTAGAATCAATACAGAGGAGTCGGGTCAATTTGAACGCACGTTGATTATTGCCGAAGAAGGCAGCTCAGTTAATTATTTGGAGGGCTGCACCGCGCCCAAATTTGATAGCAATCAATTACATGCAGCCGTCGTTGAATTGGTGGCTTTAGACAATGCCGAAATCAAATATTCCACTGTACAGAATTGGTATGCTGGTGACCCTGAAACAGGTCGTGGAGGCATATTTAACTTTGTGACGAAACGTGGAAAATGCGAAGGCGTCAAATCCAAAATTTCGTGGACGCAAGTCGAAACGGGTTCAAGCATTACATGGAAGTATCCCAGCTGCATACTTAAGGGGGAGGGTTCAATCGGAGAATTTTATTCAGTCGCATTGACGAACCATCACCAGCAGGCAGATACCGGAACCAAAATGATTCATATTGGCAAAAACACAAAAAGCCGTATTATCTCAAAGGGCATATCTGCTGGTAAATCAACCAATGCATATCGCGGCTTAGTCTCCATTCAAAAAAACGCCACAGGTTCTAGGAATTTCACACAATGCGATTCATTGCTGATTGGCACGGCCTGCAAAGCAAATACTTTTCCAGCAACTGATGTCAAAAATAATCTAAGTAAATTAGAACATGAAGCGTCTACATCTAAAGTCAGCGATGATCAATTGTTCTATTTTCAACAAAGAGGTATTACGGCCGAAGAAGCTGTTGCGGCTATCATCAATGGTTTTTGTCAATCCGTATTTAAGGAGTTGCCACAAGAGTTTGCAGTCGAAGCCACACAATTACTAGGGCTTAAATTAGAAGGGACGGTTGGCTAATGCTTTCCATACAAAACGTAGTTGCATCTATAGAAAACAAAATCATTCTCAAAAATGTACAAATGGAGATCAAGCCAGGCGAAGTCCATGCTATTATGGGTCCAAACGGGTCTGGCAAAAGCACATTGGCCAAAGTCCTGGGCGGTGATCCGGCCTACAAAATTGAAAAGGGCCAAGCATTATGGGAAGGCCAGAATTTATTTGATTTGGCTCCTGAAGAACGGGCTTTAAAAGGGCTATTCCTTGCCTTTCAATACCCAATCGAATTGCCCGGCGTGAATAATAAGAGCTTTTTAAGAATGGCCTATAATGCTAAACGAAAAGCGAACAACTTAGATCAATTGGATCCATTTGAATTTGAAGAAGTTTTAAAAGCAAAGGCTAAGATCCTACAAATAGATAATGCCTTTTTCACCCGCTCTGTGAACCATGGATTCTCCGGCGGAGAAAAGAAAAAAAATGAAATATTACAAATGCTATTATTAGACCCAAAACTATCTTTTCTTGATGAAACAGATTCTGGGCTAGATATAGATGCCTTAAAAATTGTTGCTAGCGGCGTCAACGCACAGCGCTCAAAGGATAACGCGCTAGTTGTCATCACGCATTATCAGCGGTTGTTGGAATATATCAAGCCCGACTTCGTGCATGTCTTTTCTGATGGTCATATAATACGTTCAGGCGATATGGGCATAGTTGCCGAAATCGAAAGTTTTGGATTTGAAAAATTACTGCAAAAAAGTGGTGGCAACTAAATTGAATGCTTTGGCGGAATCTGGAGTGGATATGGTTATTTTGAATTATGAGTTCACAAATTCACAGCAACTTAGCTTAAAGCAAGTTGATGGGATCATAAATGCGCAATTGGATATAGGCGAGAACTCAGCTGCTGGCAATCACAAACTAACTATTACTCCGAGCAAAAATTTGTCCAAGGGTCAAGCCGTAGCTAATATCGACATACGAATTAGACAGTCTATTCAAGCAGACATTCAAATTGATATCATTTCAAAAGATTCGGTTGCAGACTTGGATCTTCAAACTCAAGTCAATATTCACCTAGAACAAGGCGCTCGCTTAAACTTATTTCTCAATGAAACTGAAGTTGGGTGCAAACAAATCTTAAAATTAATTGCCACGGCGGAATCAGAAGCTAAATTGAATATATTGGCTATTGAATATCAGTCGCCAAACTCCTCTAAGAATATATTATGCAAGTTAGTTGGTCGATCCGCTGCTTTTGATTACAATGCCATTGATTTTGGGCATTCAAATATAAAGCATGAATCTAAGATTGAAGCGAGCCATGAAGCCAATGCCACTTCGAGCACGCAGAGTTTTAGAGCTCTGTCTTCAGATGCAGCTAAGCTCCATATTGATACTTTGGTTAGAATGAATTCGCAAGCAACAGCTTCGGAAAGCCATCAATTGGCGAAAGCAATTTTAATGTCGCCCAATGCTCGCGTGACGGCTAAGCCACAACTCAGAATAGAAACGGATGACGTCATCGCCAATCACGGCGTTGCTATAGGCCCGCTAGATGAAGAGCAATTGCACTATATGACCACCCGCGGCTTGAGCACCGAAGATGCGCACCAATTACTCATTACCGGATTTATCAATGAGGCGATTGATAAAATTCACAATCCTCTATGGAAAGAGTCTATTCACTTAATCTCAAGTATTGAACTCAAAAAAATGGCCCAAAAAAAATGAGTGCGCATAAAGGCATTGTCACTAAACAGAATAATGCCAAGGTATTTGCCTTTGAGACCATGAAGCAGCAATTCCCTTTGCATTCTGAGGGCGCTAGAAATGAGCGTTTGATTTATTTTGATAATGCGGCCACAACTCAAAAGCCAAGAACGGTTATTGACCGAATAACGCAATTTTATAAACATGAAAATGCAACCACGCACAGAGGCGTCTACGCACTAAGCCAAGAATCTACAAATTATTACGAAGAAGTTCGGCATAAGTGTGCTAATTTTATTAATGCTAATTCGCCTGACCAAATCATTTTTTTGAGAGGCACTACCGAAGCGATTAATTTAGTGGCCAATTCATATGGCAATACGAATATAGGGGTTGGGGACGAGGTATTGATTTCGGAATTAGAACATCATGCCAATATTGTGCCGTGGCAACAATTGTGTCTGAGAACCGGTGCTCACCTAAAAATTATCCCCATTCTGGATGACGGGTCCGTCGACCTTGAAGCCTATTCAAACTTGCTTAGCTCTAAAACAAAACTAGTTGCCCTTGCGCATATTTCGAATGTATTGGGCACCGTATTACCCATTAAAGAAATGATTGCAGAGGCTCACCAGGCCGGTGCCGTTGTCATCATTGACGGTGCTCAAGGCATTGCGCATGCTGAAGTTGATGTGCAAGATCTAAATGCTGATTTTTATTGTTTCTCGGGACATAAGATATATGGCCCCACAGGAATCGGGGTGCTTTATGGGAAAAAAGCCTTGCTTGACGCCATGCCACCATACCAATGCGGCGGTTCGATGATTGAAACAGTCACCTTTGAAAAAACCACGTTTGCTAAAGTGCCTGATAAATTTGAAGCTGGCACACAGGCCATAGCTCAAATTATAGGACTGGGAACAGCTCTGGATTTTGTGGACAGCGTTGGCTTGAATCGAATTCAGACCCACGAAACAATGCTTTTGGATTACGCTGTCAAAGCAATGCAAGTCATGTCAGACATTCAACTAATTGGAACGGCGCCTAATAAAGCCTCTATTATATCGTTTGTCATGGACGACATACATCCGCATGATGTCGGTACTATTTTGGATCAAAATGGCATTGCAGTTCGGGCGGGTCATCATTGTGCTCAGCCCACAATGAAACATTACAAAGTCGCGGCAACGGTTAGAATATCTTTTGGGATGTATAATTCTACCCAAGAAATTGATTTATTCTTGAGCGCCCTTGATCAAGTACGGAGGATAATGCGCTAATGGATGCAGATGCTAATCTGAAGGAGCTTTATCAAGAGGTTATTCTCGATCACAACAAAAACCCGCGCAACTTTGGCGACCTGGACGACCCTAAAGTAGATACGCACGCCTATAACCCACTTTGTGGTGATGATTACCATCTTTCAATGCGCTTAGGCTCAAATGGGTTAATCGAAGCGATTAAATTTAGTGGCAAAGGTTGTGCCATTTCTAAATCAAGCGCATCTATGCTAACAGCTAGGGTCAAAGGCAAAAAGCCCACTGAGGCTAGCAATTTACAAAAAACATTTTTAGACTTTATTACGAGCGCGGCACACATTCAAGACTGTCAATCTCATTTGGGCAATTTAATGATATTCGAAGGAGTTAGAAATTTTCCGTCACGAATTAAATGCGCTACCATGATTTGGCATGCCCTCGGAGAGCTGCTGCAACAATTACAAAATAATGAACATCAAAAAGGAAAATAGCTATGACCGACAAAAAAGTTCTTACAGTTTCAGCGGAGACAACTCCTAACCCAGAAACAATCAAATTTTTGATCAACCGTGAATTTGACTTAAGCTCAGCCGTCAATTTCACCAATGCGGAAGAAGCTGCGGGATCGCCAATGGCTAACCAGCTATTTGGCATGGGTAATATCATTGGAGTCATGATTGGCAAATCGTTCATCTCGATTACTAAAGAAGAATCAACAAGTTGGGAAAATCTTGCTGGGCAATGTGTGAGTGCCATTCAAAGCGTTTTTGACTCAAATGATGATCCGCTAGGAACCAATCTACCTCAATCAGCTCCAGAAAATTCGGAAGATGATCAAAATCCAATTATCCTCAAAATCAAAAGCATTCTTGATACAGAAATTAGACCAGCTGTTGCTATGGATGGCGGCGACATCGTGTTTGATAGCTATGCGGACGGCATTGTTAAATTAAAGTTGCAAGGCGCATGCTCGTCATGCCCAAGCTCTATGATGACCTTGAAGATGGGTGTCGAGAATCGCCTTAAGGCATTGATCCCAGAAATTAAAGAGGTTGAGCAAGTTTAATAAATTGATACTTATGAATTAACCCAAGAATACGTTTTGGGAAATCCGCACACATTCGACCTTGCAAGGTCGAATGTGCTTGTGATAACATTTTTATTCAAATAGGGGGCCAATATGGCAGAATTAAAAGACAAATATGCAGACAATGCCAGTGGAAATATTTACGTAGATACGCAGTGCATTGACTGCGATTTATGTCGACAAACAGCTCCCACTAATTTTGATCGCAATCAAGATGGTGGCTATTCGTTTGTGATTAAGCAGCCCGAATCTCCTGCTGAAGAGGCTCAGTGTAAAGAGGCTATGGAAGGTTGCCCCGTTGAAGCAATTGGAGACAATGGAGCTTAAGCCGCAGCCGCGCATTCCTTTTTGTTTGACCAGTTTTATCCTGGTTTTAGTGCTGGCACTTTTCTCATGCAGCCTTTATATCCCAGTCGCAATTGCTGGGGTAGACGTTTCTAAAAAATCCACGCAATATCACATTGCTGAGATCGTATCCTTTAACGATCTCAAAAAAAGCCTAGAGGTTCACTTATTTTTTGATCCGAAGGGCAACTTAGCGCCTCACAAAGAGCATATACAAATAACACCCGAAACTGTCATCACTGATGGGGAGCAATCTTTATCATCTGAAATATTTATGCCGGGTATGCCCATTGATATCGAATTCTCATTCCCGTTGGATGCTAATAATCCGTCTTCAGCTCTATATATTTTTGTGCACTAATGTCCCAATTTAAAAAATTGGTGCAAGATGTTTCGCGGAATATCAATGCCCACAATTTGGTTCTTAATGGTCAGTCAATTTTGCTCGCCGTGTCTGGAGGGTCTGACTCAATTGCCCTACTCAAAATATTTCAAACTTTTAGAAAATCGCGTAATCTCAAGCTATCCGTTGCGCATGTAAATTACAATATGCGCCCTACAGCTTCGGATGCTGAATCGATAGTGGCCAATATCTGCCAAGACGCGCAAATGCCCTTATTCATCAAGCATTGTGATTTAACTAATGAAGCCAAAAAAATGCAGCGCTCAATTGAAGATTCAGCGCGGATACTGCGCTATGACTTTTTTATCGAATGCTGCCTAAAAAACGATATAGACTGTATTGCGACGGCACATAACCTCAATGACCAAACCGAAACAATATTAATGCAATTGCTTAGAGGCACAGGATTGAAGGGTTTATCTGGAATTTCCAATAAACGCCAAGAAAAAAACAAGCCACTCATTAGGCCAATGCTCACGATTTCAAAAGAACGTGTCCTGACTTCTCTCAGCGAACAAGGCGTGGACTATAATGAGGATGAAACTAACCTTGATCCGACTTACTTACGCAATCGTATTCGTCTAAAACTCCTCCCAACGCTAACCAAAGATTATAATGATTCGTTTGATAGTCATCTCTGCACATTAGCCGCCGACGCAAGGGAGACGTATGAATTCCTTAAGTTTTCGGCACAACGAGTGCTGAAAGATGCGACGATTAAGAAACGTGAGGGTATTGCCCTAGCAATGCCTGTGCTTCGACAATACCCGCCAGTTGTGCGTAAGGAAGTTTTTTTGCAAGCTTTGACTGTTCTGACAGGTAAAAGAGCTGGCTTCACGCGCAGTGATGTGGACATTCTAGATGAATTTAGTCAATCCAATTCGGCCAAAGCAATCGTATTAAAAAAGCGTGTTCAAGCTGCAATTAAAAAAAATCAGCTACATATAACATTAAGCTTAAAGACAAGATAGGTAAGCTTATATCAATAAATGCCAAGCTTAGTCACTTTGCTTAAGTTGAATGTTATTAGGCATTTATGTTGACAATAGGCTCTAATTATCATAACATATTGGGCTTTGACACTATTTTAACGAATTTATAGCAATATAAATCACTACCAAAGGAAGCATTACATGCCTCAAGTTGATGTTGGAGCCAATGAGCCTCTAGACAGAGCCTTACGTCGGTTTAAGAAAAAGATTGAGCGCGAAGGTATATTAAAGACCCTTAGCGAGAGAAAACATTTTGAAAAGCCTAGCGAAATTAAGCGCCGCAAAAATCGCGCCGCAAAAAAAGCTTCGCAGAAGAATACGCGTATTTCTAAGTTGTAATTTCTTTAATTTATGCAGCTCCTAACCCTTGTCATCTTAATTGGCACAATAGGCTTAAGTATGCCGGCCTACGCATTTGAGGAGCCTAATACACCCATTATGAACGTGGCACCTTCCGTTTTAAATCAAGCTAATAAAACTGTTTATGAAAATGGTTTTACATTAGTGACATTACCTCAAAACAAAGCCAAAACCATATCTGTGTATCTAGCTGTCAAAGCAGGTGCTGCTGACGAAAACACTTGGTTAGGCCACGGCTTATCGCATTTTGTTGAACATATGTTTTTTAAAGGCAGTCGCAATAGAAAAAAGGGTGAGATTGAACGGCAAGTTAGAGAAATGGGTGGCTATATCAATGCCTACACATCGCATGATTCAACCGTTTTTTATATACAAACGCTTTCAAAACACGCAGAAAATGCCATAGATTTGCTTTATGATGCCGCACTTCACCCCATTCTTGACACGCTAGAATTAGAAAAGGAGCGCCAGGTCATCCTCGCTGAGCAGAGAATGAATGAGGATAAGCTGTCCCGCAAAGCGTTAATAACTCTATGGGAAACAATTTTTTTGCGGCATCCTTACAAGCACCCTGTAATAGGTTACCCTGAGCTATTCAAACAAGTTTCTCGGGACGACTTGGCTAAGTTTGTAGAAGACTATTACGTGCCATCCAATTTGGTTATGAGCATTGTCGGCGATTTTGATTCAGATTCTGTGAAAGGCTGGGTCGGAGATCGATTCGGCAAAGCGCCCATGAAAAAAATGCCTCTATTTTTGCGAGATAATGAGCCTCAACAAATCACTCCAAGAAAAAGAACTTTTTATCGGCCAGCCGAGCACATACGTCTGTTTTTAGGATTTCCGAGTGTTGCGCTTGACGACCCAAACGCTCCTGCTTTAGATATATTCTCTCAAATCCTAGGCGATGGACCTACGTCGCGGCTGTACACATCTTTGAAAGAATCTCAACAATTAGTAATCGACATTTCTGCATCGCATAGCAATATGAGAGATGCCGGGATCTTTAGCGTTGACGCGCTTATCACTCCTGACAAATTCCAAGATTTGAACAAAATCCAAACTGAAATCATGGCCGAGATCAACAAGCTTTTAGTTGATGGATTCACCATTGAAGAGCTTCAAAGAGTGAAGCGACAAATATTATCCGATCATTTTTCTCAATTTGATAGCCATTCAAATATTGCACATTTACTAGTTTCTAATGAAGTGTTCACCGGTAATCCAGCATACTCTGATGACTACCTTAATCAAATACAGGCCTTAACCATGGAAGAAGTTCTCCAAAGTGCGCGCTTATTTATTCGATCCAATGCTTTAAACACGATCAAATTATTGCCCTCAGAATTTGAGTCAACCAATGCTCCCAAACAGCAAATCAACGAGCAAACGCTTTTGAGTCAAATTAAAAAAACAACCATGCAAAATGGCGTGCGAATTTTGACTCTAAAAGATGATAGTGTGCCTCTCGTGTACTTTCAAGCCTCATTTCTCGGAGGAGTTCGCGAAGAAGATGATTCGAATACCGGAATAACGGCTTTAATGGCTGAGCTCTTATTAAGGGGCACAGCAAATTATACCTTTGAAGAAATCATGCAAAAAGTGTCCGATTGGGGAGGCGATATCTCCGCATACAGTGGATTAAATAGCTTTGGAGTCACCCTGCATTGCCTTGCGGAATTCACGGATGAAGCCGCGGCACTTCTCGGCGAAATCATGGCAGAACCTAAATTTGACGCAGAAGAATTGGAAAAAGTTAGAGAAGACCAAATTCAATCTATTAGAGCTGAGGAAGAAGAAATCTACGCGATTGCCAGTCGCCATTTAGCCCAGACCTTGTATCACAAACATCCATATCGCTTGAACCCGTTAGGAACTGAGGCTATTGTTAGTCAAATCACGGTTGAAGATATCAAGGCACATTATAAATCCATCTTAAGAGCGGACAAATCTGTTTTGGCTATATTTGGAGACATAAACTCTGATTTACCAGCGCAAATCAAAAACTTATTTAAAAATATAAATTTTTCAAAAATTAATTTATCAACTCCCGAACCAGAGCCACCCATCACTGAAGCGCGTTTTAAAGCGGTGGTTGCGCCAAGGGAGCAGGCAGTCGTCATGCTCGCATTACAAGCTATTAGCGTAACGGACCCACGGCGATATGCCTTGCAATTGATCAATACCGTCATTACCGGAAGTGCCGGCCGCTTGTACACCGTCATTAGGGGAGAGCATGGTTTGTCTTATGTTGTGGGATCTGGAGTTTCCTACGGCATAGAGCCTGGGCATTGGGCTTGGTATGCTGCTGTTGAAAAAAATCAAGTTGAAGCTGTTAAGCAATTATTGACAGATGAGCTTGATAAACTTCTCAAAGATGGCATAACGCCTGAAGAATTGGAATTAGCCAAAGTGCAATTAGTGGGTAATCACGAGAAGTCAATGGAATCCAAAACCTCACTTTTAGTTCAATCAGTTTCCAATGAATTATTCGGCTTAGGATATGAAGAGATCTCCGAGTATTCAAAAAATCTAAGTGCGGTAACAATGAACGAAATCAACGCAGCCATCGAGCAACTTATTCATCCCAGCAAAACGGTTATTGTTGTTGTGGCTCCGGGTGAAGCGGACTGATATGCAAGAGCAAGCCAAAGCAAATCAAACAGAACCTGATTTCACATTCTTCTTATCCACACTGGCCATGAAAGCCTTGATTTCTATGGGCGAAGCGCCCAATCCCACAACCAAGGCAAAGGAAGTCAATCTTGATGAAGCTCGATACATGATTAATCTTATTAAATTAATCCAAGAAAAAACTAAGGGCAACCTCAATGAACAAGAAGAGGGTAGCTTTAAAAGGCTTCTAGATCACATTGAACCCAAGCTCACCAAACTCGAGCAGCCGGCTTCCGAAAATTAAATTTTAGTTTTTTAACTTGGTCAGCCAAGGCCAAGTTCCGCACAAACCCACATCTAAAGCTTTTGCATTATCAAAACTATGTTAAAATCGTAATATGATTAATCTAATATTATGTGGACTTGTATTATTATCAGCTTCATTATTTTTAGTTTTAATTTTTTTCATAAAGAAAAACAATTCCCTCAATTCCTACAATCACGACCAATCTATTATTCTGACGCAATTAGAAAACCTAAGAAAGCAATTTGGCGAAAATATGGCTGACACGCGCCATTCTGTCAGAGAAGATCTAAAAGACTCCGAGCAGATGATGTCGAGAATCTATCATCAATTAGGCCATATAACCGAAGCCGCAAAGCAAATTCACACTGTTGCCACTGGGGTGTCTAATTTAAATGATTTATTAAAAACGCCTAAATACAGAGGTCAAGTTGGGGAGTCCTTGCTAACCGAATTATTAACTGATATCTTGCCCGCGGATTTAATTTCGTTTCAGCATAACTTTGACAATGGCAGGATTGCGGACGCCGCCATTCAAATTAATCAGAAGTGGCTTTGCATCGACTCCAAATTCCCCATGGAATCCTTTAGGCAGACACAAACAAATCAAGGTGAACCCTTAAACAAAGCTAAAAAAGAATTCGTCAAAGCTATTAAAAAACACATTGATGACATCGCTTTGAAATACATCGATCCTGCTTGTGGCACTTGGGACATAGCTCTGATGTATATACCAGCTGAGAATGTGTATTATGAGGCTTTTATCTCGCCAGACAAATCTAGCGGTCGTTCAGAGATTAGTGCATACGCATTGAATAAATGCGTCATACCCGTATCACCCAATACATTCCACGCTTATTTAAATACTTTATTGCTGGGTTATCGCGGATTTCAGATGAGCACCAAAACAAGAGAATTCATGGGCAAGTTATCCGATGCACGCAAAGAGCTCCAAAAGGTTTTGGAGGGAAATGCCTTAATCAAAAAAAATCTACTTTACGCTGCGAAGCACCATGACCAGAACAGCCAATGGATTCATAGTTTATTCACATCCTTAGACGATTTATCAGACAATCCAGAAACTTCAAGCTCTCACCCAGAACTTATCCAATCCGATTCTGATCTCAGTTCACAATGAGGCTATAAGTACTATTAAGATATTGTATTAATATGATTATATTGAACACATATGTAAACCATGTTATAATTTTGAATAATTAAGGTAAGTTATATTAATAAAGTACAAGTAAAGACAAAAGCATCGTTCAAAATAGGATTTATATTATGGATAAATGTGTAGCGACTTTCCCGAAGAATAAGTTTGAAGAGATTAGGGTACAAATCAAGGAATTCAAAGGTTACGATTTGATTGATATTCGTGTATTTGCTTCAGCAAAAGACGGCGAGAATAAAGTCCCGACTGGTAAGGGCGTGTCGATCAACATAACTCATTTCAACGAACTCAAGAAATCTATCCTTGATGTCGAAACAGAATTGAGAGCTGGTAATTTGTTATCAGAATGATAACAAGCAATATCTCAAAGTATTGAAATCTCGTGAGTAAAATCTTAGAAAGCCTACAGGATCCCGTGGTCAATAAAAAAGAGCAGATTATTGGCTCTGAGAGCCGAACTAAATCTAAAGAGCGCTATATTGAAACGCAGGAACAATTAGCCGACATATACTTCGGAGCTAAGACTCCCCCAAAAGCCATAGACGCAGGTCCTCTTAAAGAGGCCTTAAAAGAACTTCCGGCGCCAACCGTGGTTCGTATCGCGGAATCTAAAACGACATTCATATGGCCTTGGATCATCACCACTTTCGCATTATTAATTTGTTCCGTAGCGCTTTTTTCTACTAAAAAAATCTCAATACAAGTGCAAGTATCCGATGAGTCCGTGGTTGGTTCGGCAAATCAGACCACAGAAGCTCCTATTTCAATTATCACCGAAGAACTTCGAATCATAAACCCTTTAGACTCAGACCTGATTAATTCAGCTATCCCTGAAATCGAATTCATTTCTCCATTAGATTTTAATTTTGCAGGTGGCGCTGTATTGAATAGCTCCAAAGATAGGGAGCAAATGGTCTTAGCAAATAGCTCACTGTCTAATTTGGCATATGCTGTAGTCCATTATTCACCGCCAATTAATACCATTAAACAAAGGCTTTATTTTGAAGTTAGGGGAGCCATAGGCGGAGAGCAGCTTGAATTAATTTTTAAAGACATTAATGGAAATACCAGTCTTAATTGGAAAACGTTAGTCCCGCTTCCGCAAGGCCTAGATTCATCTTGGCAATCCGTTAGCGTTGGTTTAGAAAGCACCGAATATTTTAGCGCCAATCAAATCACCCAAATGCGCTTCGAATTTGGTACGCAACGAACCAATAACAATACAAGTGCTGTGGCCATGTTTCGAAACTTCCAATGGATACCGGTTAATGAAGCCTACGCCCAAATGCCAACAAGTATTATTCAGGATGACCTTGAAACGGCCATAGAGCAGCCTCTTCTAGAGACTCCGTTTATTGAAGCCGACAAGACAACAATTCTATCTTTGGATGAGGGTATTTCTTAAAGATGATTATCGCAATCACCAATCAAAAAGGTGGATGTGGCAAAACGACAACGGCAATCAATTTAGCGGCGTCCTTGGCCGCAATGAAACAAAGAACTTTATTAATCGATTTAGACCCCCAAACACACGCCTCACTCGGCTTGGGTATACGCTCAGAGAATTTAGACTGTTCGATATACAATGTTTTGACCGAAAGGCAAGAGCAGCACCAATTCCTCGAAAACGCCATTTCCTCGTTTAGCGATAACTTAGACGTGGCGCCGGGACATGTTTTGTTAAGCACAATAGAGCAAGAATTTGTCGAAAAGGATCACGCGGTTGGTAAATTAAAATCAGTTTTGGAAAATTTGGTTTTTCCTTATCAATATGTGGTTATAGACTGTCCTCCAAGTTTGGGCTTTTTAACATTTAACGCTTTATTTGCTGCTGATTTAGCCATCGTTCCACTTGAGTTGGGTTCGTTTGCGCTATACGGTGTAGCGAAGTTGCTGAGCATGGTTGAATTATTGAGGGTTAAGCTAAATCACGCCCCAAAAGTATTTGCTTTAGCAACCATGATTGATTTGCGTAGTCGCTTTTCAAAAGAAATGCTTAGCAAAATGAGAGATTCATTCAAAGACAATTTTTTCGAGACTATGATACGTATGAATATAGCCTGTCGCGAATCTCAACAATTGGGCGTTCCTATTAGATTTCATCAAGAAACTTCCAGGGCGGCAGAAGATTACATGTCATTAGCGCGTGAATTAATGGCGCGTTGCACCGATCAAATTGAGTGGTCTGAAATTGATGAGTTTTCAAAAATGGCTCAAGGCAGAGTCCGCGAATTTCAAGTCGCAGCTCCAACTGCGGATATGGTGCATCTTGTCGGTGATTTTAATGGCTGGCGGATCGATGAATCGTCAAGGCTGTGGGGCAAAGGACGCGGATCCTGGTGTAAGCGTATTCTGCTAAAACCCGGCCGGTATCGCTATAAATTTGTCGTCGACGGCAAATGGGTCCCTGATCCAATCAATAATTTAGCAGAGCCCAATCCTTACGGCGGGATTGATTCTATTGTCGAAATTTATTAATTTTCTTACCCGTATTGCTCCACGTCACAACATGTTATAATACCTCCATTATGAAAAAGGCCCGTATAAGCTCATTAGTTTCTCTATTTCCGCTCCCACAATACGTTGTTGTCCTGGAAGATGAAGACAAAAGCCACTTGGTGCCTATCTGGATAGGGGTCAATGAGGGCAATGCCATTTCTTTAGAAATGAATGGCGAAAAATTTCCACGCCCATTGACACATGATTTAATGGCAAACATATTCAAAAGCATAGGTGCAAAAGTAAACAAAGTCGTGATTACAGACATTAAAGATAATAGCTACTTTGCTGAAATGGAGATCACAATTCACGACAAGGTCTATAACATAGATGCGCGACCATCAGACTCTCTCGCCATTGCTGTTCGAGTAGAGTGTCCCATTTATATCTCTCAACTTGTTCTGGATAAGTGCCCCTCCGTTGATCAACCTATTTCTGAAACGGAGGTAGATGCATTTAAAGATGAGCTTAAATACCTAACTCCTGAAGAATTTTTTAATCGCTTAGAGTCAGCTCCAGCAAAAATGAAAGAAATTGATCAAGTTTTAGGTCCTGTTAATTTAGATTTTGATGAAGGTGAAGACGAAGATGGTGAGGGTGAAGATGATTTGGCCGATCCCTACGGCGAAGATGATGAAGATTTTGATGAAGATGATGAGGATTTTGACGATGAAGACGAAGAAGAGGATCCTCCTGAAAAGCCTTTATAAGACCGCGCTAATAATAACCATTGCATCATTTTGCACCGTCTATGTCGCGGCATCCGCAGTGGCTGAAGATGAGGTGGTGCCTTTTTCAATGGCAGACAAATTAAATCGCGGCTTCAATAATACAGCAATGGGATGGATGGAAATTCCTAATGGCATAGAAGAAATTGGCAACCGTTATGGCTCAGGGGCCGCGGCAACACTTGGCCTCCTGCATGGCACGGGCAAAGCGATCCAAAAAACGGCTTATGGTATATTTGAAATATTAACTTTTCCTCTTAATATCCGCCTCTCATATGAGGCTGAATCCGATGAGAGTAAATCAATAGACAATCCCAATGCGTGACAAGGACTTTGGCTTTGGTCAATTACAACAAAGTTATGTCGAATCGATCAATGCCAATTTGCAACTACTAGTTGACGCCATTGGAGACGACCAAGAGATTGTGGTTAGTCGGTGGTGCAAGCTGTACCAAGGCACTTTCAAACCCGCCGCCGGGCTCACAATGCTGCGCATGCAGCCTTTATTCAGTAACATATGCAGCTTATTGGTTGAGTCGATACAAAGTAATGATTGGGAGGTCTATTTTGCCGAAATTCGTTCCATCGGGCGGCTTTTTCATGAATTAAATGTACCCTTTAGAGAAGTATTGCTCTGCTTGCATTTATTCCAAAGGGCTTGTCTATCTCATATTGAAACCCAACCAAAATTCGCCAATTCTCCTTTTGACTCTCTCATACAAGCACTCGACGAAATATCATATATAGGCACCACCGTATTGGCATTGAGCTATTTTAGATGCACACGGTTACAATGGGATCGCGACCTTAATCAGAGTCGCGTAGAATTTAATCGAATCGATAGTCAATTGAAGCAAACCCAGGAAAGAGATTCTGCTATTAATCATGGTCGGTTACACGAAATGGATAGCGTCATTTCAGATATCGTTCTCAAAATCAATCGAAACAAATTTCAAACCAAAATACTCATAAGCCTACAGTCAACATTAAGCCAATCTAGCAAAAAAGACAATATCATCAAAACAGGTGCTGCCCATATCCGCAAGTGCATTCCCGCAGAATTTGAGTTATGTTTCGGCATCAAAAACCAAGGCGGCTCCAAATTAGCGATCTATCAAACGGAAGATCCAGACTCACTGAATCCAAAACGCGCCACCTTAGACTGCGAAATAGCTGCTGCACGCTGGTCGGCACCCATAAAACAAAGTTTGGATAATGGCTGTGTTAAACATTTTTTAATTGGCACCCAAGATGAGGATTGCAGATTTATCATGCCTTCGACGCGCAAGCCAGAAGCCAAATGGGTATGTCTAATACCTTTGAATTATCAAGGACACAATATGGGCGTTATTTGGATTAGTTCAAATGAATCCGAACGCCCAAACAAAGAACTCCAAAAATTATTAAAACGAATATCAACAATTATGAGCTCTTCGCTCATGGCTTCATCATATCTCAATCAAGCCAAGCAACAAACAGCTATGCAGGATTTTCCAATACTAGAATCTACAGACAACCATCATCAGCAATTGGACACTTATTTAACTTGGCTCCTTGGCGCGCTTGGTATTGAAAGGGTTTCTTTAATGCGCTACGACTCTCAAATGAACGTATTATCAATTTGTGCGGCTAAGGGCGCTCGTGTCTATCCTTTTTCTGGCCTAAAATTAAAAGTAGGCGAGGGCGTTGCAGGCGCTAGCCTAAATGAACTGAAGCCCATATGCCTCACACAGGCAAATATCGCGTCACATGGTGAAGTGCAAATAAAATCTTTAGCCTGCATACCTCTAGCAATTGACGGAGAGGCGAAAGGCGTCCTTAATTTATCAACTATCACTTATCATAAAGAATTTGATACAAAGGATGTTTCAATCGCGATGCGAGCCGCTGATGCAATCGCACCCATATTGAACAGCATCGGGTCCAAATGAAAAAGTACGTCCTACAACCAAATGATTCTCACCCCAATATGAATATTGATTATTCGAACGAATTAAATGCTGAGCAATACGATGTGGTTAAAAACGCTGAGGGACCTTGCTTGGTCTTAGCGGGTGCCGGTAGCGGCAAAACCAGAACGCTTATATATAGAGTGTTGTATTTAATTGAACGGGGAGTTGCTCCCGAAAATATACTGCTGGTAACATTCACGAATAAAGCAGCCTCCGAAATGAAGTCGAGAGTTGAAAAACATCTAGGTAATCAATTCGCCAGTCTCTGGTGCGGCACATTTCACCACATTGGGCTACGCATACTCCGCAAATACGCACAGCACTTAAATTTGAGTAATAACTTTAGCATTCTTGATGCTGAAGATTCCAAAAGTCTTCTTAAAAACTGCTACGCCACATTGCCGTTCAAGCCATCTGAAGTTCATTTTCCACAAGCAAGTGTTGTTGGAAAAATGATTAGCTTCGCTGCTAATATAAATAAGCCTATACATTCTGTGGTTAATGACCAGTATCCTTATTTTAGTCATTTTATCGGCGAAATCGAAATGCTGCAAAAGGAATATACCAAGCGCAAAGCTGCTGCAAGCGCTCTTGATTTTGATGATTTGTTATTGAAGTGGATTCAATTAATGCAAGAAAATCCAGATATTCACGAGAGGCTTTCGCGGCAATTTCATTATTGTTTTATCGATGAGTTTCAAGACACCAATGCGCTGCAGAATCGCATTGTCGAACTCGTATCTAATGTTCATAAAAATTTATTAGTTGTTGGTGACGATGCTCAATCGATTTACTCATTCAGAGGAGCTCAAGTCCAGAATATATTAGATTTTCCTACCCGCTACCCGGGCACAAAAGTCTATAAACTAGAAACAAATTATCGCTCAACCCCCGAAATTCTTGATTTGGCCAATCAATCAATTTCAAATAATTTGAACCAATTTGAAAAAAGATTACATAGTCACAATCCCAATGGCAATACACCGCAATTAATCAAGACAAGGGATACACGTGATCAATCAGCCTTTGTTGTTCAGCATATATTAAGTTTAATTGAAGAGGGCGTGTCACTATCCGCAATTGCCGTTTTGTTTAGAGCTAAATATCAAGCTGCCGAAATCGAATTGGAGCTCTCTAGACGACAAATACCTTATGTCTTGCGAGGAGGTGTCCGCTTTTTTGAACAAGCGCATATCAAAGATGTTTTAGCATTTATCAAAATAATCTGTACACCATATGACGAAATCGCTTGGGCTAGAGCTTTCACATTATTCCCTGGTATTGGGCCAGTCGCCTCCGTCAAATTACATAAATATTTTAAAACCGAGATCAATAACGCGACGCCAACAGAGGTGCTTGATAGTGATGCCTTTTATGCCAAAATACCAAAAAAATCGATCTCAGCAATTAAATTCGTTAGAAGCTATGTTCGCAAAGCCGCAACAGTTGACAAAGAAACTCAACCTGATGTCTTGATAGAATTAATTATGGACTGCGTTTACAAATCAATCTTAGAGGAGCGTTTTGAGAATGCTTCCGACAGATATGATGATTTAAAGGAATTGGCACATTTTGCGCATACTTATAAGACAACACAAGGTTTTTTGAATGATATCGCTTTAAAAGAGAATTTTAGGGGTGAAACATTTGGGACAGACGCGACACCCGTGAATAGTGAAGATACTTTAGTTCTATCTACAATTCATCAGGCTAAAGGACTCGAATGGGATTCTGTATTTATCTTAAGCTTAGCTGAAGGTCATTTTCCGCATCACTTAGCAACTAATGACCAAAAGCAATTAGAAGAAGAGCGCCGCCTATTTTACGTGGCTTCAACGCGTGCTAAGCGCGATTTATTTTTGCTGCAGCCTATGACGCGATATGATCGCGAGCAAGGGTCAGTGGTAACAAGGCAATCTGTCTTTTTGGAAGAATTGCCCTCACATGTTTACGAGGGCGCAGAAGTGGTTAAAGAAGAAAAAGATCCTTGGGACTATCTCGAGGATGTAATTGCTGTAGATGAACCCTAAAAAATTACAAAAACTAAATATCATGCTCATAGTCGTGATTGACTTAATGGGCTTTGGTATCGTTTTACCACTCTTACCTTTTTTTGCCACTGATATGCACGCTTCGCCGTGGACGATTGGGCTCATCTTCAGCATTTATTCAGCCGCACAATTCATTGCAGCTCCGCTGTGGGGTAAATGCTCTGACAATATCGGTCGGCGATCAGTCATGATAATTAGCTCATTGGGTGCAGCGCTTTCTTACATACTTTTCGCTTATGCAAATTCATTAGAAATGCTTTTTATTTCTAGGCTCTTGGCCGGAATAATGGCAGGCAATATAGCTGCAGCGCAGGCTTATATGGCTGATATCACCGAAGAGAAAGATAGAGCAAAAGGCATGGGCCTTATTGGCGCCAGCATTGGGCTGGGTTTTACCCTGGGGCCTGCTATAGCGATTTTTAGCTCACATCCCGCACATGCCAATCCATTTTTTATTCCAGGCATAATCGCGTTCAGCATGTCAATAATTTCTGTAATCCTAACTACTTGTGTGCTCAAAGACAGTGGGCAGAAGAGAGCTGTTCAACCAGCTTATCGATTTTTTTTATTCTCCACGAACTTCTGGCAAAGTTTAAACAAAATTGCGCCACATGTTAAAGCACGTCTATTTGGATTCTTTTTACTGGCAGCATTACTGTTATCATTTACGCAATC
Organism: Candidatus Omnitrophota bacterium; assembly: GCA_047639455.1. Taxonomy (GTDB): domain Bacteria; phylum Omnitrophota; class Gorgyraeia; order 2-02-FULL-51-18; family JAGOUK01; genus JBLINS01. The sequence goes on from JBLINS010000010.1 coordinate 27,444, forward strand.
AAGTCTATATGCATCGTTTCCACTCTATTGTCAGGCAGAATTCAATATAACTCCCCAAAAAGTGGGATCCATATACGTCCTTATGGGACTCGTCTCAATTTTTGTGCAAGGCGGATTATTGAGAATACTCTTAAAGTATTTTTCTGAAAAGAAGCTATGCGCCGTCGCATTTGCCGTATTGCTTATGGGCTTATTTTTATGCGGATTTGCACCTTGGAAATATCCGTTCATTGCCGCACTGATGACAATGACCTTGGGAGCCGCTATAGCATTGCCAACACTATCTAGTCTCACGTCTCAAGCTACAAACAGCGAGCAATATGGAGCTGCTTTAGGAGCGCTGCAGGGCATGAGTGGCTTGGGCCGAGTCATTGGTCCGGCTTGGGGTGGGGTGGTCTTTGCCATTAAGCCCACATATCCTTTTATACTCACAGCACTTGGTGTTTCTGGTGTATTATGTTTAGCTTTATATGCGTCATCACGTGAGTAATTGGGATATCAGTCACCACGTGAACAATATATACAATAGTTCATTAAGAGGTAAAATTTGGGTTAGTTGTCACTGCCTGCCTGCCGGCAGGCAGGCGAGGCCGTTTTTTGGCCGTGGCAATCTCAAAGAATAATTCATTATGCCTAAAAATAAAACTTTTATCACGGCAGGACTCCTGTTTATTAGCACATTGATTCTAATCATAGCGGGTGGCCTAGTCACTAGTACGGATTCTGGTTTGGCCGTGCCTGATTGGCCGCTGTCATATGGCGGCCTATTTCCACCCATGGTCGGCGGCATTATCTACGAACATTCGCATCGAGTCATCGCTGGTTGCGTATTGATCTTGATATTCATTCTTACATGGGTTAGTCATATTGAAAAAAATACAGCCGTACATCGACTAGCGACTTTTGGGTGCGCGCTCGTCTTATTACAAGCTTTATTTGGCGGTTTGACCGTTGTTTATCTACTGCCTGTACCACTATCAGTTGCGCATGCGTGTATGGGTCAAATATTTTTTGTTCTAACTGCAATCATATTTCGTATGTCTAGCTCTGATTGGCGTGATATTAAGACAATCCAATTACCTGGCATTGGTAGCTTTAAGCATGCCCTGCATGTTTTGTGCTTCTTTCTCCTAATTCAATTAGTTTTGGGGGCTCTCGTGAGACACACTGGGGGTTCACATCTAATGCTACATTTATCAGGCGCTTTAATAATTCTATTATATGTTATGGGGCTAGTTTGGATGATGGCCGCCTCCAAGCCTTTGCGTTGTTATGCCTATTTTTTTAGCTTGGGCTTCTTAATATTTGTACAATTAGGATTGGGTGTGGGCGCTGCTTTTTGGGCGATTTGGAAAAAAGCAGAGGGCGCGACCACTTTACAAGAAATTCTATTCACTACTGCTCACCAAACCACGGGTGCCGTAATATTAGCCCTGGCAGCATTAACGTTATTACACGCTGGCAAGCACTACCAAGAAACTCATGCTAAATAATGTCTAAACCCATTCTGAATGTGGTCTCACATTATTTAGCACTCAGCAAGTTCCGCTTAACACTCACGGCTTCAATCACCACCCTTAGCGGTTATTTTGCTGCAGGGGGCAGGGATTTAATCATCGCCCTACATATCTTATTTGCTGCCTGTCTTTTAGGTGCGGGAGCCAATACATTTAATCAAGTCATCGAAAAATCGCATGACAGTCAGATGGATCGAACCAAAGGGAGACCCATACCTACGGGTGACATCAAAACGAGTTCTGCACTTATTTTTGCATCTATCATTTCTGTTTATGGCCTGATTCACCTATATATCACCACAAGGGTCGAAGCTAGCCTCGTTGCCTTAATCTTATTGCTGATATATGTTTTCTTCTACACTCCCATGAAAAGGATTTCGCCTTTATCTGTTTATGTTGGGGCTGTAAGTGGCGCCATGCCCACAGCTATAGGCTGGTATGCGCTTAATACACCCTGGAATAGTTATGCCTGGAGCATATTTTCAACTCAATTCATTTGGCAAATTCCGCATTTCTATGTCATCGCTTGGATGTATAGGGAAGATTATTCACGCGCGGGCTTCAAAATGGTTTCCGAGAACGATCCCAATGCAACCAAGATGCGAATACCAACTCTATTTTTTACATTTTTGATTGGTGCGCTCTCGGTATGGCCGTTCTGCATGGGCCACACTGGATTTCAATATTTGACACTTATCTTAATTGCTAATGTGATGTTATGGGCTGGACTCATCCAATTCTTAAAGAAACCTGCGCGCGATAGCGCTGTGGTCTATGTGATTTGTTCGGCTTTATTCATCATCCTCTGGACTTCCGCAATTATTATCAACGCCTATACCAAATGACCCTAGAGCGCGACAAGACCCTTCAACGAAATGATTTGAGAGCTTATTTTAAGCCTAAGGAACGCACTGCATCTCAAGCATTGCGCATAGGTGTTGAATTAGAAAAAATTGCTTTATGTAAAAAAAGCCTGAATACCATACCAATGGACGGTGCTAATTCCATTCAATCATTATTGAGAGATTTTGCTCAAATAACTGACTGGCAGCTAATCCTTGAGGGCGAAACGATTATTGGACTCAAAAAAGATGAGGACTTAATATCTATTGAGCCCGGTGGACAACTTGAATTATCTTGTCAAGAATCTGAATCCATTCAGGACTTATATCTTCAAGAGCAAAATCATCTAGACCTATTGAAACGCTTAAGTTTGGGCAAAGAAATTTTATGGTCTGGGCTAGGATTGCAACCACTCAGCGCACCAGCCTCGATGGAATGGCTCAACAAAGCCCGCTATGGCCTTATGAGTCGTTACTTAATCACTCGGGGACATCTGGCGCATTGGATGATGAAAATGACGTCCAGCATACAAGTCTCAATAGATTTTAAAGATGAGTTGGACGCTGCCAAAAAAGTCGCAGTAGCAGCTAAATGGTCGCCCATATTCACAGCTGCTTTCGCCAATTCCTATATATCACAAGGTAAGGTGAATGACTTTCATAGCTATAGATCAGAAATATGGCAGCACACAGATCCAGCTCGATGTGGCCTGCCCGAATGTTATTTCAAAAAAGAATTTTGCATTAATGACTATATCGAATACGCGCTAGATACACCTATGATATTCATTCAAAGGGCTAACCAAACCATACCCATCACGAATATGAATTTTAAACGGTTTCTAGATCAAGGTTGGGAAGGGGAAGTCGCTACTCAAGAAGATTGGCATACCCATCTCTCATTATTGTTCCCAGAAATTCGACTAAAGTCATTTGTCGAAATCCGCTCATTCGATCGCCAAAACGCCCAACAAACATTCCTCATACCATTGCTCATGAAATTATGTTTTTATTCAAACGCCGCGCTCAACCAATTGCAACAGCTAAGCACCAACTGGTCACATGAAGATTGCAATCAAGCTTTGAGTCAAGCAGCTAAATTAGGTCTCAATGGAAAATTACAGGATGCCAGCTTAAGAGATTGGTTCAAAGAATTGCTTCAATGTGCTCGTATGGGTTATGTAGAATTAAATGAAAAAAATGAACTTGATGCATACGAGCGAGAACTCTACCAACAACTCATTCAGCTCAAAGAATCTCCCTCAGAAACTGCCCTAAGACAAATCCAACAAGGCGCCCCCATAACTCAAATAATCCGCAACTCAGAACTCTAAACACTTCACGCGATAACAATCAACTTTGAATAAATGCTGCTTTTAAACTCGGAGTTTGTAACCTATTCGGAAGAGGTGGAGTATTCCTAGGAAGCAGAATAGGGCGAGTCCGCCAGCGATTGCCGCGGATAGGAGGGGTGAGGCGTCTTGGATGCCGGTTATTGAGTGGCGCATGCCGGAGACTAAGAAGCGCATGGGATTTAGTCGTGCTATGGGTTGTATGGCATCGGGGAGAATGTGGATTGGGTTGAATACACCCCCTAGAAAAACACAGGGGGTGATCACATAGATATTCCACATGGATAACATACCAAAGTTCTCGGCCCAGAGGGCTGCGGCCATCCCTGCGCAAGAAAAAATCATGGATAAGGTGATTAAATAATATAAAGCCATCCAGGGATGTAATATCGGTATGATTTCAAAACAATTGGCTATTGCATAAACTCCTATTGCCACAGTAATGGCACGCGTCATGCCACCGATTAACATTCCCAAAACCATATCAAAATAAGATAGCGGGGAAAGTAGGATTTCTTGTATGTGATTATGCCACCTAGCTATAAAGAGAGAGGAGCTTGTGTTCTCAAAGGCGCTCGAAATCAAATGCATAGTTATCAGGCCTGGCAATATAAAGGTTAAGTAAGAAGCGCCCCAATCGGATACATTCATACGTTTGCCAATAGATAGTCCAAAAATAAATAGGAATAGAAGTGATGTTATGAGCGGTGGTAATAAAGTTTGTTGCCAAACGACGCAAAAGCGTAGTATTTCGCGCTTAGCTAAGGCAATGGTGCCTGTGAGTCTGGAATAATTCATCATGATTCAGACTTTGTGATTTGCATAAAAACGTCTTCCAATTTATCCCCGCCCAAAACATCGGCCTTGGGGCCTATGCTCTTGATTTGGCCCAAATGAATAATAGCCAAACTCTTGCAAAGCCTTTCAGCCTCTTCCATATAATGCGTGGTCAAGAATATAGTCTTGCCTTCAGCATTCAGTTCTTTAAGGTATTCCCATATCAAGTTACGTAATTCAATATCAGCGCCCGCGGTAGGTTCGTCCAAAATTATGATTTCTGGATCATGCACTAGTGAGCGACATATTAATAATCGACGCTTCATGCCTCCAGAGAGTTTGCGGAAGCTATCTTGTTTCTTGTCCCATAATTTAAATCGTTTTAAAAGAATTTCGGATCGATCTTGAGCTACGCTTTTATTGATTCCAAAATAACCCGCTTGATATACTAATAATTGAAACAAACTCAAGAAGGGGTCGAAGTTAAATTCTTGTCCGCACAATCCGATTAAACGTCTTGCTTCGCGATAATTTTTTTGAACATCTTGACCCAATACTTGAATGCTGCCTTTTTGAAAATTCGCTAAGCCAGAAATAGCATGAATAGTGGTGGTTTTACCGGCGCCATTAGGTCCTAAAAAACCAAAGAAGTCACCCTTAGCAACTTCAAAACTAATGTCCTTGATGGCGTGGAAGTCGCCATAGTATTTTTCTAAACCCTGGATTGAAATGGCTATCGTTTTTTTGTTTGTCATAATGATCGTACAGCTTATCACACGTTATTCAACGTATGCTATAATACCGCCCTTTAGCAGCACTCAATTTAAACGACTGCAAGACGACTGTAAGACGATTATAAAAAAGGTTCTCAACTGTGGCTACACAAAAAATTAAAACATGTTGGTTCGACTTGGGTAATGTGATTTTGCCTTTTAATTTCACGCCCGCGTATAAAACATTGGGCTCTATGGCTAATATACGGCCCAAAGCCGTGGAGCAATACTTCATTGACCGACCCCATTTTGAAGCAGATCTGGATGAAGGTCGTTTGCACGCCTATCAACTTTATCGCATGCTTAAAAAGGAATTTAAAATTAAAGATTTGCGCTATGAAGAATTCAAAAAGATATGGAATGATATTTTTAAAGAAGATGCATTAGTCAACAAAACATTGCGACAATTAAAATCGTCGGGAATTAAACTCATACTTATTTCGAATACAAACAAATTACACTTTGACCATATCCATAAAACTTATCCAATCATGTCACAATTCGATGGCTTCATACTTTCCTATAAACTCAAAACACGCAAACCCAGCCGAGATATATATGAATCGGCGCTCAAAATATCCAAAGCCCAGCCGCAGCATATTTTTTATACGGACGATAGGGCAGACCTTATTTTGGCTGCCAAAAAAAATCACGGCGTGCATGCACACACTTTTACGACGGCAAGCAAATTACGCGCAGCCCTAAAATCTAAAGGCGTTAAATTATAGTGCCAGGTCCAAATTCTAAAGACATTAATGCATACAAAAGAGTGGTTCGCACGGCTTGTTTAGAGGCAGCTAAAGTCCTCAAGAAAAACTATGGCAAAATCACAAATGCCAATATTCAAACAAAGGCAAAAAATGATTTTGTGACTTTTGTTGATAAAAAATCACAAGACATATTGATTAACCATTTATCAAAAGCTTTTCCAACCCATGGATTCAAAGCCGAGGAGAAGGGCTTTGTTAAAGAAGCTGACCATACCTGGGTCATTGACCCTGTAGACGGCACAACTAACTTCATTTATCAAATCCCCGCTTTTTGCATATCCATTGCGCTAAGAAGTCATGGGGTGATGGTTTATGGCGCGGTCTACGACCCTCTCCACGATGAGTGGTTTGAAGCAGCTAAGGGGCAGGGCTCAACGCTAAATAAAAAAGCCATCCACGTATCGAGAGCGAGAACGCTCTCAAATTCCTTGTTGGCAACTGGGTTTCCATTTAGATGCAAAGATCGCTTCAAACCCTATCAGCAATCTTTTAGCAAATTTTTTCATCAAGCACGTGGAATGCGCCGACTGGGCTCTGCCGCCCTTGATCTGTGTTATACGGCTTGCGGTCGTTTTGAAGGTTATTGGGAATTAGGTTTAAAAGAGTGGGATTCTGCCGCCGGCTCATTAATTGTGACCGAGGCGGGGGGCGTAGTAACTGATTTTAAAGGCGGGCAAACCTTCTTGAATAGCGGAGACACATTAGCTGCCAACAAAAGAGTACACAAAGAAATGCTTAAAATTCTAAAAACAATCAGGGGCTTGCCCCTTAAAAAATAAAATATATTTCAATAAGTGCAAGTGATTGCGTCCTTGTGCATGTAACTCAAAATATGCATAATAGATAGCATCTTAAAGGAGAAGTATATGCCGTATGTCCATGTTCGCGTAGCAGGTAAATTAACCAAAAAACAACGACAAGAAATTGCTTCCCAAATTGCTCAAACATTAAAAAAAGTAGCCAACAAACCAGTTAAGTCCACCTATACAGTCATTGATGAAATACCTCGAGATCATTGGGCCGTAGGCCAAGACCTTCTGAGTGATATCAAACATTAAATAATATGAGATTTGGCTGCCGCATAGAAACCCAACTGTCCATTTTTGCCGAAAACAAACCAGGCCGTATGGCCAAAATATGTTATGCAATGGGCAATATGGGAATTAATATTTTCTCATTGTCCGTACATGATGCCGTAGACCATTCGATTATGCGTTTAATCGTAGATAACCCCACTAAAGCGCTGATTCTATTAGAAGAAGATGGGTTTTATATTGTGACTCACAAAATCGTCACTGTCGCCATTGCTCACTCGGTTGGGGCGCTAGGGGAGATTTCTAGCCTTTTAGCCCGTGCCGATGACAATATCGAATACGCCTATTGCACCGCTCAGAATAATGCCGATTCCGCCCTTTTAGTCTTAAAAACTCCTGATGCAGAGCGCACTTTAGAAATACTCGAAGAGTCCTAACCTAAGTGCTGCCTACACAACTAACGTGAATTAAGCTGATTTAAGCATTAGCTTCAGGCACATGAAATAAATCCTTATAAAGATTGTAACAAACCTTGAAAACTCAGACCTTCCGTGCTAGAATTATAACTATGAGGGGACACCATTATGAAAGAAGACACTTACTCACAAACGCTTACCCACACTCAAGATAATAGAAGAGAATTCTTAAGGCTTGATTTCCGCAGCTCTATCAGATTCAAGACAATTCAAAAAAATCGCATCAATGCAGCCCTAGGTACTGTTGACAATGTGAGCGAGTCGGGACTCCTGTTCACGTCTAATATTGTGCCAGAAATTGCCAGTATACTTTGGTTATCACTCGATTTAAAAACACTCGGCATCTGCCAAAAAATCGAATCAAATGTACTTATGGACCAAGGCGGAATACTTGGTCGCGTTGTCCGCCTGGAAGAGAATAGAGGCGCCGGCAATTATCGGGTTGGAGTTTGTTTCTTAACCAATGATATCAATCCAGAAATCGTTGACCGATAATTCAATTTAGTTCATTTTGTTAATACTAAGTTGATTGTATTCAACTACGATTAACAAACCTCTTCATAAGGGTCAGTGCTTTTCTTAGTTGAACTTCCCACAGGATTCTTCACTCACAATTAAATATTCACAGCTTCGGGTTGTGAAGCTGGCTGATGTTTTTTTCTCCGCACTTCGACTACTTGTTTTAACTTGAATTTTAGAACGGGTAAATATGTATGTCCTTTAATTCTGTTCATCCTTGGCTCAAAATCAACCAGTGCTGAGGCAGTCCAACGCAGTATTTGATTACTGTTATGCCATCTGTCAACTTTGTCGGTGTATTGGCCTAATTGAGACATGGTTGATTCAATGGGATTAGTGGTACCAAGAGATTTGGCTAACTCAGGACTAAGGCCTAGCTCATGTAGGGTGAGCGTTTCTTCCAACCCTTCGGCTAGACTGTTGGCTGCTGATTCATTGACAGATGTAAGTTCATTGTGGAGTTCTTCTAGTTTGAGCTTAGCTTCTTTGTAAGTTGTTTTTGAATAAGCCTCTTTTCATCTGATGTTTGCAGAGATTAGATCTAGCTTCATCAAGGTAAGAGACCACATTTTCTAACTTGTGTTTTTGGCATCTTTGGATGAATGCGTAATCCCCCAAGCGTTTCTTAATGCCCTTTTTAATACCTTTGGAGCCGTCAATGATAAATAGAATTCCCTCGCTAAACTTAAGTCCTCTTGTGATGAGCTTATCAAGCCACTGACTAACAGCTCCAGAGTTCTCAGAGTGCATGTGTTCAACGCCAAGGATTATCTTCACTCCATCGAGAGTAACGCCTATAGCTACCATGAGGCCATCTTCAGCATAACGCTTAGCATCAATGAATATGGCAACAATATCCTCTTTGGATAGAGACCTGTTTTGTAACCATTCAAGTGCGTCGCTTGATTTTGCTTTAAAACGCTTTGAGATGTTAGAAGCGCTTATGCCGAAAGATTCAGCTGCTAAAGAAGAGCTTTCATGATACCGGTGGGCGCTTAAACCGTGCAGTAGCTTTCGGAAGGTTCTGGAATCAGCACAAAAGGGTTGCTGTAGCCGCTGATAGGATTCAAGCGGCACTTCTTGGTTGTTCGTTTGATTTCGGACTCTGGGTACTTTGATTGGGAACTTTTGATCTCGTAAATACACAGATCCATTTTGTTTACCCCAGCGGACATTGTCACTACCGCGCTCATAACGTTTACCCACTAATTCACTAACATTATTTTGAAGCTCTTCTGCCACAGCCTTTAGCCCTAAGGGGATAAGCTCTTGAATCACCATCATTTTTATATCAAATTCTTCACTGTAGCTATCCATTACTTTATTCATCGACGCTTCTCGTTTAGCGCTTATTTTTATCTTGGCTTTACCGCGTACTTTTGATACATTTGATTTGGAAACCGACATGGCATTCTCCTTGTTTTATTTAGTTTGTTTGGTAACACTATTTTAGGAGAATCCTGTCGGTTTTTCATTTTAATTCCTACCTCGTATATTCTGAAGTTCAACTAACATTAGCATACCGCCTTGTGAGTGGGTCCCTACTTGCAGGGGGCAACACACAAACAGATGACTTAATTGCCATTAATGCTTTCTTGAATGTGTCTGGCGTCATCGGTAACCCAGCTCAAGCCATTCATCTTTCTTTGTCCGGCGACACACTTGTCTTAACCGCACAAGAGCAAATCAACGGCCTGTCGATTAACCTGACTAGTAATTTGGGTAGGGCTAGTGTCCAATTGGGACTTATTCCGCCAGGCTTAGCCTTGCACAATGGTAACTTAGCCGGCGGATTCTTATCTCAATCTTATGAGAGCAGCAATTCCATCAATTACTTATTAGCGCAGGAGAACTTCTGGGCCTCGGCCAATACGGACAATTTGGTGATCAAGTCGTACCTGAACTCAACCTGTATAATCAAGAGTCTTATGAATTCTCTAGAGGGATTAACTTTGTTGAGCCAAGCGACATATACCTAGATTTTGAAATTCCAAATGCCGAAATCGTTGGCTTTGCGCTTCCAGCCGTACCATTGGAGTTGGCGGCGACAACACCTGCCGGTGGACAATCTCAAGAAGTTTAAACATTAGGAACATTAATTAATTGCCACTGAAAGAAACGAGCAACCATAGACTGCTCGTTTCTTTTTTTTCTTCTCGATATCTTAAATCAAATGTGGGAAAATGCACTTTGAATATTTTTGACGAATTATTAATCCGTATACGAACCCAGATCATAGAGAGTAGGGCAACACAATGGCTGACATGAAAAATCTTGGAAACGCAGAACTCAAGCTACCCGATAATAAAATAATTGAATTACCTGTTTACGAAGGCGTGGAAGGGGAGCGGGGGGTTGACATCACTGCACTTCGCGCGAATTCAGAGCACATAACTCTTGATCCCGGATATGGCAATACCGGATCATGCTCTAGTTCCATTACATACATTGACGGTGACAAGGGAATCTTGCGTTATAGAGGCATACCGATTGAAGAATTGGCCGAGAAGTCTACTTTTCTGGAAACTTCCTATTTACTAATTTATGATAAATTACCAAATCAGGAAGAATTAGATGACTTCTCAGAAAAAATTACTCGACACTCCATGATTCATGAAGATATGAAACGCTTTTTTACAGGGTACCCTCAAAATGCGCACCCCATGTCCATATTATCATCCATGCTATGTTCGCTTTCTAGTTACTATCCAGATTGCTTGAACCCAGACATTGATGACACATTAGATGTCAATATTGTTAGAATCCTGGCTAAAGTGAGTACCATAGCTGCATTCTCTTACAAAAAGACTATAGGCCAACCATTTATAGGCCCAGTTAATAAATTGGGGTATGCTTCCAATTTTTTAAATATGATGTTTGCCGTCCCGGCTGAGCGTTATGATGTCGACCCAGATCATAAAGATGCTCTTGAAAAAATATTGATTCTTCACGCTGATCATGAACAAAATTGCTCAACGTCAACTGTACGCATGGTCGGTTCTAGCCAAGCTAATTTATATGCTTCTTTATCAGCTGGCGTATGCGCCCTTTGGGGACCATTGCACGGTGGTGCAAATCAAGCCGTAATTGAAATGCTTGCGCATTTAATAAAAGAAAAGCAAGACCCTCAGGAATTCCTCAATCAAGTTAAGGACAAGAAAGAGGGCATAAAATTAATGGGATTTGGTCACCGCGTATACAAGAACTTTGACCCGCGAGCAAAAATTTTAAAACAAGCAAGTGATACCATCCTTAATAAGCTCGGTGTTTCAGATCCTATGCTTGATGCCGCCATGAAATTAGAAGAAATTGCATTAAAAGACGATTACTTCATAGAGCGAAAGCTATACCCAAATGTTGATTTCTATAGCGGAATCATCTTAAGCGCCCTTGGCATACCAACGAATATGTTTACCGTCATGTTTGCTCTTGGTCGCATGCCAGGTTGGATTGCGCAATGGAAAGAAATGCGCGAGACGCCAGGCCTAAGGATCAATAGACCCAGGCAGATTTATACAGGGCCCGCAATCACGCAATACACTCCAATTAATAGCCGATCGAAATAAATCAATTAGCCCTGAGATATGAACTGATACAGCTCCGAAATTGTTGATGAAATTTCTGGTAGTTTATTGTTTTTAGATTCAGGCGAGACAGACATTGCTGAGTGTCGAACAGTAAAGCCGAATTGGTTTTCGACCGCCGGTTGCTCTAAGATATTCCGAGTGAGTTCAGTCCGCATCAAATTGATTTGGCGGCCAAGGGTCGTATTGACAATCGTGGCAGGCATGGAAACAGAGAAGTCCGCCCAAGAAGAAGACGTGGTCGGCCAACACAGGGTGATAATGATGACGAGTATTGGGGCGATTAATCGCTTATGAATGGACATATTTATTTCTCATAACAATAGTATGCATTACATAACATAAATTGTCAATAGCTAGTGAATATATCCATAAGTACCTATAACCATCTAACTATAGGCACAACTTAGTCATAAAGGTAGTTGCAATCACAAGATAAGAAAATAGCTCCCAAAATTAAGATGAAATAGAATTACTGATTATATTTACATTCCGCTTAATTTTAGTTAAAATACACCAAAGGATATAAACTAAAGGGCCCTAACCAAACCATGCAAAATAACAACATAAACAATCAAACCGCAAAAAAAATACAGATCAAGGGCCTGCCTCTTGGACTCACGTTAAAGTCTTTCTTCACGCCATTTATTCTAATTGCATCTGCGTCTATCATTCTCGTTTATTTAATGACCACCATTAGTGGCTACATGCAAATGCAATCTGTCTTAGAAACAGCCGGAAAGCAACGTATACTCAATCAGCAGTTTATGAAAGAAATCCTAATGTCATCAAAAGGCATTCCGACGGCACACGAAAGCACAGCCAAGCAAATCACCACATCTATAGATTTGCTGAAAAGGAACACTGTCGCAACTAACACAAGCCTTAAGGCTAAGTCTGATATTCAACAAATTCAAAATGAATTAAGTAAACAAAAAACTATATTCAATTCCCTATCCGAAGCGTCTAACACTTACTTACGTTCGTTTGATACAAAAGATCAAAAATCAAAGGTATTTGAAGAATTGCATTTGCACAGTCTTGAGCTTCAAGGCGCCGTAAATACTACAGTTGCTACCTATGACCAGCATTTGCAATCAGGCATACCATGGTGGGATGTTGATGCCATAGCCGTTGAAATTGCAGAAAGACAAAAAATGTTAGTGCAACAACATATAAAGGAAGTTCTGTTTGTTGCCAGCGGCATACCCAACGACTATCAGTCGACTCGAATAAAACTGCATGAAACATTAAAGCTACTCACTGGCGGTGGCGAGATGAGTTTGTCAGAGGGGCAAAAGATTGTCATTCCAGCTCCTAAAACTGACCTCTTAAAAGAAACTCTTAGTCAGCAATTGATAAAGCTAAAACAATTTATTGCAACATCTAATCAATACTTAATGTTAACAAACGCATCCGTTGATCAGCAGCTTAAAGTACAGCAGCTATTGACCCTAAATGAATCCATGCACGACTCGAGCACAAAAACTTTTGTGATCTATCAAAACTATTTAGCCAACCGGGTCAGTGTAGCTTCTCGAAATTGTGTTTTGGCTGGATTGCTATTAGTCATATTTGGACTTCTCTTGACGTGGCAATTTGCCTCACATGTTCTGCTAAAGCCCTTATCCAAAATCAAGGCGGCGCTGAGACGTCTGGGCGAGGGTGATACCTCTGTCCAAATCAACACTGTGTCACGTGACGAAATCGGGAGTGTTGCACTACAACTTAATCGAAGCGCCTCTAAACTGCACGACAAAATATTGTCTATGAATAGATGGATGGAAGATGGTGATTATTCTCATCTCAAAGTCGCTTCGCAACATGACAAAATGGGCGGAGCAATCAGGCAATGGGCCAATGGCTTTAAGGACAAATTGTCTCATGTGGCTAGAACCGTATCGCATTCGCCGGAGGGCTTCACAAATAATGATGCTTCGGAACCGGCTCTGTTCATCAATCTCAAGGAACCTCAGCCGCTCGGGCTAAGAACGCATCCACTCATAGAGGATTTGACAGACGGTGAGATCGTTGGGGTAGCTCCAGATTTAAACACATTTAATGAGAACGATATGTTTGGGCAATTATTAAACCGCGCCAATGAATTAAAAACGCAGCAAAGGCAGCTTCTCGCTGTGAATCAAGAGCTTAAAGAAGAAACGATTTCACTCAATGATTCCAAACACCGCTTGAGATCTGCTGAAGACTCGCTACGTAATCGCAACGAAGAACTTCTACGGGATAATTATGAGAAAGATGAAGTCTTTGAAAATCAAAAGCGCATTATTTCAGAAATGTCGGCTAAGCTTCAGGATCAAACGGACGCGTTAAGACGATCCGAAGTTCGATTGAACGCACAAAGCACCGAATTAACCACTATCAACTCTGCATTAATGGTGCATGCAACAGAGCACTCGCAACATGTCCAAATTCTTGAAAAAACGATGAAAGAGAAGGCTATAGCTGTACAACAAGCGCAATCGCGGATTAATGAGCTACGTTCCCAGATCACAGACTATCAAGCCGAAAAAGACGCGCTTCAGACATCATTAACTGACGTCAAGGACGGTCTGGGCGCTAAAGACCACGAATTAGCGGAATTCCAAAAAATGCTAGAAAGCAAAGAAGCTGATTTAAACAAGCAAAATGGAGAATTTGACGAGCGTGGTTCTTTGGACAAAAACAGGCTGGACACATTAAAGTTAATTGCCGAGAAAGATAGGGTGTCTCGCGCAGCATTGATAAGTATGACGAGTAAATATGAGAGTCTGATAAAGAATTACGATTCACTAAAAGTCGAATCTAATCAAGTTCTTTTTGAGAAGAATACCGAATTAAGCAATTTGCAAGTGGAGTTCACAAATACGAAACAAAATCATGCTGTTTTGGATGCCAATCTGAGGCGAGACCATGAGCTAAAATTAAGCAGGCTCCAAGACAATCACCGCCAAGCACTCGACCAACTCGTGCAATCCAAGTCGTTGGATGAGTCACAAGCGCGTGGACATTATGAGCATCAAATACAAACACTTAAATACGAGCAGGAGAATCAGTCCACATTAATTAAAAATGAGTACGAATCTCGCATTAGCAAACTCGAAAGCGCCAAAGAGTCTGAAGCCACCTTGGTCAAAAATGAGTACGAATCTCGCATTAGCAAACTCGAAAGCGCCAAAGAGTCTGAAGCCACCTTGGTCAAAAATGAGTACGAATCACGTTTAGCCCAGTTGAACAATTCTCGCAGCAATGACATCAATCTTCTCAAATCTGACTATGAAACACATATCAAGAACATCAAGGAAGTCCAGGATGCCGAAACTTCCGTCCTAAGCGATAAGTTCCAAAAGGAAATATCAGATTTGAAATCAAGTAATGCTTCAACGGCAAATTCTCTCACATTAGATTATGATTCTCAAATCGCAGAACTTAAAGCGGATATTGCAGATGCAGATTCCCTACGCGAAGACCAAATAGCTTCTCTCACATTAGATTATGATTCTCAAATCGCAGAACTTAAAGCGGATATTGCAGATGCAGATTCCCTACGCGAAGACCAAATAGCTTCTCTCACATTAGATTATGATTCTCAAATCGAAAAGCTCAGAACAGACATTGACAATGCCGATTCTGTATACGATGACCAAATAAATTCTCTAACTACCGAGCTCAATGCCCAAATCGATCAATTGAAAATTGATTATACTGACCAAATTAATGGATTGAACAATAGTCATGAAGCTAATGTCAAACAGCTTAAAGCAAGCATGGCTGATGCTGAATCAATTCATAAAGATCAAATAAACGAATTGGCTACTGACTATACTTCTCAAATGGAGAAGATCGAACTTGGGCATTTAAATCAGATCCAGGAATTGACCAGCAGCTACGATTCTCGTATCAACGATCTTGACGTAGCGCAGCTCAAAGAAATTGATGCTTTGACCGAGCATTTTGAACACCAGATTACTACTGCAGGCAGCCAAGTCTCCTCAATGAAAACAACCCTGGACAATCTAAAGAGCGATCAGGTCTTTCAAATTCAACAATTGGCCGAAACGCATACGTCCGAAATCAGCAGAGTGGAATCTCAATTTGCCCAAGACCTAGAAACTTTAAAATCCGTTAACGAAAATGAAAACTCACGTATCCACGGTGATTACACTATGGAATTGGATCGCTTAAAAGCATTCCAAGGCAATTATCAGGCCGAGTCTATGCGCATTCGACAAGAATTAGAATGCCAAATCGTAGTATTGCGAGACGCTAAGGCTAAACAACATGAAATGATTAGCACTAAAGAAGCTGAGTTAGAAAACTTTAGAACTGCCGAAATCACCTTCTTAGAATCAGCGGCTCAAATCAACGGTTTGCAATCAGACCTGTCAGCTGCTTTGCTAGCAAATTCAGAAAACAAAACAGCCAAAGAAGACAATCATCAAAAATACCTAAATGCATCTGAAAGCATAGCACAATTAGAACAGGAGCTTATTTCAAGTCGAGAAGTCCATGAAATTTGGTCCAATCGATTATTACAGGCAGAATCAAAATTGGAGACAGCCCACATAACCATTGCGTCAAAAACGCAGGAATTACTGCACATTGAAGCTCAGTTTAAAGAAGAGAGCGTAAAGACTTCCTTAATCCGATATACGGCTCAAGAAGAGGCTAAAGAAGCCTTTAGACAAATTGAATTAAAAGAACTTGAAATCACATCGCTTAATAAAAAAATTGATTTCACCCGCGATGCTCTACAGGTAAAAGAATCTGATCTATTAGAAAAAATTAAGGCCTTGGACTATTCATCGCAGAGAATAGATGCCTTGCAGCAAGATGCGCAAAATTACCAAATAGAAATTACCAAAAACGCTGCACAATTACAGCCGCTCGAAGCCAGGCTAGCCAAACTTGAAAATGATCTGGAGGCCTGTAAATCAATCTCTATTAAGAAGCAGGAATTGCTCAAGGTTGCCGAAGAAAGACTCTCATCGACACGCCAAGCCCTAAAAGCTAGCATTGATGAGTTAGACGAAAAATCTTTCTAGACTCTTATAGGTATTTCTAGACATATAATGCGCACCCGAATTTCATCACCGAGCTTTTTTATAGGTAAAGGCGACGATTCATTAATTTCTTTTGGTTCTGGTCAGCCTGACCTCCCACCACCTAAAGAAATATTTGAAATCCTACCAACGTATAAGGCTTTTAAATACGGTTCGATTCAGGGGCAAGATAATTTGCGTGAAGCCATTTCCAAACAATACCCCGGATCAACTTCTAATGACTTCGTGATTACCAACGGAGCTAGCGAGGCACTTGACCTCGTCTTTAGATTCATTAAACGATTCTGGGGAAAAAAAATTTTAATCCCAAGACCTTATTATTATTCCTATCCATTTAATGTTGAATACGCCGGACTTGACCTAGTTTATTATGATCTAAATCGCGGTAAAATTAACCTAGACTCATTGCGGCCGCTTTTGAATGATTGCTCTGCAATACTAATCAATTCTCCGTCCAACCCGACTGGGAGTATACAAGATGTCGAAGTCTTGAAAGAAATTGAATCAATCACTCAATCTAAGGGGATATACATCATTTCTGACGAAGTCTACAAAGACCTCATCTATGTCCGTGAGAATTATAACTTCAGTGGCAATCATGTCATCACTATAAACTCATTCTCTAAGACTTTCGCCATGTGTGGCTTTCGCATAGGTTATTTATATTCATCGCATAAAGAAGTTGTCCAAGCGGCTATAGACATGAAAACGCATACTTCGATGAATACCAATATCTTAGGCCAAGAAATGGCATATGCTGCAACACAAGTGCCGTCTGATTACCTTGAGGAGCAAGTAGCTATCTGGAAAGAGCGTAGGGATTTGATTTATCAGGGATTTTTGGATTTAGGCCTTGATCTGTGGAAGCCAGAGGGCGCTTTTTACGTTTTCCCATACATGGGCTCGGATTCCAATAAGGTGATCAATGAATTGTTTTATGACCACAATATCATCACTTATGATGGTGCGTGGTTTGGAGCTCCTGGCAGGGTACGATTTAGCTATGCTCTTGATATTACCAAGATTAAAGAGGGCTTGCGACGAGTTGGCCTTTATTTAAAAGCTAACCCAATTCAAAAATGACCGCCCGAGAATCTCCACACATAGCTGATATCCTAAATTCTAAAGAGACGATTATCTCATATGAATTTTTTCCACCCAAAACTGAGCCCAAACTTTCCGAGCTATACACAACCATTGCCGAACTATGTGCCAACTACAAGCCTCAGTTTTGCTCGATCACTTGGGGCGCGGGTGGATCGACCGTAACCAATTCTTTTGACGCGGTGAATCATATCCAAACGGCATTGGGTCAAACTTGCATTGCTCATTTCACCGGCTTGGGCATGTCTCCTGATATCGTCAATGATTATATTGAGAAATTTACGTCAGCCGGCATACGCAACATCCTTGCCTTGAGAGGCGATAAACCGCATACATCCGAACGCATGGCCCAATTACCAGCAAATGGCTTCAAATTTGCGTCCGAATTAGTCCAACATATTAGATCCTCACCCAAAGGAGGCGGTGATCACTTAGGCTTATTAGTTGCAGGGTGTCCGGAGGGCCACCCTGAATCAAAAAGCCTAGCTATTGACATGGATCACTTAGCCGTGAAAGTAAAACTAGGGGCTGACGGCATTATTACGCAATTCTTTTTTGATAATAATTCCTACGATATTTTTACAAACCATTTGAATAGTCGCAATGTGCATGTGCCCATCAGCGTTGGCATTATGCCCATCACCAAAGCTAAAATGGTGAAGCGGATGGTTGAAATGTCTGGCTGCAGCATCCCAGAGCCTGTCCAAAGCGCTATAGTGCGTTATGATAGCGACAACTTATCAATGGAGGCATGGGGCATTGATTATGCAATTCGTCAGGTGGAGGATCTTTTTAAACGCGGGGCTAAAAACTTTCATTTTTATACCCTTAATCAATTTGGACCAACTTCCAAAATTATAAACGCACTCTCCTTTATTCATGAGCAGAAGGTGGGGGCGATAGACTGCATACACATACCCTATAGAGAATATTGCGCCTTTCCTGATGGTGAATTGCATGAATTACTCAAAGTTCACGGCATCGACGCAAATCAACCCCATGACATTGTTTTCAACCAAGCCATGCAACGTTATGAAATTAGTCAAAAAAGATCACTCAGGGGCCTAAATTAAGCAAAAATAGACAGCCCTAGCCTTAATATTATGGCCTTTTAACACCGGTTATCAACCTTGATAAGCGTCCTTAAGCGTGTATATTCTAATGCATGAGCACTAATAGATTAAAACTACCCAATATCCATGGCGTTACCCTTATGGAGCTTCTCATTGTCATCGTCATATTAGGCTTTTAGCCGGTGTGGCTTTGCCAGTCTTTAAAGGAGTTTTACTTAAGGCTGAACTGGCCAGGCCATCAATGTACTAGGTGAGATTAAGAGCTCGGAATTACGCTATTTTCAAGAATATGGCGAATTTGGATTATGTAATAATTTTGTATTTTGCCAGCTAGATTACAACCCGCATGCAATCATGTTTGACGGTCTCAACCAAAATACTTTTTTCGGTTATAGCATATCTACCGATGGAACTGGCTTCATAATTAATGCAAGTCGCATCCTAAAAGCACCCAGCAGAACGCCGGGTAGTGGCATAGCCTACATACACAATATTGTAATACCGGACACAATTAATAATGCATTTAATTGCGCTGGAAATTATATCGGGCCATGTCCTAAATAAACCTTTCTCAATCAATTCCCCCAGTAAACATTAGACATAAGATACATTATAGGACATTAAGTAAGCGCAGAACTTAGGCGACCGTTTTGTGGGAGGCTCAAGTTCCCCGTGCGAACTTACGCACAGGTGGCGGCCCCAGCCGTTCCACCGACGCGTTTCCTTCAGCGGCCCTAGCCGCTAGCAATTCTTTTGACTACTTATGGGCTCACCATATAGCAACTTCAAAAACCAGTAATAGGAATCTCAGCTACAAGTCCGCATCATCCTCAGTAACGCGAATCAAGTTCCACCATCGTCATCCTGAGCCATGC